>NZ_JBHSNC010000018.1:0-1894 GCF_042655785.1 Cohnella yongneupensis
TCAGCACTTTTGTTTTGATATTAGAATATCGACTAAGCATGTTTTCCATCATTCGCTTTCCAATTCACTCCGTCAGAAAGAGCATTCACTAAGCCAACTAATTTGGTGTCATCCCATGCAGTTATAACCGTATGCGAGTTGTTTATTGCTTGTTTAAGATCTTCTGGGTAATCTCCTGATTTCCAATCCACCGAGTGGAAAAGTTCTTGAATGGCTTGTTTATCAATGTCTTTTATTTCTTTGAATATGATTGTCATAATATTGCTCCTAAGTTGTTGTGTGTTTATTGGGAGTTTCAGATAACGTCCGGGGATTCACGACGCCTCACCACCTTAAGGCTCGAAGAGCCGGCCGCGACGCGGTTAGGTGGTGCAGGTGTGTCCGCACGAATGTGCGGACCGAAGGGGGCTTGTCCCCCGAAGCGTGAATCCTATGTTAGCTGATGTCTCTCTACTTCTTCGAATCGGTTTTACGTAGTATCATTTTGCACCTTAACTATCACATTCTTGCTCATATGAATCTCGTACATCTACAACCCTAATATGTTCTTTACTCTTCGCAGCAAGAGAGATTTCAGCTAACGTCCAGGGATTCACGACACCCAACCACCTTAAGCCCGAAGGGCGGCCGCGATGCGGTTAGGTGGTGCGGGTGTGTCCGGCTGAGTTCACTTCCCTGTATACTGAAATGCCTCATCGAATCTCATCGGACTGCTGCCGGACCGAGGGGCGACGGAGTCGTCCCGATGCGTGAATCACATGTTATCTGCTGTTGCCCTCTTCCTCGACTCATCCAAGAAAGATTCGTTGCCTTTGCTCTTAACTCGTGTTCTTGAAGCCTTGATTCTTTAAATCAGTACTTGAAGTCTCGTTCTGACCGTATCACTTGCTGCAACGTACCATTGGTGCGGCGCAGTTAAGGTCAGAATGAGGCTTTCAAAGTATGTGATTGGATTTGAATCAAGGTCTTCAATAGAGTTAAGAGCTTTAACGAATCTTTCGGTCCCGACCCAAACGATCTGAAACCTGTTCCTGATACAATTCATATTAGCACCACCGAAATGAAACTAACTAATATGAATTGTCTGAGTTCTTCATCGAAAATGCTTCCTGTATAACAGGTTTCAGGTTTGGGTCTGGGATGGATGTTCTTCATAGCACTAGGGCAATGGCAGATAACGTTCATGTATTCACGACGTCCCACCGACTTAAGGCGACGAAGTCGCCGGCTGCGCTTGCGCAGTTAGTCGGTGCGGATGTGTCCGGCTGATCCAGCTTCCCCGAAACTGAAACGCCTCTCCGATTCCACTTCTAACTTCGTGCCGGACCGAGGGCGAATGCCCGATGCGTGAATATGGTGTTACATGATGTCGGGGGCTTCTTCGAATTTGCTTACAAAATACTATATTTATTCTCTTGTTCGTTATTATCTTTATTAATTCCTCGTCTTGAAAATCCCCTGCCGGCAGGCGGTTCTTCAAATATACGTATTGATTCATTCTGTTGCCGCAGGCAGTTCTTGAAAAACTCGTCTTAATCCATTCACTCGCCACCGGCAGTTCTTGAAAAACTCGTCTTAATCCATTCAGTCGCCACCGGCGGTTCTTGAAAATACTCGTCTTAATCCATTCAGCTGCCGCGGGCGGTTCATCAAATCTGTATTTAAGCCACTTTTACTCATGAGGATCATCAATGCGATGCAGCCCAAGTAACCAATTCTTTCAATATAAGATTAAGCTCAGCCCGAAAGCGAAGTTCAGTTCATATAGGTTTTAAAAATGGTTTTGTGATGTTTATTCGGTTTTTACCAGCTTTCCCCCGATTTCATGTAACGATCGTGAATTCCCGACGTCGATCCCCCTTAGATAGCTCATATCTTAGGGGGATCGATGTGT
>NZ_JBHSNC010000019.1:0-104463 GCF_042655785.1 Cohnella yongneupensis
GGGGTGGAAGCGCAGCAATGCGTGCAGCTGACGGGTACTAATCGGTCGAGGGCTTATCCTAATGACTAGGTAAGCTAACGATGTTTCATACACTTTCACCAATCGCTTTGATCGTATCGCCGTAACAGGCTATACGGTTCGTGCCAGCTAAAGCTGCACGATTTCGCATCCAGTTTTCAAGGCGCAAGACCCGTAACGCATTGCTTCGCAATGCTGCCTACGGTCTGCGGTTCGCCTCGACTCCGTCGAGCGACGGCGCAAGCCTTGATCTAATGACTTCTGGTCTGGTAATGATGGCGGAGGGGTTCCACGCGTTCCCATCCCGAACACGACCGTTAAGACCTCCAGCGCCGATGGTACTTGGACCGCAGGGTCCTGGGAGAGTAGGACGTCGCCAGGCAGGAGCATACGAAGAAGCACCCTTTGCGGGGTGCTTTTTTGTGTTTCAAATCGGCGGAGACGCGCATTGTAACGATCGATAACATTATCCCGTAACGCTATTCCAGCGCAAGAGCAACTTAAGGCAACAATAAGATGATGGGATAACGTTATACGCCCCTACGCCGGTCACTCATCGCGCGCGCGTAGCTGTACATCAAAAAAACGACCCCTAAGGGTCGCTTTTCGCTATAAGCGCGACTATTCCGTCGCTCCGCAGCTCTCGCTCACGTACTCGCCCAACGTCTCGTTGCTCGAGTAGATGATGCTCGCTACATCGACGCCGACATAACGATAATGCCAAGGCTCGTAGCTATAGCCGGTCTTGTCCTCTTTGTCTTCGGGATAGCTCATGATGAAACCGAACTTGTGGGCGTTCTCGGCTAACCATTTGCCTTCCGGGTCCTCGCCGAACGATTGCTGCAGCGGGCTCTTCGTTTTGTCTTTGCTATAGATATCGACAAGCTTTTTGGACGTAATGTCCATTGCCAACCCGGTTTGGTGCTCGCTATGGCCCGGAACGGCGCTGATCTTATCCGCTTCCTCCTGGCCGATGCTGTTCACGTACCGCTCGTAAACAAGCCGCTGCGTATTGTAGCTGCGGTAGCCGGAGTACGCGACGAGTTCGATCTTTTCCTTGTCCGCCGCCGCGATCAGGGTATCCAGCGCTTCGCCGGCTTGCTTAGTCAGGAGCGTCTCGTTGTATAGCGATTCTTCATCGTCCGGCTTCAGGTTTTCCGCAAGCTTCTTCTTGATGTCATAAGCCTTGGGGCTGGCGACTTGCTTCAGATCCGGCGGTACGTAGCTTTCCGCAAGCTTCGTCTTCGGATCTTTGCTTACGTACAGCGGGCAAGCCGGCATTTTGTCGCGGTGCTCATCCTTCGTGCTTTCCGAAGCTACTGGCGAAGCGGCTTGCTCAGCCTGCTCCGTTAATTCGCTAGCGGATGCGGCTGCCGAGGCGACAGGGCTCGCCGGCATCTCGCTAGGCGTGGCCGCCGGAGTCGTCGGACTTGCGTCGGCGGTTTGTTGCGGAAGCGCTGGAGGAGCGCTCAAACTTTTCACGTCGCTGCGATTGCTCGTATAGATCGAGACGATAGCAATCAGCAACACGACGAATAACGATACGATTATTTTGTTCACGGACATCTTGCTAGGCTCCTTGCTTTGTTAGCGTTCTTTCGGCGCGACACCCGGACAGTTGCCGTTCGCCTGCGTGTTGGCGTGGTCTTGACGGTCGTACTTCTCCGTATAGGTACTATCCATGTAGCAGACCGGTACCACGTTCTCTTCTTCGACGGATTGGACTTTCCAAGCTCCGTCATCGCGCACGACGTTGTACGTATAGGCGGTTTCTTTGTACGTCGTCAGCGGAGGATACGTGCCGAGCTCCGGCTTGTTCCGGTTCACGAGCACGGTCGCATCGCGTTGTACGCGCTTCTCGACCCGAAGCTGATAGAGGTCGTTCGATACTTTGTTGGCGTCTACGAGCTTATAGTCCGGAATGTTGTAGACGACGGATTCGTCGTACTTGAGATTAACAAGTCCACCGGAGCGCGAACCGGAAGACGTAATGTCTCCGTTAATTTGAGCGTCGACGATGTTGTACACCGAGTTTTTGTCTAGCGCATCTAGAGGCAAAGTGACGTACGGAACTAGCGGATCCATGGAACGGGCGTTCATCGCCTGAGACCATGCGATTTGGTACTTCTGCATCGCGTCGGATACGTCCCGATTGTCCAGCAGTTTCGGCGAGACCGCAACGGCGCCGCTCGAGTAATGGTTCGGCAAGTTGAGATTAATCGCTAGGCTGCGCTCTTTTTTGCCTGCAATCGCCGATTCGTAGGACAGGACGAATTGGTTCTTTTTGCGGTTATAGATGTCGCTGTAAATGCCGTTTAGCTGCGTAATGTCGTCCCCGAGCAAAATATATTTGCCGTTCGTCTCTTCGGCGATGCGTTGCAAATCCGAGTCTTGTTCTACTCCGATCGCATAGATCGGCACGCCCCATTGAAGCGCGTTGTTGATGACAGTGTTCGGACTCACCCAGTTCGTAGAGCCGTCGCACAGCTCGTTCTTGCCGTCGGTGAAGACGACGACGTATTTGAGCCCGTCCCTGTCGTTATAAGCGGTGTTGCTGACCGCTTGGTTAAGCGCTTCGTACAGCGCCGTGCAACCGTTCGTATACAAGCCGTTGATCGTGTTTTGGACCGAATCGATGTTTTGCGTGAAGTCGTATTGCTGAATATTCGACTCGTCCGAGAATTGCATCAAGCCGACAACGTCGTTCGCGCCGAATTCCGCCTGGCTTAAGAAGGAGGTTGCCGCCGTTTGGACGCGCGCGAGCTTGTCGTCCTCTTCCATGCTGCCGCTGACGTCGATGACCAGGTTAGTGCTGATCGACTGCGGAAGCTGCGCCAGCTTGCCGAAGGTAACGTTGCTAGGCGCGGTGCCGTCTTCCGTGATCGATACGGCGGACTGAGCCCCATCAAAGTCCTCGAGGGGATTGTCGTTCGAGTCGTATAGCGAGAAATACACGTTAACCTTCGGATATTGATCGGTATTGTAGCTCAGGTCGCCGATCGTCACGGCGGATTGCTCCGGCGATTGATAGGAGCCGGACAGCTTGCTGCCTGCGATATCAAGCTCGACGATGCGGGTTTCGCCGCTTGGCGGGTTGCTGTTCGTTACGGACGTTACGTAGACGATATTCAGCGCCTTTGCGTTCGCGCTCCCGTGTTTCTCTTTAATGGACTGAGGCTGACCGCGCTCGGTAATCGCAACCTTGGCGTCCGCGATCGCGCTGTCGTCGTATGCACCATGAACTCCCACTATCAAGGTAATGGTCGGATAGGCCGACGAGTCTACGCTATCGAGCGTGAAGGACATATCCGAAGCGACGGCCACTTCGGCCGCCGACGATGTTGCGGATGCCGCGGCGGATGGCGGGGAGTCGATGACTGCCTCGGTAGATTGGTCTTTGAGAATAACGCCTGAGAAATAAAGCCCGGCGAACACGACTAGTAGCAAAGCAACGCCTGCGATCGAAGCATACAGCCAGTTGAATTTCCGGGACGCGGCAGGCGCGTCGGAAGATTCCAGCGGTAAGGCGATGGCAGCGGCTACTTCTGCGTCCGATTGCGCTTGCGCGGTCGGCATAGGCTGACCAGGCAACGGAGACGGGGCCTGATACGTCTGTGCGAACGGCGTAGGTTGAGGCGACTGCGTATACGGCATAGGCTCGGGTGTCGGCATTATTATCGCCGTCGGCTCAGATGGCAAAGGAGGCGTAGGCGTTATAGGCGGCAACGGCGAATTCGGCGGAAAGAATGCGGTCGGAGGCTGCATCGGCAGAGGCGGTTGAACCGGCAATGGCGATGGCGGCGTCCACTGGGCAGGCTGCTGCGGTTGCTGAGGCTGCTCAGGCGTTGCGCCGTTCGATTGGCGGGCACCGCATCGGGCGCAAAATGCCGTCCCAGGTCTTACTTCCTCTCCGCATTGCTTACAGCTGTCGGGCTTTGGAAGCGATGAGCCGCATCCCTTACAGAACCTGGCGTTCGGATCATTATGCGATCCGCATTGGCTACAGTACATGGTCGTCTTTCCATCCTCTCATTCTACTGAACGGAAGAAATGCTTGGTCTAGGTGAGGTTGTCCAGTTGTGTGGTGTCGGAGTATTCGGAGATGCGTATTTTCCTGCAATGTAAATGTTTAGGAAGTGTGCGAATCTTCTATTATTCTACACGCTTTCCGACAGATTTCAACAAAATCAATAGGAAAAATAAGGCTCGCGTCATAGATCCAGAGTAACAACAAACCCACCTCCATGTCATTAACCGGAAGGTGGGTAGGCGTTGGCATTCAATATTCGGCTAGGTTATTCCGCTTCGGGAGCGATTGTGCTTCTAAAAGAGACCGGCCTCCATAGCGACTCGGCTTGTCGAGCCCCTGCCAGCACGGCGATCAAGCCCGCGATAGACAGCATGACGGATAAGGGGGCGGCCCACAGGTTCGGTTGCGCGACGAAGAACGGAATAATGGAGACGGCGAGAATCGGAGGCGCGTTCCAACGGAACCGATGGATCAGCCATCCGACGAAGAGCGTATCGGCCAGTAACCCGATAACGCCGGGACTCGCCGCGTGCAGCAACGTTCCGATGGCCGAGCCTATCGTCGCTCCGGCCATTACGCGGCCGGCTTCCTTCATATCGAACTCGCGCGATGCCAACAAGAAGCTGAACGCGCCGAGCGTCGGATAGAACAGAGCATGCATGGACGGCAGATGCGATGAAATCCAGTAAATCAATACGATATATAAGCTGATCAATACGAGCTTGATGTTCATAATAGATTGTTCTCCTGTGAGAGTAAGTTAAAGTACACAAATTAGAGTGTAATTCTGATCTACGCAGTCGTCAATATTCGTCAAAAAATTCTGGCAGGAATACAGGCTAACGTTGTGGAACATGTGAAGGAGCATATCCTTGGATCTGCTCTTTCGTTGATCTATATGCCGAGGCGCGTAACACCGCAACTTGTCTAACGGAAGCGACAGCCTCTATTTAAAACCGACTTTTCCGCATGAATAAGGGCCGTGGCAACCGTTAGAATAGACTTGCGCGGTTGTTAGCGTCGTAACGCCTACGAAGGAGCTAGCTATGTTAATTCTATCGGTGCAAGAACGCGATGCGATCATGGAGAGCTTGAGCGCGGAGCAACGGGATTTTCTAACGAAACAATTGAACCGTAGCCGCCGGACGAGCTTCGCGAACGCGATGGCGCGCGACAAGGGCTTCCATATACCGGACAACACGAATCCGGAAGACATCGAGTTTTTGCTTTCTGATTGGATTTATACGGGCTATATCGACGCGGGATGCGTCTCGCCAGAGCTACGCTGCGAATGCGGTCGGCAACTGCGCTACCAGCATCAGGTGGACAATAAAGCGACCGGAGAGACAAAGAAGTTTGGCATCGAGCATCTGAAGGAGCATCTCGGGATTGACGCGGAAGTCGTAGCTGCGGTGAAAAAAGGGTTCGACGCGATCGACTACGAGCTGGACGAGCTCCTGCTCAAAGTGAAGAACGGCTGGCAGAACGATCCTGAGATCGTCGGCCGCGGTAATCTTCCAGAAGACGTGCGCATGCATGTGAGTCACGGCCTGCCCTTGCTCAATAGGCAGTTGGCCAAGCTAAGGCATGTCGCGCCTCCCCGTCGTGCCGAGTCTATTCCGATACAACGCGTCGTGCCCGTAGCGGAACCGCCTGCTCCGGTGGATCTCTTCAGCTGGAATGCGCAAGAAGACACGCATGAGAACGCACAAGAAGATACGGCGCTCCCTGTCGGGATGGAGCTGGACGACAGATGGCATGCGCCGGTTCTCGAATATGTCGGCCGCGGTATTCGCAGCGCTAGGGTGATCTGTGATCTGCTCATTCAAGAGAAGGGTGCGGCGGATGTTCGGTTTCTTACGGGAAAGCCGAGGTTCTATCCTCAGGTGTGCCTATTCATCGAATCGAAATATCCGGATTGCGCGGTGACGACGAACGGCACGGAAGATCGGCTATACAATATATAAGCAATCAATTATTCAATAATATCGACGATGCGAAAGAAGCCGATTGTTCGATAACGGTATTGATCGACGAAGCCTGTTGGGCTTACAATGGTAGCAACTGAATACGGCCGTGCGTAACTGGCGAACGCGGATGACCGCGAGGGAGCGCACGGCGTCACGAGCCGTACGCCTGGGCAGAGGTAAGGGAACATCCCTTGCCTCTTTCTATTTACCGGGAGGGATTGGGATGAGCGAACAAGTCACGATCTTGGATGGCGTGGCCGTTGCGCGTAACATGAGATCCGAGTTGCAGACGAGAGTGGAGGAGTTGGCGAAGCAGGGCATTACACCATGTCTGGCTACGATACTCGTCGGCGACGATCCGGCATCGGCTACGTACGTGAGAATGAAGGGCAACGCCTGCGAACGCCTCGGCATCCGTTCGAAGCGGGTTACCTTGCCGAGCGCAACGACAACCGAAGAGTTGCTACGGGTCATCGGCGAACTGAATGACGATCCGCTCGTTCACGGTATTCTGTTGCAGCACCCCGTGCCGGAGCATATTGATGAACGAGAAGCCTTCGAACGCATTAAGCTGGGGAAAGACGTCGACGGCGTAACGACGCTCGGCTTCGGAAGAACCGCGTTCGATCTGCCGAGCTACGCACCTTGCACGCCGCAAGCGATTCTATCGATCTTGGACGCGTACGAAGTGCCGCTGGAAGGCAAGCATGCGGTCGTCATCGGCCGTAGCCCGATTCTGGGTAAGCCCGTCTCGCTCATGCTGCTCAACCGGAACGCGACGGTGACGATCTGCCATTCGAAAACACAGCATCTTGCTTCGATCGTGAAGACGGCGGATATCGTCGTCGCGGCGGTTGGCAAGCCGCGGTTCGTTCAAGGCTCGTGGATCAAGCAGGGCGCGGTCGTATTGGATGCAGGTTACAATCCCGGCAACGTTGGCGATGTGGACTATGAGGCTTGTCTGCCCCATGTCAGCGCGATTACTCCGGTTCCGGGAGGCATCGGCCCGGTGACGATCGCGACGCTACTCCGCAATACGGTACATGCCGCCGAGTCCGAACTAAATCGATAACGAAGTTGACAGAATCGTTAACGGCATTACAAAATTATGACATTAATAATCAGCAGGGGCAGGCGAGGTTAGCATGCAAAGAATCGCGATCGATATGGACGAAGTTATTGCGGAATTTTCGACTAAGCATCTGGAGTTGTTTAATCGCACTTTTAACGAACAAGTTACGATGGAGGAGCTGCACGGCAAGAAGCTCAGAGACCTTCGGCCGGAGTTGGCTCACGAAATCTTCGAATTGATCCTAATGCCGGATTTTTTCCGAGATTTGAATCCAATACCGCACAGCCAAGAGGTTATCAAAGAGCTATCGGAGTCGTACGAAATCTTCATTGCCACTGCGGCGATGGAGGTTCCTACGTCCTTCACGGCCAAGTACGAATGGTTGAAGGAGCATTTCGGGTTCCTTAACGAGATGAACTTCGTATTTTGCGGAGATAAGAGCATCATTCGCGCCGACTATCTGATCGACGACAATACGAGGCATTTCAAGGGCTTCGAGGGCCAGAGCATTCTATTTACGGCGAACCACAATAAAAATGAAACGGGATACGTACGCGTGAACGATTGGTTGGAGGTCAGAGATTATTTCAAAGGGCTGGCGCGATGATCGGGATTGAGCTTTAAGCTGCCGAGAACGAATCGGACGGGGGCGATGGGCGTGTTCAGTGGGAAAAAGCTTGTCGTGCTGCTTACGGCCGTCATCGTAATCGGGGTGTCGTTCGCCGTGTATTTTTCCATGGATGCTCGGCTACATTTTCAGGATATCAATAAGCAATTACGGATGGACGGGATCCGGCTGGATATGCCCGAGCAAGACGTGATCGATCGATGGGGACAGGGGACGAATCAGGAAGGGTTCGGCGGGCACTTCAGAACGTACGAGGATCATAAGGTCGAGTTGGGATTCTCGGACGATTCCGAAAGCTCCTGTTATCGCTCCGTGTGCAATATTGTCTCGTCGAACGCGGACTACTCGATTTATGACATTAAGATTCAAGACGACATCGCGTCATCGGAAATGCAGCTTTGGGAGCGAGGCTTCAAGAGCGTGGAGAATCACCTCTATCGGCAAGACGAATTTTATATCTCGTTGCAGGGCGACAGCATTGTAGAGAAGATTCAGGTCTGGTTCTCGGATAAGGATCTGCAGGATCGGGAGTATTAGAGGGATACAAAAAGACCGTCTTCGCAGACGGTCGTTGGCGATAGTCGAGATTAGGCGTTCAATCTCTTGTTATTCTGGTGGGCGATGGTCATGAGCGCGACGTAGATGGGCTGAACGTTGAACTTTTTGCCGAATTCGAACTTATAGGTGGCCGTGCTTACGTTATTGGTTTTGAAATAGGGCGAAGTAATGTAGTGAATCGTAACTTCGCTATCGTCGAAGCCCGTACCCGCCGTTTCCATCGTCACTTCATAGATCGAGTTAAGGTGAATGGACGCGACCCTCGTTTTCTTGCCCGTCACGCCCTGATGATCAACGAGAATTAATCTTTCGTCGGTGAACATGAACGAATCGCGAACGAGCTTGAAGCCCATTAGGATTTTTTCTTGAGGCATGAGGTAAGCGCCGTACTGAGCGGTAAGCTCTTGTACGGATACTTCGGAATAGTTATTGAGCAGGCCGCTGAACAATCCCATTCAAGTGCCCTCCTAGAGGAAAATGACGTACGATTCGATAGCTTGTTGACAAATCCTGCATTCCCGAACTGGAAAATAAACAACCCGCCTCGCGTTTATTCCGATGAGACGGGTTGTTGTCGTTACCGCGTCATCGAGACGGAAGCGTATTGCGCGCGGATCCGGTCGCAGACGCGCTGAAGCTTACCCTTCAGCTGCGCGGACCAATCCGGCGACTGCTCGGCATCGAAACGCGATATCCATTCCATACCAGTGAACCATGTCATCGTCGAAGTCGATGGCGCAATAGCGCGACTCCTCAGCTACGTAGAACATATTATCGATCTCGTAATCGTAGTGGACGAGACCGATGTGACCTGCGCCGGTTGGCAATGCGAGCAGCTGCAAGCGACTGCAGAAGGCCGTCCTCGCGCGGCTCCCGTTTTAATTCAGACTTGATGGATGCGATTGCGTCCTCCCAGCTTCTTGGCGCGCCGGACCGGCGCTACCTTCGCATAGCCCCGATCAAGCAAATAAAGCATGTTGCCAAAGCTGAATCATTCGGTTGGCCGGAGCGTGCGTTGCCGTTCCTCGAACCATGTTTCTTAAGAGCATCGTGCTTCCCTCGCGAAAGATTATCGGATACGTTTCCAAATTTGGCAATGAGATTTTTTATAAAAAAGTTCGAACTATCGCCTCCATTGGATATGTGGCATGCTTGAAGTGCGAAGAGATGGAGGGAACTACGTTGAACGATACCCGACTGCTGTACCGAGAAGTTCGAATGGACGATGATTTCGAGGCAATGGAGCAATTAAGCTATAAGACGATCGCACGAGCGGGCCTGCTGAGGCCTGGCATGTCCTATCGTCGTACTAACTTTAAAGGCTTGCTATTTCCGGAAACGGACGATTCTCGCGGGGATATTCTTAAACATCTACCCTATTACGGCTTCGTGGCAGAACGCAATGGTTGTCTTGTAGCACTAATGACCGTGGGTATCTCCCCGGATACTCACAACGGATATGTGCATTTTGGATGTGACGATGAGCGAGAAGAAAAGATGGTTTCCGGGTTATTAACGATGTGTATGGATGTCGTTAAGCGGCATGGGGGCAACAAGTTATTCAAAGGTACGCTGCTGCAGCCGGGGCAAATTCGTAATGAGGAGTTTAAGCTGTGGGAGCGTGAAGGGTTCGTTACCGATGGTTATTACCATGTCATGATGGCTAATGATCGATTCCGTGAATGGAATGGTCCTGATCGTCTACTCATGGACGATATCGCATTCGCAGACATAGCGGACATCGCGCGTATCTTCGATATCTTGGATGAGGATCGGGAATATTACTTGGCCGAAGAGTACCGTTCTCAGTATCCGGACATCGGGCCGAATCATTTGTTCTTTACGTTGAAGGATAATAGGGATGGCGAGATTAAAGCAGTTTCCTATTGCAAGATATGGGAGCATCGTGGTGATGCTCTGACCGTTGCGTTCGGTGTTCATTTTCGACCCCAATACGAGATTTCTAGGGAAGATACGAGGCGATTCATTACCGCAACATTAGCTGCAATTAAACAAATGAAGGCCGAGAGGGTTTGGTTGCGCGCATCTTCTCGTCACTTCACGACAATTGTGCTGCTTGCATCGGAAGGCTTCGACTTCCTCTCGCCGCATGAAATTCAGCTAGTAAAGTCCATATAGGTGACCCGATGGGAAAATACAAGAACGCTAAGGATATTTTGCCGCAGAGCTTAGTGGAAGAAATCCAGAAATATATACAAGGTGGCCACCTCTACATCCCGCAGACGCAACGCAAGGCTTGGGGAACGAAAACGGGAATCAGAGAAGAACTGAAGGAGCGCAATGCTCTGATCGTAAACTCGTTCCAACTAGGGGCGACCGTAACCGAGCTGGCTTTGCGGTTTTGTCTGAGCGAGGAGAGAATACGAGGAATTATCTATGGAGAAGAGTAAGGCAGGCATTATAATAATTGAAAATGGGAATAGTGGAGTGAGCGCGATGTGCAGAAACATTAAAACGCTACATAATTTCAACCCGCCGGCGACGGAAGACGAGATCCAAGCGGCGTCGCTTCAATTCGTGAGGAAGCTGTCGGGCTTTAACGCGCCATCGAAAGCGAACGAAGAAGCGTTCCGTCTCGCGATCGAGGAAGTTACCGCAGCGGCGCGCAAGTTGTTGGACTCGCTCGTGACGAACGCGCCGGCTAAAGATCGAGAGGTTGAATTGCAGCGCGCGAAGGCGCGGTCGGTGAAGAGGTTCGGCAAGGCATGAGACGGGGCGGGCGTTCTCGTTGCCGAGAACGATAGAACCGGATCCCAAGCGCCTTCGTCTAATCGTTAGATGGAGGAGGCTTACTTATGTACAAATGGATAAATCTACTGGTCGTAGGCGCCGTTGTTGTCGGCTTGTCGGCGGCATGTGGCACGGCAAACTCGAACCAATCGCCGGTAGCCGAGGCGGCGAGCGTAACGGCTTCGGATACGATAACGTCGGAGGAGATGCCGACGGCGGAGCCCGCCCCGGCTCCGAGCGACACGATGTCCGAGGAAGCTCAAGCATCGGATGGCGGTCAGTCGCAAGAGCAAGAGCTTACTAAGATGCGCATCTCGTTGTTAGAACGGGCGCTTGGAGCCAAATCTGCGGAGCAAGCGGTCAAGACGTTGGCTGAAGCGCGACGCACGCGCAACGGAGCAATGGAGTACGCCGTACTCGATCCGACGACTCGCGAGCAACAGCGTAAGACGTTCGAGGAACTGAATTGGGTTACCGGAGTATCCAGTCCATGGATCGCGCGTTACCGGATCGGCAAGGGCGTCAAGCAAGACGACGGCAGCGTGCGTTATCCGGTACAATTCGATTACCGTACGTCCACGGATGCGGATCGCGAGGTAGATTGGTCGAAAATTAAACCGACCTATGTTACGGTGCGCAAGGACGAAGAGTTCTGGTATGTGACGAAAGTGGTATAGCGCGCGAAGCCGGCTTTCCCGCGAAGCCGGCTGATTTTGCGAACGAAGGAAGCTCGGTATCGGTTGACAGCGGATAAGCGACTTGATACGCTTACGACAGAGTGAACGCGCGTTCGCGGAGAGCTTTTACGCACAATGAACACGCGTTTACAGACAGACGTTCAAGGACGTCATCCCTATAATATGCATGGAGGTATACGAATGAAGTATCGGAAATTAGGTAACACCGGCCTGCAAGTGAGCGAGATCAGCTTAGGCAGTTGGTTAACGTACGGCAATTCGGTCGGTACGGATATCGTAGCGCAATTAACGAACCGCGCGTTCGAGCTGGGCATTAACTTCTTCGATACGGCTAACGTCTACGAGCGCGGAGAAGCGGAGCTGTTGCTCGGCCAAGCGCTGAAACAACATAAGCGCGATTCGTACGTCGTAGCGACCAAAGCTTACTGGCCGATGGGCGACGGACCGAACGATCGCGGCTTGTCGCGCAAGCACGTGTTCGAACAGGTGCATGCGAGCTTGAAGCGGCTGCAAATGGACTACGTCGATATTTTCTACTGTCACCGCTATGATCCTAATACGCCCGTAGAAGAGACGCTTCGCACGATCGAGGATCTCGTTCGTCAAGGCAAAATACTGTACGTCGGCGTGAGCGAGTGGACGGCGGCACAAATCCAAGAGGGACTTCGCGTATCGGACAAATACTTGCTCGACCGCATCGTCGTTCATCAGCCGCAATACAGCATGTTTTATCGGAATATCGAGCAAGAAACGATTCCGGTGAGCGAGAAAAACGGCATTTCGCAAGTCGTGTTCTCTCCGCTCGCGCAAGGCGTGCTGACGGGCAAATACCGTCTCGGTCAGCAAATTCCGCAAGACAGCCGCGCGAACGACGCAAAGTCGAACATGTGGATCAAGAACTTCCTGACGGAGGAGCACCTGACGAAGGTCGAGAAGCTGATCGCCTTATCGCAAGAGCTGGGCATCACGCTATCGCAGCTGGCGATCGCTTGGGTGCTGCGCCATGGCAGCGTGGCAAGCGCGCTCGTCGGAGCGACGAAGATCGAACAGCTCGAGCAGAACGCCAGCGCGTCCGGAGTGACTTTGTCGGCTGATGCGATTCAGAAGATCGATGAAATTTTAGCTTAAATAGGGAATGTGGGCATTGGCGGGCATCCGACTTCGGTTGGGTGCCTGTTTTGTTGTCTTGCAATAGCCCGAGACGGGGCTGTATCAGACCAACGGGCGTACGCTTTTCCGCGAACATAGCTCATACCATGACAAAACCCCGACGCGCGGAAGCGTCGGGGTTTACATTTGATGCGATTAATAATTAAGCCGCTTTACTCGCATTCGCTGCTACAGCGCCTTTATCTTTAACGACGTTAGAGATGAAGAGAACGATTGAAGCGATGAATGCAAGATAAAGTCCATATCCCGCGGTTACGGTGAATAGCCAGTCTTCGAACGCGTTTTTGAGGATGACGATCATTAGAAGCGACATCAAGGTGGAAATAATGCCGAACGTAATGCCCGCAACTCTGGATTTTCTAAGGAGCAGCGTTAAGAGACCCAATGCCGGAACGATAGAGAAGAACAATCCTACGGCTTTTATGCCTTCTACATCCCACGACACGCCGGTCGTAATCATTTTGAAGGGGCTGACGCTCAAGCTGAGAAAGCCGTCGCCTAGCTTCATGTAAGGCAGGAAGATGGAGATCAGGATAACTGCGGCGCTGATGAGTCTGACTTTTACGAGCGTGCTCATTGTGGGGTGATTCCTCCGTTTATATGTACGAGATTATGTGTATGTACAGGGAATATATCCCACACTATATACAAGAAATAATATTAGTAGGTTTGAAGGAATTTGTCGATACCTTTTTAGGTATTTGGGAGTAGGTATGCTCCGTATGGTTCTCAGAACAACGTTAGCGATTGCCAATGCTTATTTATCGGGGTATAATGGAAATAACCGAATACTTTAACGCAATCTGGAGGAGCCTGTCACTGACGGGCTCTTTTTGCGTTTTTTCAGGGAGGATGGGTGGACAATGGATCAGCAAGCATATGTGGCAATCGGTATTTTTCTCGTTATCTACGGTATCGTTATTTCGGAGGCGATCCACCGAACGATCGCGGCAATGATCGGCGGCGTGCTCATGGTAGTTGTCGGCATCGTCGACCAGCACGAAGCGCTGGCGCATATCGACTTTAACACGCTGGGCTTGCTCGTCGGCATGATGATAATCGTGTCGATAACGGCGGAGACCGGTCTATTCAAGTGCATCGCCGTCTGGGCGGCGCAGAAGGCGAAGGGAAATCCGGTAAGTATTCTTCTATCATTGGCGCTCATCACGGCGGTCGGGTCGGCTTTCTTGGATAACGTGACGACCGTGCTGCTCATGGTTCCCGTCACCTTCAGCATCACGCGTCAATTGCAGGTGCCGCCGATCCCGTATATCCTTACGCAGATTATCGCTTCTAACGTAGGCGGGACGGCGACGCTCATCGGCGATCCGCCGAACATTATGATCGGCAGCGCGGTGAAGGAGCTGACCTTCATGGCGTTCATAAACAATCTGGCTCCGATCGCCGTCATTATTATGATCGTATATCTCCCGCTGTTCGTCATGCTCTACCGCAAACAGCTTCATACGACCCCGCAGCTGAAGCAGCGGATAATGGATATAGAGGCGCGCGGGCTTATATTGGATCGTAAGCTGCTCGTTCAATGCTTGGTGGTACTCGGGTTAACGATACTTGGCTTCTTCCTACATCAGACGCTACATCTGGAATCTGCTACGGTCGCCTTGGCGGGAGCCTTCTTGTTGCTGTTATTAACCGGGGAGCATGCGATGGAGCGCGCCTTCACGAAGGTGGAGTGGGCGACGATCTTCTTCTTCGTCGGTTTGTTCGTGCTTGTATCGGGGTTGATCGAGACCGGGGTTATCGCCGAACTCGCTGCGCGAGCGATTGATCTGACGGGCGGCAACGTAGCGGCGGCTTCCATGCTCATTTTATGGTTTAGTGCGATCGCCTCGGCCTTCCTCGACAATATTCCGTTCGTCGCAACGATGATCCCTTTGATTCAAGAGATGGGTCACAGCGGCATCGACAATCTAGAACCGCTCTGGTGGAGCTTGGCGATCGGCGCTTGCCTCGGCGGGAACGGCTCTCTGATCGGAGCAAGCGCCAACCTGATCGCGGCGGGATTGTCTGCGAAAGAAGGTCATCCGATTCGGTTCGTCGCCTATTTGAAAATCGGTTTTCCGCTCATGCTGCTTTCGATCGTGCTGGCTAGCGGATATGTGTATGTGAGGTATCTGTTATAAAAATGGGTTATCATTAAAGCCAGATAACGGAGGGCGGAGTAGGAGGAAGCGACTAGATGGAACTCACGTATTTAAAAACATTCCGGGAAGTAGCGAAGTCCGGGAGCTACACTCGGGCAGCCGAGACGCTCGGCTATGCGCAGTCGAGCGTGACGACGCAGATTCAGAAGCTGGAGGCGGCTTACGGCGCGGTATTGCTGGAGCGTTACGGCAGAGGAATGAAGCTGACGCTGGCCGGGGAGACGCTGCTGCAGTATGCGGACGAAATCGCCAGGCTGCACGAAGAGTCTAAGGAAGTCGTATCGAAGCAGTCGAAGGGGACGTTGTCCGTCGGTACGATCGAGACGATGGCGGCGTTCTACTTGCCTCCGTACTTGCAAGCATACCGCAAGCAATTTCCGGACATTAACGTGACGCTGCAACCGGGCAACGAGCCTTATATTATCGAAGAGGTTAAGGAAGGCTCGCTGGACGTGGGCATCATCCTCGATCCTCCGTTTTCCGATCCGGAGCTACATACGGTCGTACTTAGGGAAGAGCAACTCGTCATCATCGCGCATCCGGATCATCGGTTCGGCGGACTGAGCGAAGTTCGTCTGGAAGACCTGGAGAACGAATCGCTCATTTTGACGGAGGACGGATGTACCTACAGGGCGATGCTGCTGAAGCTGTTGCGGAGCGGGCAAGTCGGTTACCAGCTCGCTTATGAGTTCGGCAATCTGGAAGCGATCAAGCAGTGCGTAATTTACGGTCTCGGCGTTGCGCTGCTGCCTCGCATCGCGGTTGCCGAAGCCGTTCGCCAAGGTCTCGTAAGCGCGACTCCGTTCGTTCATCCCGAGTGCAGGTTTTATACCCAATTAATCTATGCGAAGCGAAAATGGCAATCGGCGGCGTTCAAAGGTTTCGTGACGCTGCTGGGCGAAGGCGAAGCGACTGCCTAATCCAAATATGAACGACAAGACCACCGAAGCGGGAATAGACGCTCGGTGGTCTTGTTTATCGTGTTGTATGCGTTGAATGGTGTGAAGCTTTGCGGTCCTCCCTCAATAAGATGTGGTTGATCCGCGTTCATTGGCTGAGTTATTCGTTGCTTCCGTCGGTAGGCGGCGTTGCCTGCAGCATTTGCAAATAGTCGTCCAGTCGGTCGAAGCGCTCTTCCCACAATCGGCGGAACGATTCGATCCATGTGTCCAACTCCCGAAAAGGTTGCGGGCGAAGCTGGTAGATGCGCCGTTGGGCGATCGGTCGTACTTCAACGATTCCGGCTTCGCTTAACACGCGAAGATGCTTTGATACTTGCGGTTGTTGCAGACGAAGTTCATCGGCAATCTCGCCGACGGGACGAGGGCCGGTGCGCAGCAATTCGACGATGTGTAATCGGTTGGGCTCTGCTAGAGCGCTTAAGGTCGCTGTGTTCATGTCTTTAATTTACCCATTCGACAATATTCCTGTCAAGGAATATATAGTGCGAAATTGGGGATAAATTATTGCAATCGAACAACAACTATTGTGGGCTTCGTCTCGTCTAACTATTTTAGGAAAAGATTGGATGGAGGCGTGTAACGGATCGCCGTGGCGAATATGACCGATTGGCGAGCATAACGAACCGTTATACGGGTTTGCTGGAACAAGCTTTAGGCTTAACGGAAGGAAGTCATTCTGATATTCATGTAGATGACAAGGAACTGAAAGCTCTTTTCTCGGATCAAGCGTTGGGCAATCCCGGCTTCAAGCGATTGCAAGGCGACTTCGCCAAGAGCGCGGCGGACGGCAATCCGTCGCGGGCTTTCGCTTGGGCGCCGATCCATGCGGAGTTCGTGTCTCCCGATACGATCCGGTTCACATTCACGTTAAACTTGTGGTACGCGATCGGCCTCGCCGCGCATCTCGAGGTCGAGCTCAAGCAGGAGGACGGCGTGTGGAAGTTCCATGATTTCGGAACGCTGGAGACGGAGAAGATGGAAGGCGTGCAAGGCTATAATGGACTACTAATTAAAGATCCGCTCGTTTAATGACGATATTCGAAAATAACCGTTTGACATTGACGTTACGTCAAGGTGTACCGTTGGCTTAGGGGGTGACGGCATGGAGTATACGGTACAGAAGCTATCGAAGCTGGCGGGAATCAGCGCGCGCACGCTGCGCTATTACGACGGAATCGGCATACTGAAGCCGGCCAGGACGAACTCGTCGGGTTACCGCATTTACGGCGCGAAGGAAGTCGAGCGGCTGCAGCAAATTATGTTTTACCGCGAGCTTGGCGTTCCGCTGGATACGATCAAGGACATCGTGACCCATCCGGCGTTCGACGGAGCCGCCGCCCTGAAGGAGCATCGCGAGCAGCTTCTCGAGAGAAGAAGCCAGCTGGATCTGCTCATTGCGAACGTGGAGAAGACGATCGCGTTAACGGAAGGGAGATTAACGATGAGCGACCAAGAAAAGTTCGAAGGCTTCAAGCAAAGTTTGATCGACGAGAACGAACGGAAGTACGGCAAAGAAATTCGCGAGAAATACGGCGATGACGTCGTGGCTAAGTCGAATGCCAAGCTCCATAACATGACGGAAGCGCAATATGCCGAGGTTACCAAGCTGGGCGAAGAGCTTGCGACGACTTTGGCCGATGCGTATCGCACGGGCGACCCGGCAGGCGAATTGGCGCAGCAAGCCGCCGAGCTGCACAAGCGTTGGCTCCTGTATTATTGGCCTTCGTACAGCCCGGAAGCGCATGCGGGACTCGCGCAGATGTACGTCGACGACGAGCGGTTCACGGCATACTACGACAAGGAACAGCCGGGAACGGCGGAATTTTTGAGGGATGCGATTCAGATTTACACGGGGCAAAAATCGTAATTGGCAACATAAGGCCGGGCGAACTCCTCTTGCAGGAGAACAACCCGGCCTTATAATTATCGTTAGAGTGGTTATGCTAGTGATAGAGTTATAGCTTTTAAGAACCTTTAATAGAGAGGACAGACTATGCCCGAGACTCAGACACGTGCCATGAACCCATCGACGTTGCCTGCACCGGCTAAACGAACGAGATCTAGCGCGAATAGACATATCAAATGGCTCACGCGAGCGGTTCTAACCGTCGCCGCCGGATATATCCTCATTCAGACGGGATTTGCGAACCGTTGGATTCCGATCGAATGGTTCCGCGACGTTCCCGAGGTGACGCAGCTTAATCCGATCGTCGCGGACAACGCGGATAAGCTCGTAGCGCTAAGCTTGGACAAAGGAATCGACGTGCTCATTACCGATGATTATCGCAGCGTCACAGCGCAAGACGCCCTATACCGCCAAGGACGCAGCGACGGCGGAGCCATCGTGACGAACGCCAAAGGCGGCGAGTCGTACCATAACTACGGGCTCGCGATCGATTTTGCCTTGCTTACGCCCGAAGGCAAAGCGATTTGGGATTTGAACTACGACGGCAACGGCAACGGCCGCGCGGACTGGATGGAAGTCGTAGCGATCGCGAAGCGGCTAGGCTTCTCCTGGGGCGGCGACTGGAAGAGCTTCCCTGACTATCCGCATTTGCAGATGGATTTCGGCTATTCGATCCGAGAATTGCAGGGCGGCTGGCGCCCGCCGGCTAAACCCGAGCAGCTTGCCGATCAATCGAGCGCCAACGTCAAGCTGACCGGACAGTGATCGCTGCCAAGCACGTGCGCGTCGATGCCCGCATCGACGATCGCCGGCGCAAGCTTCTCCGATACGAGAAAATAATCGATCCGCCACCCGACGTTTCTTTCGCGAACGCCCGGCATGTTCGACCACCACGTGAACGCGTCGGCCCGATCGGGATAGAGGTGGCGGAACGTATCGACGAAGCCCGCGCCGAGCAACTCGTTCATTTTGCCGCGCTCCTCTTCCGTAAAGCCGGAGTTGCCGCGGTTCCCCTTCGCGTTCTTAATGTCGATGTCCTCGCGGGCGACGTTCAAGTCCCCGCAGACGACGACGGGCTTCACTTCGTCCAGCGCCTTCAAGTAGCCCCGGAACCGATCCTCCCACTCGACTCTATAGTCCAGCCTCGACAAATCCCGTTTGGCATTCGGCGTATACACCGTTACGAGATAGTAAGCTTCGAACTCCAACGTCAAGATCCGCCCTTCGGGCTCCTCGTTGTCCTCGATCCCATATCGCACCGACAGCGGTTCGTGCTTCGTGAAGACAGCCGTGCCGGAGTATCCTTTTTTCACTGCGTAATTCCAATAAGTTTGAAATTTCTCGCCGAGCGCAAGCTCGATCTGACCCTCTTGCAGCTTCGTCTCCTGCACGCAGACGATATCCGCTTCCGACCGATGCACGTAATCGACGAACCCCTTATTCACGCAAGACCTTAACCCGTTAACATTCCATGAGACAAGCTTCATCCACTAAATCCCCTTCTTAGGTAATCGTTAGCTCAAGTGTACCACAGCTTGGGAGGCCTTTCCTCGCGCTGCACCCGACGGGAGGCTGATTTAATAGGCCCTATGACTGCCGCCCTCCGCGAAAGGAGGGTGTGTTTTTATTACCTTTAGGTGGGTTTTCCCCAATACTCGCAACGCTTTGACCTAAAAAAAGTAAACCTTAACTCATAAAGTTAGCGCATTGTTACGCGTCCTAGACATGCATGATAATAGGGTTACATTCACGCAAGGGGGATATTAGACAATGGCAAACAAGTTGAAAGTGATGAGCACTGTCGCTGCGGCAGGCGTACTGACGCTTAGCTTGGCGGCATGTGGATCCAACAACAACAACAACGAGAACAACGCAAACAACGCTGCTTCTCCATCCGCAACGACTCCAGCAGCATCTAGCCCGGCTGCAAGCCAAGTCAACAACGGCGAGAAAGTCACGATCACGTTCCAAAACATCTACCCAGACGAAACTACTCCAACTGCAAAAACGATGCACGCGCTCGTTAAGCAATACGAAGACGCTCACCCGAACGTCACGATCGAGCTCGACACGTTGAACACGGACCAACAAAAGCAAAAGCTGAAAACGCAAGCTGCTGCTAAAACGATTCCTGACATCACGATGGTTAACCCATCTGCGCAAATGAAACCATTCGTTGACGCAGGCCTGTTCGCTCCTTTGAACGATGTAATCGAAAAAGACGGCCTGAAAGATACTTACCAAGGCGGCTTGCTCGATAGCTACAGCTTCGACGGCAAAGTATACGCGCTTCCAGACGGTAACAACATCGAAGTCGTGTACTACAACAAAGACCTGTTCGCTCAAGCGGGCATCGCTAATCCTCCAGCTACGTTCGACGAGCTTCTCGCTGACGTTGCTGCATTGAAAGCTAAAGGCATCACGCCAATCGCTATCGGCGAAAAAGATACTTGGACGGGTTCGTTCTTGTTCATGAACATCTTGCTTCGCACGAACGGAGGCCCAGGCTTCCTGGCTGACGTACTTGCCGGCAAGAAAACGTTCGAAGATCCAGCGTTCGTAGAAGCGGTTGACGCGTTCCAAAAACTCGTTAAAGCCGGCGCGTTCCCAGAAGGCGCAACTTCGATCGACTACAACGCAGGTACGAACTTGTTCAAAACGGGTAAAGCTGCAATGTACGTAATCGGTACTTGGGAAACTGGCGCAATCGATGCTTCCTCCGTTGGTAAGAGCGTAGCGGCATTCCAATTCCCTACTGTTAACGGCAAAGGCGACATCAACCAATTCATGCTCGCTCCAGGTACTGCATACGCGTTGTCCGCGAACAGCAAGCACCTTGACGTAGCGAAAGACTTCCTGCACTTCTACACGACGAACTTCCCTAAAATGCAGTTCGACAACAAGAACGCTGTAGGTCTTCCGCAAAAAGTCGACGGCGACCTGAAAGCAGCCGGATACTCCGACCTTGCGATCTCCGTAATGGATCTGTTCTCTAAAGTAAGCGGCGGCGACCTGGCGTTCGATAACACGATGAAACCAGCTATCGCTCAAGTTCACTTGAACAGCCTGCAAAACCTGTTCGTACAATCCGTTGACTCGACTGCAGTTGCTAAAGAACACCAAGCTGCATACGACGCTAACAAATAAGATAATATTTACAAACCACGATAATTAGCTCAGAATGAACGCGAAGGGGCCGCCGCGATGCAGCCCCTTCGCCATTCGAGTTTCCAACAAGGAGGCGACAGTCTTGAACGTCCTGAAGGTTCCGGCGCGAACTATCGCTGTATTCATCTTGCCGGCGCTGTTACTGTACGTGTGTATCGTATTCATCCCGATCGGAGTGTCGTTCTATACGGGCACGCTGGATTGGGACGGAATCAACACGGCTAAACACGTCGGATTCGATAACTGGCACAAACTGCTGTTCGATGATCCCGTTTTCTGGCCATCGGTCAAACATACGTTAATGTATTCCGTATTTTCCATGCTTGAAATTCCGCTTTGCTTACTTATGGCAATCCTGCTTAACCGTTACGTGCGCAAGCCGAACAAGTTCGTATCCATCTATTTTACGCCGGTTATTCTTTCCGTAGTTATTATCGGTCAGCTTTGGAAAACGATCTACGATCCCGAATCGATGGGCGGTATGTTGAATAACGTACTCCACACGCTGGGACTCGATAGCTGGAAGCACGGCTGGTTAACTGAACCGAAGATCGCCATGTACAGCATTTACATCGTATCGTTGTGGCAATATTTCGGTTATCACTTGCTGATTCAGTTCACCGGCGTTCAAAACATTCCTTCCGAAATTTATGAAGCGGCTAAAATCGACGGAGCGGATGGGGTCAAAGCGGACCGCTACATTACGTTGCCATTGATCGTGCCGATCTTTAAAATATCGATCGTCTTGGCGTTTATCGGTTCCTTGCAAGCGTTCGACATGGTCATGGTTATGACCGCCGGCGGACCTGCGCATGCGACCGACGTTATCTCGACCCATATGTACAACAGCACGTTCTTGTCCCAACAATACGGTTACGGAAGCGCGATCGCTTCGTTCCTCGTCGTACTGTGTCTCTTCTTTACCGTCGTAATCAACACATTGTTGAATCGGTTAGAGCGCAGATTTACCTAGAAAGGAGATACTTCCAATGGTTAACTTCAAAAAATGGGCCGTGTATCTCCTGATCGCGGTACTCTGCGTCACCCAGCTTTACCCGCTTTTCTGGTTGCTCACGTATTCCTTGAAGACGAACGAAGAGATTCTAAGCGGCGACTTCTTCGCCTTGCCGAAGCATCCGATCTGGGAAAACTACAGCCAGGCGTATAAGTCCGGTCATTACATTCAATATTTGACGAATAGCATTTTGGTTACCGTTACGACGATGCTTTGCGTTATCCTGTTCAGCTCGATGGTTGCTTTCGCTATCACGCGATTCCGCTTCAAGTACGGCAACCTTGTCATGCTCATCTTTTTGATCGGGCTCATGATTCCGCTGCAGGCAACGTTGCTGCCGCTTATGGTCGTGTTCAAAAACATGCATCTTCTCGACACGAGATGGGCGCTCATTCTTCCGTACATCGCGTTCTCGACGCCGATCGCGGTATTCCTGCTGAGCGGCTTCATGAAAGCTATCCCGCATGAAATCGAGGAATCGGCGGTCATCGACGGAGCCAGCGTATATCGGATTTTCCGTTCGATCATTATTCCGATCTCGATTCCGCCGGTTATGACCGTATGTATTCTGACGTTCATCAACATCTGGAACGAATACATCTTGGCAGCGACGTTCATCTCGAGTACGGATCTGAAGACGTTGCCGTTCGGGGTATACTCTTTCGTGAGCCAGTACCAAGTCAATTACGGAAATATCGGCGCCTTCCTAGTAATGGGCGCGGCACCGGTTATTCTGTTATACTTTATCCTATCCGAGAAAATCACGAAGGGTATGGTTGCAGGCGCCGTCAAAGGCTAATCATCCTTCGTTAAGGAGTCGTTTGTCTTGCGGAGGAGCAATTACAATACGATTCAGTCTCGCTTGTTCCTCTTGTTCCTTGTCAGTATGACCGCGATCTTGCTCATCGTAAGCGGATTGTTCTACAACCGCTCGACGAACGAGTTTCGAGGCAAGGTAACGGATTTATCCCAAAAAAATAGCTCGCAAACCGTAGCCCTCTTCGACTTATTGTTGAAGGGCTACGATAGTTTATCGAAGTCGATTAGTAACAACGTCGAGGTCGCGAGGCTGTTAGGGCAGAAAAACGCCGGACCTGCGGTCGAATTCATCAACGAGCGCTCGATCATGAACGTGATCGGCGCTATTTACTATTCTCGGGAAGATTTGATGGGCATTCACGTCATCTCTAACGCGAACAACAAAGTGATCAGCTACGGCGACTATGCCAACGTCATCGATCCGGCATACAAAGACACGGAATGGTTTAAGCAGCTTAAAGATTCGCAGGGCCATATGGTCTGGCTCGGCGTTTTTCCGCATTCGATCATGGATACTTCGCAGCGGTTGCCGGTATTCGCGTTCGGTCGGTTGATTTACGACGTGAATCAATACGAGCCGATCGGAATCGTATTGTTCGAGGCAAGACCGCAGCTGATTTTGTCCGCTATGGACAACTTGAAGCTGGGGCTGAATAGCCAAGTCAACATCGTCTCGGAATCCGGCGAAGTGCTTGCTTACTCCGACGTACCCGGGTTCCCTCCGGATGTCGATCTGAAGGATCTGATGGCCAAAGGCTCCGGGCTATATAAAGTCAACAACGACTGGATCATTATCTCTTCCATTCCGACTGCCGGCTGGACGATTATAAGCCAAACGCCCGAATCCGATCTGAACGTCGAGCTGGAGCGTATGCAGCGGTATATGATTATCGTGCTCGTGGCGCTCGTCTGCTTGTCCGTCGTCATCGCGATGTGGGGCGCGCGGACGATATCGTCGCCGATTAAGCGCGTCGTTCGCGAGATGAAGCAGGTAGAGACGGGTAACTTCAGCCGGGTACTGACCATCCAATCGTATTACGAGATCGGGCAACTTGGGGATTCGTTCAACCGAATGGTATCGCGGATCGCCGAATTGATAGAACAGGTTAAGATCGTTTCCGTCAGCGAGAAGAACGCCGAATTGCAGGCGTTGCAATCGCAGGTCAATCCGCATTTTCTGTATAACACGCTCGACATGATCTACTGGCTGCTCGACAAGAAGGGCAACGATAACTTGGCCGAGGTCGTGTTGGCGCTATCCCATATGTTCCGATACAGCAGCCATTGGGAAGACGAAGTAACGCTTGGCGCGGAGCTGGAACAAATTCGGCATTACTTAACGATCATCGAGCTGCGCCTTCATGGGCGTCTGACCGTCGAGGTCGACATAGATGAACAATGGCGAGGGGTACGCGTACCGAAAATGACCCTGCAGCCGATTATCGAGAACGCGGTTAAGCACGGACTCGAGCCGCAAGGTCAAGATTGCAAGCTCAAAGTATTCGCCACGCGCGAAGGGGACAGCCTGACGATAACGATCGCGGATAACGGCGTAGGCATGTCGGAGGAACGTCTCATCCGTCTCAGACGCTCGCTTGGTCAAAGCGACGACGGCACGGCCGCCGAGAGCGGCTCGCTCGAAACGGGTCAAGAAGAGTCCGCGGAAGAGGCGGGCGGAATCGGAATTTCGAATTTACAACGGAGATTGAAGCATATGTTCGGGGAAAACTATGGCTTAAGCGTGGATAGCGCTCCGGGAGAAGGCACGTCCGTGCAGATCCGGGTATGGCTTCTTCCGGAGAGGAGTGACAATAGATGAATATATTAATCGCCGACGACGAGAGCGTCATCCGGGAAGGAATCGAACGGACGATATTGGCGCAATTCCCGTCGTTCAACGTATCGCTGGCTACCGACGCGGCCGATGCGGCCGACGTGCTCGAGAGACTGCCGATCGATGTCGTGCTGACGGATATTCTTATGCCCGGACTGAACGGTCTGGAGTTTATGCGCGTCTCGCGCCGGAAGTATCCGAACGTGAAATGGGTCGTCATCTCGGCCCATTCCGAATTTAGCTACGCCCAGAAAGCGGTGCAGCTCGGCGCGCGGGATTACTTGCTGAAGCCGATCGGCAAGCAGCGCCTAGGCGAGCTGATGGAGACGCTGCAAGCGGAAGTGTCGCAGGAGCAGGAGGCTTCCCGCGAAGGGGTGCTGCTGCGCAACGGGTTGAAATATTTGCGCGAGGCGGTATTCCAAAGGCTTGCGGCGGGATTGGATCTGGGGAAGGTCGATCTGCAGCCTTTCTCGGATAGGCACCCTAGCTTTTATCTGGTCATGGTCGCGCTGGATGCGGGGACCCGCAACGTTCATCTGGAGCATTTTATAGTGGAGAACGTACTGGCCGAGTTGATCGACATGCGGGGAGACGGCTTCGTTATCTCCATCGACAGGCAAAGCTTGCTTGGTCTCGTCACCTTGACCGAAGCCGAGGAGATCGGCAAGCTGCTGACGGATTTAAGGGCGCATCTTAAGCATTATCTTAAAATTCCGTTCCAGGTAATTAACTCGGACCGGTTAACGGAAGTTCGCGACGTGCCTAGCGTCGTGGCGCAATTCCGCCAAGCGTCGGCAACGGGCAAGTTCGAGACGATGGATAGCGGCGGAGACAAGGCGATCGAGATCGCGCTGCACTACATTCAAGCCCACTATGCGGAGGACTTGTCGCTCGAGAAAGTGGCTGCCGTCGTCTTTCTTAACCCGGCTTACTTCAGCTTGCTGTTCAAGCAAAAGACGGGGCAAGGCTACAAAGACTACGTGACCTCTCTGCGGCTAGAACAGGCGAAATCGCTGCTGGCGAGCTCCGAGCTGAAGCTGATGGACATCGCGGAGCGAATCGGCTACAACGACGTTCGCCACTTTACTCAGATGTTCCGCAAGAAGTACGACATGACACCTACGGAATACCGTAATACGAAGTAGCCTCATAGAATGCCGATAGCCGGGACGCTCCTTTGGAGCGCTCCCGGTTTTTTTATTTCCTCTTAAGGGGCTAATCCTGCGGGTGTAAAGTTTAACAATGACTCATGGCGTATCGCCGGCAGAAGCGGTTAAATAAGAGTGTTATACGGAGCAGAGTTCATGGAGGCGAGAAGGTCATGTTGCGACGACTACGCAATAATAAACGAACACTTATTTTTATTCTTATCGTATGTATCCTCGCGGCGAGCGCGCTGGTCTGGCAACAGCAGCAATCGAAGTCCACGGCGGCGGACGCGCCAAGTCATTTGATCTATAAGGTTCTAGTGTTTTCCAAGACGGCGGGCTTTCGGCACGACTCTATTCCTGCCGGAATAGAAGCGATCAAGAAGATGTCGGATGCCAATCATTTTACCGTCGACGCTACGGAAGACGCATCGGTATTTACCGAAGCTAATCTGGCGCAGTATGCGGCGGTCATCTTCTTGAGCACGACCGGCGATGTGCTGGACGCGGCGCAGCAAGCCGCTTTCGAGAAGTATATCGAGTCCGGCAAAGGTTACGTGGGCATTCATTCGGCTTCGGACACCGAATATAGCTGGCCTTGGTACGGAGATCTCATCGGCACGTACTTCAAGGATCATCCGGAGCCACAGTCCGCGAACGTCATTATGAACGACTTGGTGCATCCCTCCACGAGCATGCTGCCGCCCGTCTGGACGCGTACGGACGAATGGTACAACTTCAAGGAAGATCCGCGCGGCAAAGTTCACGTCTTAGCGACGCTCGACGAGAAGAGCTACAAGGGCGGAACGATGGGCTTCGATCACCCGACGGCGTGGTGCCAAGCCTATGACGGAGGTCGCGCTTGGTATACCGGGGGCGGTCATACTATCGAAAGCTTCGCCGACCCTATCTTCATGCAGCACGTGCTTGGCGGTATTCAATGGGCGGCGGGGCAGGCCGAGGGCGACTGCACGGCGACCGATTACGACGGCTCGTTCGAGAAAGTGACGCTGCAGACGGGACTGGCGCAGCCTTTGACGCTCAAAGTCGCGCAAGACGGCAAAGTGTACTTCATCGAACGTTCGGGCAACGTGAAGGTTTACGATCCTGCGACGGCGGCCACGACGCTTGTCGGCAAAGTTCCGGTCTACTTCGAGCACGAGGACGGCTTGCTCGGCTTGGAGCTCGACCCTAATTTCGCGAAAAACTCGAACATTTACTTGTACTATTCTCCTCAGGGCAGCAAGGCCGTTAACCGTCTGTCCCGGTTCACGCTGAAGGACGGAAAGATCGCGTTCGATACGGAGAAAATCGTGCTCGAGACGCCGATCGACCGAACCGAATGCTGTCATTCGGCGGGCGATCTGGAATTCGACTCGGCGGGCAATTTGTTCCTCTCTCTCGGCGACAATACCGACCCGTTCGAATCCGACGGCTTTGGTCCTATGGACGAACGCAAAGACCGCGCGAAGTGGGACGCGCAGCGGACGGCCGGCAATACGCAGGATTTGCGCGGCAAAATTTTGAGAATCAAGCCGAAGGACGACGGAACGTACGAGATTCCGGAAGGCAACCTGTTCCCGGCGGACGGTTCTCAGGGAAGGCCGGAAATTTTCGTCATGGGTGACCGAAATCCTTATCGCATAACGACGGATCCGTACACGAACTGGCTCTATTGGGGCGAGGTCGGTCCGGATGCGGGGCAAGACAGAATAACGCGGGGACCGAAAGGCTACGACGAGGTGAATCAGGCGAAAGTCGCGGGCAACTACGGCTGGCCGTACTGTATCGCGGACAATAAGTCGTATAACGATTATGACTTCCTGACGACCGCGTTCAACAAGAAGAACAATTGCGCCGCGATCATTAACAATTCGCCGAACAATACCGGCATCTCCAACTTGCCGCCGGCGCAACCGGCGTTGATCTACTATCCGTACGGCAAGAGTGCGGAGTTCCCGGAGCTGGAAGAAGGACCTGGCGGACGGACGGCGGTCGTCGGCTCGATGTATAAGTACGATCCCGAGCTGAAGGCGCAAAATAAGTTCCCGCAATACTTCGACCGGACGCTGTTCTTCATGGATTGGTCCCGCAACTGGATCAAGGAAGTGAGGCTCGACAAAGACGGCAACTTGCTTAAGATCAATCCGTTCATGCCGGGCACGACCTTCAAGCGTCCGGTGGACATCGACTTCGGCCCGGATGGAACCATGTATATGCTCGAATACGGCACGGGCTGGGGCGACAACAACGACGCGATCCTCGTGCAAATCAAATACACGGGCGGCGTGAACAAAGCTCCGGTCATCGCGATGGCCGAAGATAAGACGGACGGAATGGGACCTCTTGCGGTGAAGTTCTCCACGGAAGGAACGGCGGATCCGGAAGGCAACGCGTTCACGTTCAAATGGGACTTCGAGAGCGACGGAACGATCGATTCGACCGAACCGAGCCCTGCTCATACGTACGACAAGAACGGGCAGTACGTGGCGAAGCTGACCGTAGAGGACGATCAAGGAGGCGTATCGAACGCCAACGTGACGATCGTCGTCGGCAATAACTCGCCAAAAGTAACGATCGATACCCCGTATAACGGCGGCTTCTTCGCTTGGGGCGATACGATCCCGTATACGATTACGGCTACGGATACCGAAGATAGCTCGATCAATTGCGATAATGTCGGCTTGCTGCCAAGCTTGGGTCACGACCAGCACGCGCATGCCGATACGAACCATACCGGCTGCTCGGGTACGTTCACGACGGTCAAATCGGATACGAATATCGAGAATACGTTCTACATTCTCGAAGCCACGTATACGGATAACGGAGCGAACGGCGTGCCGGCGCTTACGGGCAAGGCGACCGCGAAGCTGTTCTCGGAGGACCGCCAAGCGGAGCATGCCGACGAGCTGCACGGCGTGGAGGAAGAAGACACGTCCGATACGGGAACCGGCAAGAGCGTCGCGTTCATCGAGAACGGCGACTGGATCATGTGGAAGGGCATGAACCTGCACGGCATCGATTCGCTTAAGTACCGCGTATCTTCCGCGGGAGCTGGCGGCACGATCGAGATGCACGCCGACAAAGTCGACGGGCCGTTGCTGGCCAGCGTTCAAGTGAAGAGCACGGGCGATTGGCAGAAGTGGGAGACGCTCGAATCACCGCTTCAGACTAAGCCATCGGATGGCCAGCATGACATCTACTTCGTCTTCAAGGGCGGCGACGGCTTCCTGTTCAACGTCAACTGGCTCGAGTTCGTCGGACCCGGCATTACGGGCAAATAAAGTCGCTTTTGAGAGGTAAAAAGGATAAAGCCGGAACCTTCTAAATAGGAGGTTCCGGCTTTATACTTGGACGGAAACCATCTATATGAGAGTTGGAGGAACACATGTCTATCCAGAACAACCTTCCGGAATCGATCAGGAGGCAATTGCCGCAAGAGCCCTTATTCAGCACGAAGACGGACTTACAGCAGGACGGGCATTTCGCTACGTTATGGCTCGCGATAACGGAGCAGACGATAGAGCTATGGCAGCCGAATGGCACACGCTGTTCGCAACTTGACCTAGCGGACATTACCGAGGTACGCGCGGTAGGCGGCGTTGGCGGCGGCTCGCTCATTGCCGATACGAAGCAGGGGCCGCAAGTCATCGCGAGGTATACGGCGGCGTTAACGTCCGCGTTCGGCTTCGCGGCGAAGCTGGCTACCGCGATGGCGAAAGCCGAGGAGAGGCCGACGATATCGGAGAAGGAGCTTCCGAGGTATTGCCCGAGCTGCGGCAATCCGCTCACGGAAGGAACGCAGACTTGTCCGGCCTGCAAAAATAACGGCAAAGTGATCGGGCGCATGCTGCGCTATGCGAAACCCTATAAGAAGCAGATGATCGCCGCGGCGGTCTTGTTGATCCTCACGACGCTCGTCGAGCTGATCCCTCCGTATTTGACGAAAGTCTTGATCGACGACGTGTTGCAGCCGAAGGGGATCGGAACCTCGCTCTTGCTCGTCGTGTTAGGTCTTGGCGCAACCTCGCTTGTCTTGTCGGGGATGCAGACCGTTCGCGGCTTGATCGGAGTGTGGGTCGGCTCCAAGCTGATGGGCGACTTGCGTAAAGATATTTATAACGCTCTTATGAGGTTGTCGTTATCCTTCTTCGATCGCAGACAGACGTCCCAATTCATCGGACGGGTCAACAACGATTCCGAGGCGATGCGGCAGTTCATGACGGACGGCGTCATCTGGGTGACCGGCGAATCGATGAAAATGATCGCGATCTTCATCATTATGTTCGGTTTGGATTGGAAGCTGACGCTGTTCGCTTTGCTGCCGATGCCGGTCATGATCTTGTTCTCCATGGTTATCTGGCCGAAGATCGGACGACGGTGGTATCAGCAGTGGCGCGCGATTTTCCGGTTGAACGTGCTCGTGGGCGACTCGCTCCAAGGCATTCGCGTCGTGAAGGCGTTCGGACAGGAGCCGGCGGAGATGTCGCGGTACGAGGAAGCGAACCATAACGTCGTACGCAACAACATTCGCATCGAGGGGCTATGGCAGGGGATCTTCCCGTTCTTCTCTCTCATCGCCGCCATCGGCACGCTGCTTATTTGGTATAACGGCGGTTCGGCGGTACTGAGCGGGGACTTACAGTTAGGCGTGCTAATGGCGCTCATCGCTTATTTGGGAATGATGTTCGGTCCGCTGCAATGGGTTAGCCAAATGATTAACTGGGCTAGCCACGCGCTATCGGCGGCAGATCGCGTATTCGAGATTATGGATACGCCTTCCGAAGTGCCGGATGCTCGCGATCCGGTTCGGATCGGCACGCTCAAGGGCGAAGTCAGCTTCAAGCAAGTGACGTACGGCTACGAAAGACACCATCCGGTGCTCAAAAATATTAATCTCGAAGTGAAGCCGGGAGAGATGATCGGGCTAGTCGGCCATTCCGGCGCGGGCAAGTCGACGTTCATTAACATGATCTGCCGGTTTTACGACGCGGACGAAGGCACGATTCTGATCGACGGTCACGATTTGCGAAGCATCAGCCAATCGGATTTGCGCAAGCAGATCGGCGTCGTACTGCAGGAGACGTTCCTGTTCGACGGAACTATCGCCGAGAACATCGCTTATTCCAAGCCGGACGCGACGCCGTTGGACATTATGCGTGCGGCTAAGATAGCGAACGCGCACGACTTTATCGTGAAGTTGCCGGACGGCTACGACACGCGGGTCGGCGAGCGCGGGCATCGCTTGTCGGGCGGGGAGAAGCAGCGGGTATCGATCGCGCGGGCGATCATCCACGATCCGCGCATCCTCATTCTCGACGAAGCTACCGCTTCGGTCGATACGGAGACGGAACGCCAAATTCAAGAGGCGATCTCGCGGCTGATCAAGGGGCGCACGACGTTCGCCATCGCCCACCGGCTGTCTACGCTTCGCAACGCGGACCGGTTAGTCGTCCTCGACCACGGGAAAATCGTCGAGGTGGGGACGCACGAAGAGCTGCTGGAGAAGGAAGGCGGCTTCTATTACAAGCTAGTAGAGGCGCAAAGAGAGCTGTCGAAGATTAAGGGGGTTGAAGGTTAATGCCGGAAACCGAAGCAGTGATGGAGACGGTCAACGAGGTTAAAGATCCTTACGAGATTACGATTATCGATCCGGATAAGGCTAGCTTCAGCCGGGGGCAGGGAGGCGTGCTGCAAGGCGTCGTCTCCAGTAAATCTTATACGGAGCTGATGATTTTCCGGGCGTTCCCTTTCACCTATACGAGAGAGTACATTTCGATTAGGGACGTGAAGGGCGACGAAATCGGCATCGTGCGCGATATCGACGAATTGGATGCCGAGAGCGCCAAGGAGCTCGACGCCGAACTGCAATTCCGGTACTTCTTGCCGAAGGTGACGCGCGTCGACCGCGTGAAGCACCGGGCAGACTTGTGGCTATGGGATCTGCAGACGAATCTCGGTCCGACGCGGATCACGATGCGCAATTTGCACGAGCACATGCTGTTCCCCGGAGGCAATCGGATCATCTTGACGGACATGAACGGCAGGCGTTGCGAGATCCCCGACCTGACGGCGCTCGATAGCCACAGCCGGAGTCAGATGACGGACATCGTGTAATAAAGAACAAGGTGGCGAGGATGAATGATCCTCGTCACCTTGTTTGTATTAACGGTGTGTGGCACCGTTAGAGCGTCGAAATTTCGAAAACCGCTGGTTTAACGGTGCGTGGCACCGCTGGAGCGCTGAAATCGCGTAAACCGCTAGTTTAACGGTGTGTGGCACCGTTGGAGCGTCGAAATTTCGTAAACCGCTAGTTTAACGGTGCGTGGCACCGCTGGAGCGCGGAAATATCGTAAATCGCTAGTTTAACGGTGTGTGGCACCGTTGGAGCGTCGAAAACTCGTAAACCGCTGGTTTAACGGTGCGTGGCACCGCTGGAGCGCCGAAATCTCGTAAACCGCTGGTTTAACGGTGTGTGGCACCGCTGGAGCGCTGAAATCGCGTAAACCGCTAGTTTAACGGTGTGTGGCACCGTTGGAGCGTCGAAAACTCGTAAATCGCTAGTTTAACGGTGTGTGGCACCGTTGGAGCGTCGAAATCTCGTAAACCGCTAGTTTAACGGTGCGTGGCACCGCTGGAGCGTCGAAACCCCGCAACCTTCAATCTACCGCTTTTCGTCGCTGAAGCACCTTGAACAACACTTTCAATAACGGCGGAACCGCTAGGAAGATGAAGAAAGTCCGGAACAGCTGATAGCAAGAAACGATAGAGACGTTGGCGTTGATCTCGTGCGCGATAATGCCCATTTGGTCCATCCCGCCCGGCGCAAGACTGAGTAGCGAAGTAGAGAGATTCATCGGATGCAAGCGGGTCAGCATGTAGCTCAGTCCGCATGCGCCGCCGATCAACGTTACCCCGCTAAGGATGGCGAACGTGATGAGCCGGATTTTGTTGGGCAAGTTCTCCGGTTTCAGAAGCAAGCCGACGTAACAGCCGATCAACACTTGCGCCGCGCCTAAGATCGGAGATGGCAGAGAAGGTGCCGTCAATCCGCACAGGTGCAACACGGCTGCCACGATCAACGGGGCGAGCAAGAACGCCGTCGGGAAGTTCACCCGGCGGGCCAGTAGCGCGAATACGGTGCAGAGAACGGCATACGGCAAGATGTCGGGGAGCAACTCGCTCCACAACCGGGACGAAGAAGCAACCGACGAAATAGCCGTGTCAACCGCATCGGAAGAAGCCGCGTCCAGCCACGGACTGAAAATAAGGAGCGGGACGAAGACGACGATCATCATGAGCCGCGACACTTGCAGGAACGTAACGACGGTCATGTCTATGCCTTTCGTCTCTTCGGCGAGCGAAACCATCTGCGAAAGCCCGCCCGGGATGCTTCCCGTCAGTGCCGTCGGATAGGGGATGCCCGTTGCTTTGGACATGCCGTAGGCAATGAGCGCGCAGAGCAATAGCAGCAACGTCGTCATGAGCACCATGGTAGGCAACTGATGCGAAATTTCCGTAAGCGTGTCCTTCGTGAACGCGATGCCGATCGCGTAACCGACGATGATAAGACCTGAGTTGCGGGCGTAGCCAGGCCAATGGAGCTTGATAGACCGTACGGTTCTAGCGAAGGCGCATACCCCGATCATCGGACCGAGCAGCCAAGGGATCGGCATATGGATGAACGTGAACAGCAAACCGGACACCAACGCGATTAGGAGGGTTATCCCGATCGCGGTTGTCCGGTTGGTCGTGCGCTGCGTAGACATCAGCTAGCTTGGGCGGCGATTTCCGCGATGCGTTCGTTCACGCGATCGGTGTACAAGCCGCCGTGATAGCAGATTACTTGCGCGATATCGAATGCGGTAAGCTTCTTCAAAGACTGAAGCGCTTGATCGAGGTTCGGCGTGAAGCTCGGATTCGGGCCCATCAATTGTCCTTCATGCACGATCATCGCGTCGACCGCGATCAACGTCTTGCTCGCATGGTGGTACAGACAGACATGCCCTGGCGTATGGCCAGGAGTATGAATAACGGTGACGCCACCGCCGAACGGCAGCTTCTGTCCGTCCGTCAGCAGATGACTTACGTTGTCCGGCGTTGCCGTGGAAAAGGTAGCGCGGTACTGCCGAGCCAGCTCTTCCGGAAATTGCCCGAGGATCATGTTCAGTCTCTCCTCGGGAACTTTAATTAGCGGCAGCTCGCCTTCGATATAGGGCTTATCGTCCGCGTGGGCGTAAACGTTAGGGCGAGCGTCTCCGGCAGCTTCCGCAGCTCCGAGAAACTGCGGCAATCCGCCGATGTGGTCGACGTCTTGGTGCGTCAGCACGATGTCGGTCAAACGCAGCTCGCCTAGCCCAGCTTCGCGAACGCGTTCCAAGATCGCGTCGCGAAAGCCCGGCATGCCCGTGTCGACGAGCACGAACGTCGTATCGTCGTGAAGCACGGTAGGGTAAATCGCCGTACCGGGCGCGCCTCTTGAGATTTCCAGCATTTTAATAGACATGCAGCACCTCCACTTGGGGATCGACGTCGGCTTCATAGTCCACGCCGTCCGTTTCAAAGCCGAACAGTTGGAAAAACTCGCGGCGATATCCAACAAGATCGCTCAATTGCTCGATGTTGTCCGTCGTCAGCGCGTTCCAGATCTTCGAGACCTCGGCTTGCACATCCTCGCGCATTTCCCAATCGTCGATGCGGATGCGGCCTTTTTCGTCCGTAGGAACGGCGCCGTCAGCGTAGAGTCTGTCTGCGAACAGACGGTACATTTGCTCAATGCAGCCCTCGTGCACGCCTTTTTCTTTCATGACTTTATACAAAGCGGATATATAGAGCGGCACGACCGGAATCGCCGAGCTCGATTGGGTGACGAGCGCTTTGGCGACCGTTACGAACGCGCGGCCTCCGGTTGCGGCGAGCTGATCGTTCAGCTGCTTCGCGGTTGCTTCCAAGTGATCCTTCGCTTGGCCGATCGAGCCTTCGCGATAGATCGCTTGCGTAATGTCCGATCCGATGTAGGAATAAGCGACCGTCGTTGCATCCGGGGCAAGCACGCCGCCTTCGCGAAGCGCGTCCATCCACAGCTTCCAATCGTCGCCGCCCATAACCTCGACCGTCTCGCTGATTTCTTGCTCCGTCGCGGGCTCGATCGTAATGTCGGTTACTTCGCCCGTATGGAAGTTAACCGTCTTATTCGTGTACGGCTTGCCGATCGGCTTCAGTACCGAGTTCGATACTTCGCCCGTCACGGGGTTCGTCCGACGCGCGGTCGCTACGCTATAAATAACCAGGTCGACCTGTCCAAGCTCCTTGCGGATGAGGTCGATCGCTTTGTGTTTCGTCTCGTCGGTGAAGGCGTCGCCGGTGACGCTGAACGATTGCAACCCTGCCTTGCTCGCCGCTGCTTCGAATGCCGCCGAATTGTACCAGCCCGCGGAAGCCGTGCGTCCCGCCGACCGCTCGCCTTGTCGGTAGATGCCGACGGTGCTGGCGCCTGCTCCGAATGCCGCGACGATACGGGCCGCGAGGCCGAATCCTGCCGAAGCGCCGATGACGAGCACCTTGCGCGGGCCTTGAACGGCGGGTTTGCCTTGAACGTAATCGATTTGTTCCTGAACTTGCGCGGCGCAGCCTGTAGGGTGCGCTGTCGTGCATATAAAGCCTCTTGTTCTAGGTTTGATAATCATTAACTGAATTCCTTTCGGTAAACCAGAATGGCGGATGCGATTCGTGGTTGTCATAAGCTGCTCCGAGAGCGCACTGTTCCTATTTTAACTAATTTCGGCGCGAACGGAAACTGCGGGTGTCCGAGTATTCGTTTGACGGGACGGGCTCAAGTCAACACGATCAATGAACCCAATGAATCCGGCAACGAACTATCGGCCTCGGAACAACAACTCAAGCATATCATTATCGGGGATATTTTCACGGGCAAAGAACGCGCGAAGTGGCAGGGGATATTCGGCGGCTTGTTCGGTTTATCTTCCGTTCTAGGGCCGCAAATCGGCGGCTGGATCGTCGACCATACGACGTGGCACTGGGTGTCTACATTAACCTGCCGATAGGCCTACTCGCGACCGTGTTTATTTCGATAGGTCAGCGGGCATAGGTTGCAACTCCTTTTGTCCATCATACGTATAATTAGAAAAACCTTCTTGCCGGCTTCAGCAAGAAGGTTTTGGTAGTTGATAATCATTCTAAAATTTGATAAAATGGCGGATAGCGACGAAAAGTCGCGCGCGAGAGTAAACATATCTTTCTTCAATATATCATAATTTCTTCGATGCGTCAATGGGCGGAACGCGGCAAGCCGCCTCGGGGATCAAGATCTAGGAGGGGTTGCAGGATGACGTACGAGCGCAACGACGAGCACGAACTGAACGATGAAGACCTAAGATGGCTCCCAGGAGTTAAGATCGACGACCCCGTTAGAATGTATTTAAAAGAAATCGGTCGCGTCCAACTGCTGTCCGGGGAAGATGAAGTCGAGCTCGCTATCCGGATCGAGCAAGGCGACGAAGAAGCGAAGCGCAGACTCGCGGAAGCGAACCTGCGTCTTGTCGTCAGCATCGCCAGAAGGTACGTCGGACGGGGCATGCTATTCCTGGATTTGATTCAGGAAGGAAACATGGGCCTTATTAAAGCCGTGGAAAAATTCGATCATCGCAAAGGCTTTAAATTCAGTACGTACGCGACGTGGTGGATTCGCCAAGCGATTACGCGGAGTATTGCGGACCATGGACGGACGATCCGTATTCCCGTTCATATGGTAGAGACGATCAACAAATTCATCCGCATCTCCCGGCAGCTGCTGCAGGAACTCGGCCGCGAGCCGACTCCGGAAGAAGTCGCCAAGGAGATGGATCTTCCGCTCGATAAAATCCGGGAGATCATGAAAATTTCGCAGGAACCGGTGTCGCTCGAGACGCCGATCGGAGAAGAGAACGATTCGAAGCTCGGAGAGTTCATCGAGGATCGCGATGCGCTGGAGCCGGCCGACGCGGCCGCGTTCGAGCTGATGCGCGAGCAGCTGGAAGACGTGCTCGAGACGCTCACGGAGCGCGAAGAAAGCGTGCTTCGGCTGCGGTTCGGGCTGGACGACGGCCGTTCCCGCACGTTAGAGGAAGTCGGCCAGGCTTTCGGCGTAACGCGCGAGCGGATTAGGCAGATCGAGGCGAAGGCGCTACGGAAGCTCAGACATCCGAGCAGAAGCAAGCGGTTGAAGGACTTCCTGGAGTGAGGGCTGAACATGCATTTATTGTCCGTTGAACGGGTTTCAAAAAGTTTCAGCGAAAAAATATTGTTCGAAAACGTGACGTTCGGCGTGGAGTCGGGCGACAAAATCGGCATTATCGGCGTTAACGGCACGGGTAAATCCACGTTGCTGAAAGTCATCGCGGGGATCGAGCCCGCGGATTCCGGCACCGTATCCATGGGGAGATCGGTGAAGCTGCGCATGCTGGCGCAAGACCCGGCGTTCGCGCTTAACGAGACGGCGCTGGAGCATGTGCTGGGCGGAGACTCTCCGCAGCTGCGGGCGGTTAGAGAACTCGCCGACGTAACGGCGGCGCTCGAATCGAACGCGGGCGATGCGGCGTTGCAACAACGACTAATCTCGGCGAATCAGCGGATGGACGAGCTGGACGCTTGGCAGATGGAGAGCGAAGCGAAGGCCGCGTTATCGAAGCTTGGCATTCATCAATACGACGAGCTCGTGTCGACGTTCTCCGGCGGTCAGCGCAAGCGCGTCGCGATGGCCGCGGCGTTGCTGCAGCCTTCGGACATCCTCATTTTGGACGAGCCTACGAACCATATCGATAACGATTCGGTCGCGTGGCTCGAAGGCATGCTGCAAAAACGCAAAGGCGCGCTGCTCATGATTACGCATGATCGGTATTTTCTCGACCGCGTCAGCAATCGGGTCATTGAACTGGATCAAGGGCGCGCATACTTCTATGAGGCGAACTATAGCCGGTTTCTGGAGCTGAAGCTGGAGCGGGAAGAACGCGAGTCGGCTTCGGAAGCGAAGCGGCAAAACCTGCTGCGCAATGAGCTGGCATGGATTCGCCGCGGCGCGCAGGCGCGCTCGACGAAGCAGAAGGCTCGCATCGACCGGTTCGAGGCGCTGAAGGCGCAGACGCCTAAGCAAGCGGCGGGCAAGCTGGACGTGTCCGTGTCGTCCACTCGGCTGGGCAAGAAGATACTCGAAGCGGAGCATTTGATGAAAAGTCTCGGCGGTCGCGCGTTGATCCGGGACTTTAACTATATCGCGGTGCCCGAAGACCGCGTCGGCATCGTCGGGCCTAACGGCAGCGGCAAGTCGACGTTATTGAAGCTGATCGCGGGCAAGCTTGTTCCGGACGCCGGTCGCGTCGAGCTTGGGCCGACCGTCAATCTGGGCTGGTTCAGCCAAGAGCACGAAGAGATGAACGAATCGCTGCGGGTCATGGAGTATATTCGCGAAAGCGCCGATCAGGTCAAGATCGCGGACGGCTCGACGATTTCGGCGGGCCAGATGCTGGAGCGTTTTCTTTTCCCGCCGAATACGCATTGGGCGGTCATCTCCAAGCTGTCGGGCGGCGAGAAACGCCGGCTACAGCTGCTTCGGGTGCTTATGGGCGCTCCCAACGTTCTGCTGTTGGACGAGCCGACGAACGATCTCGATATATCGACGCTTTCGGTGCTCGAAGATTATTTGGACGATTTTCCGGGTGTCGTCTTAACAGTATCGCATGATCGCTACTTCCTGGATCGCACGGTGGATCGGATTTTGGCGTTCGAGGGCGATGGCGTCATTACGCAGCACGAAGGCAACTATTCCGAGTACCGCGAGCGCGAGGCGGCTAGAGAGAAGGCTGAAGTTGCGGCAGCGGCTGCGGCCTCGGCTGCTAAGCCCGCGGCAAACGTTCCACGTACGGACGGTAAGGAGCGCGCGCTCAAAATGTCGTTCAAGGAGCAACGGGATTACGAGCAGATCGACGGTTGGATCGCCGAGACGGAAGAGGCGCTGAAGGGCGTGGCTCAGCGGATGGAGGAAGCAAGCAGCGACTCCGTTAGGCTGCAACAGCTGTCTTCCGAGCAAGAGCAGCTCGAAGCGAAGCTGGATCAGCTATTGGAGCGTTGGACCGAACTGAACGAACTTGCGGAACTCATCGCGGCGAACAAGAAGCAATGACGCGTAAGAGCGCGGCTTGGTGAAACCGCGTGACGCCTCCCCCGTACTAGATAGGGAAACCTATTTGGATAAGGGAGGCAACGTTCGTTATGAATTGTCCGGTTTGCGAAGGTACTCGCATGAGAGAAGTCGAGAAGAACGGTATTCTCATCGATATATGCCCGTCCTGCAAAGGAGTATGGCTCGATCGGGGAGAGTTGGACAAGCTGATGCAAGGCGTACAGGAAGTTCGCCAGGATTATAATCAATGGTACTACGGCGATGACGACGATGATGACGACGATGATCGGCACAAGCGGCGTTACCCGCAACAGCAACAGCCGTATCCGCCTCAACAACAGCAATATCAATCGCCGCAGCAACCATATCCTCCGCAACAACAACCGTATCCGCCACAACAGCGCCAACCGCACTATGATGACAAGCACGCGCAATACCCGCACAAGAAGAAAAAGAAAAGCGTAATGGACGTCTTCGGCGACTTGTTCGGCGGGGACTGATAGCGAAATAGGACTTGCGAGCTCCGGCCTTGTGCCGGGGCTTTTTGTGTGTGGGGGCGCGCGTCCGGCGCTGTTGTAGCGGTGCCATGCGAGGCTAGAGCGTGGAAAGTAACTCCGCCGCCGTTGTAACGTTGCCACACGAGGTTAGAGCGCGTAAAGTGACTCCGCCGCAGCTGTAACGTTGCCACACGAGATTAGAGCGCCGAAAGTGACTCTGCCGCAGCTGTAACGTTGCCAGGCGAGGTTAGAGCGCGTAAAGTGACACCGCCGCAGCTGTAACGTTGCCTCGTGAGGTTCGAGCGCGTAAAGTGACACCGCCGCAGCTGTAACGTTGCCTCGTGAGGTTCGAGCGTAAAGTGACTCTGCCGCTGCTGTAACGTTGCCAGGCGAGGTTAGAGCGCCGGAAGTGACACCGCCGCAGCTGTAACGTTGCCTCGTGAGGTTGGAGCGTGGGAGCCCGCGAGCGAGAGCGATGTAACCGTGGAAATCGAGGTTGGAGCGCTGGAGCCCACGAGCGAGAGCGATGTAACCGTGGAAATCCAGGTTGGAGCGTGGGAGCCCGTGAGCGCGAGTGCTGTAACCGTGGAAATCGAGGTTGGAGCGTGGGAGCCCGCGAGCGAGAGCGATGTAACCGTGGAAATCGAGGTTGGAGCGTGGGAGCCCGCGAGCGAGAGCGATGTAACCGTGGAAATCGAGGTTGGAGCGTGGGAGCCCACGAGTGAGAGCGATGTAACTTTGGAAATAAGGAACATCACCGCTACTGTAAAGTTTCCTCGTGAGGTTAGGGTGCATCATATAGTTACTGAGGCCAAGTTGGCACGAGCAACCCACATTTTAAGCATTGACATTGATAATGAGAACCATTATCATTACACAAGACGATAAGGTACGGATGTACTTATAAGATAAGACGAATGTACGAGTATGACACTATGCTACTGTATGAATACATACTATACCGCTTACGAAAGAAGGATGAGGATATGTCTCGGTTGCGCACAACGGATCTATCCCTGGGATACGGCAACAGACAGATCGTGAAACTGCTGAACGTCGAAGTGCCGGACGGCCAAATTACGGCGCTCGTCGGGGCGAACGGCTCCGGCAAATCGACGATATTGAAGTCGATGGCTCGTATTTTGAACCCGGTGAACGGCGGGGTGTTCTTGGACGGCAAGCTGATTCATCGCCAGCCGACGAAGGAAGTCGCGAAGCAGCTGGCGATTTTGCCGCAAAATCCGACGTCCCCGGAGGGGCTGACGGTACGCGAGCTCGTGTCCTTCGGCCGCTATCCGCATCAGAAGGGCTTCGGCAACTTGTCCGCGGAAGATAACCGCATGATCGATTGGGCGCTGCATGCGACCAACATGGCCGAATTCAGCGATCGCTCGGTCGACCAGCTGTCCGGCGGTCAGCGTCAGCGGGCATGGATCGCGATGTCGCTCGCGCAGGGCACGGACGTCCTGCTATTGGATGAGCCGACTACGTTCCTCGATATGGCGCATCAGATCGAAGTCATGTCCTTACTGGAGAAGCTGAACCGCGAGCAGCATCGCACGATCATTATGGTCGTGCACGACTTGAATCACGCCGCGAGATACGCGCAGCATTTGATCGCGTTGAAGCAGGGTACCGTGTTATACGAGGGCAACCCGCAAAAAGTCATGACGAGCCAGATGCTGCGGGACGTATTCGGCATCGACGCCGACGTTATACCCGACCCTCGCACGGGCGCGCCGCTTTGCCTGCCCTACGGGCTTGCGGAGGAGCCCGCAACGCCCGCCCTGGCGCCGGAACGCGAAAAAGTGCTAGCCTAGCTATTACCGGCATACATCACGCCGCATACCTCCCGGCATCCGATGTGAGCATTCCCGAAAAAGATAGGACCTCTATACAATTTACGCTCTCCCCCACCATTGTTAAAATGTAGAAAATGGGGGGAGGGCTTTTTTGTATTATGGAAAAGAATGCGCAACATGAACTTTCAGCGGTTATCGCTAACGTAAATAAAGTCGTCGTAGGCAAGGAACACGTATTGGAGCAACTGTTGATCGCGCTTCTTGCATCCGGTCACATTATTCTCGAGGACGTCCCGGGTACGGGCAAAACATTGCTAGCCAAAACATTAGCCAAAACGCTCGATTGCGAGGTTCGACGGATTCAATTCACGGCGGACCTATTGCCATCGGACGTGACGGGCATTAACTTCTATAATCAGCAGACGGGCAGCTTCGAGCTGCGGCGCGGTCCGGCTTTTACGAACGTGCTGCTAGCCGACGAACTGAACCGGGCTACGCCGCGCACCCAGTCCAGCTTGCTGGAGTGCATGGAGGAGCGGCAAGTCACGATCGACGGCCGGACGCACGCGCTCGAAGCGCCGTTCCTCGTAATCGCGACGCAAAACCCGATCGACAACCACGGTACGTTCCCGCTGCCGGAAGCTCAGCTCGACCGCTTCATGTTGAACGTGTCGATGGGTTATCCTTCCGTAACCGAGGAGCAAGCGATCCTCAGACGGTTTACGACGAGCGATCCGCTGGCGCAATTGCAACCGGTCATCGGCAAATCGGAAATCGCGCAGCTGCAACGTCACGTGTCTACCGTCTACGTAAGCGACGAGCTCGTGCAATACATACTGGCGATCGTGACGGCTACGAGGAAGCATCCGGACATCGCGTACGGCGTAAGCCCGCGGGGCAGCTTGCAGCTCATCAAGGCGGCACAGGCCAGAGCGGTCATTCGAGGCAGGGACTACGTCATTCCCGACGACGTCAAGGCGTTGGTCGGTCCCGTGTTCGCGCACCGGATCGTCCTTCGCGATACGTTCCGAGGGGAAGCTGCGCGGACGCACCAGCTGTTGGAGCACCTGCTCGCGGACATCGCCGTGCCGACGGAGTCGGCCATAGGGTCGAAATAATCCGATGACGGTCATCTTATGGATCGTCATCGTTCTGTTGCTTCTTTATCAATTGCAGAGAGTCGTCTACCGTCGCTTCGGCATGCGGTCCGTTACTTATGACCGCTCGTTTAGCGCCGAGAAGCTCTTCGCGGGCCAGACGGTATGGCTGAGCGAGACGATCGCCAACCGCAAGCGCCTTCCGTTGCCTTGGCTGCGGGTCGAGACGCTTATGCCTGCTCAGCTTGTTTTCATCAACAAAGAAACCGACCTGTCCATCAACCGGGGAGACCAGCTGCAAAACCACGCCAGCCTGTTCAGCATTCCGTCGTATACGGAAATCGTGCGCAAGCATGAGGTGTTATGTCCGGAAAGAGGCTGCTACAGCGTATCGAGCTATTCGATTTCCTTGGGCGATCTGGTCGGCTTGTCGGTCAAGTCGGAAGCGCGGGCGCCATCCGTCAGCGAGATCGTCGTTTTTCCCAAAGTAATGGACTTCAAGGATTTGCCGCTCTCCGCCCGCAAATACGTCTATAGCATCCGCAGCATGCTCTCGCCGATCCGGGAGGATCACTATCACGTGGCCGGCGTACGCCCGTATCGTGACGGGGATTCGTTCCGTCTGATCAACTGGAACGCGACGGCAAAGACCGGAGAACTGCTCGTCCATAAGAGAGAAAGCATGTGCGACAACGACCTGCACCTGCTCGTCAACGCGGAGCTGCTCGATCAGGCGAATAACCGGCGGGTGACGAAGGAGCAATTCGAGCGTGCGCTTAGCTATGCCGCTTCGGCTGCGCATTATATTATCGCGGGAGGCGGCAAGGCTGGATTAATCTACAACGGGACGGTCGTCGGCCATGGGGAGACGGTGTATCGGCTACCGGCCAAAGCAGGTGCGGCGCATCTCGATACCCTCATGGAAGCATTGGCGCGAATCGAGCCGGTGACGAGGCTCGGGATGTCCTATTTGCTGGAACAACTCATTGCCGAGCGTACGCGGGGGCTGAACTTCTTGTATATTACCGGGTTCATCGACGCGGCGCAGGAAGAACTCGTTCAGCGGCTGCGTCAATGCGGCAACGCGGTCGAAGTGATGCTGCTGTATAAGGAGGCTGCCTAACATGAAAGGCACACCTGCTTGGCCGATAGCGGCGGCAAGGCTGGCGGGAAGGCTTCTGTTCGAGCTGATGCTCTGGCTTCCGGCATGGCTCATCCTCATGTTGCTCTATGAACCGGATATGAAGCTTAAGTCGCTGGCAGCGGCTGTATGCTGCATGTTCGTAGGTTATTTGTTCGCTCATATGCGGCCGCCTTGGCGACTGATTGCGATTTTGGTCGTCATGCTCGGCTTAGTTGCGGGGACGACGGGCATCGACCCGCACTATGCGTGGATCGGCGTATGGCTGGCAGCCGTCACATGGCGTGGTCAATACGGGAACACGGGTCCTCCGCATTACGCGCTCGCTTTCTTGGTAGCCACCATTGGCGTTCTTGTCGCCTCGAACGTGGACAAGGCATCGCAATATCGGATTTATCTAATCGTTATTGCGATCGGTTGGATTATCGCTTACTTCGTTTCGTTAAACCGCTACTTCGTGAACGAGGCCGGATTGTATAGTTCGATCGCCACCCGGGCAGTTCGCAAAGATAGCCGCAAGTATGCGCTCCTATTCCTTGCGGTAGCGCTAGTTCTATTCGGAGTGACGTTAAGCTACGCGCTGCAATGGCTCAAGCTCCCTCACGTGAAGATGAGCCTACCGCCGGGAGGAGCGCCAGAGCTGCCCGAGCCTCAGGAGACCGAACCGATCGAGATACTCCCGCACGAACCGTATCATCCGAATCCCATTTGGAATAAAATCGCGTGGATCGCGGGCGGACTCTCAATCCTCGTATTGGCATGGTTCGCACTATGGTTGTGGCGGGATAGAAAATGGACTTGGCAAGCGTGGAAAGATGCGCTGCGCAAATTGTTCATGCGCGACCGGAGGGACGAGAAGCTCCCTTACGTGGAAGAAAAACGAAGTCTGAAGAAGGCGAAGCGCAAGTCGCGTTGGGGAGAGCTGTTCCAGCGAGCTCCGCGCGGTCCCGATTGGAAGCGATTGAACAACGCGCAGAAGGTTCGGCGACTGTATGCGGACGCTATGGAGGCCGGCGTAACGGCAGGGTACGCCCACCAAGCGCACCATACGGCTTCGGAAGCTTTAGAAGGACTGGAGCAATGGCGAGAAGGGCAAGCGGACGCGCAACCGGCGAAAAAAGCCGCCTATTGGAGCTGGTTCGCGGGAATGCGCCAATCGTTGCTCCGTCTATACGAACAGGCGAGATACAGCCCTCATGCGGTCCGGGAGCAGGAGGTCGCGAGCTTGATCGAGCGGCATCCCGAACGGGACCGCATGGATTAAGCGCGGCTTCGTCTAACGCGCGCAAGCCCCTCCGCTGCATAAGGCGGAGGGGCTTGCTTTTCAATTAACAGTTATTTAACGACGGATTTATGCACTTGGCCGGCTTCGATCATCTCGTCCACGGTAACGAATTCGAAGCCTTTTTTCGTTAGATCGTCGATGATTAGCGGAAGCAGCTTCGTCGTATTTTCCAATGCGTTTTTGCGTCCGCCGAACGAATGCATGAGGATAATGGCTCCGGGACGGGTGTTGGCGAGCACGTTTTTGCGCATGAACGCGACGGGCGTACCGGCCCAATCTCGGGTATCTACCGTCCAATAGACGTGCAGCATGTCGCGTTCGTGCAGCGCGTCCAGTAAAGTGTCGGAGATGCTGCCATATGGAGCGCGCATGAGCTCGGGCGTAAATCCGGTTGCGTCGACGATCGCTTGCTGCGTCTTGTCGATCTGATCGGCGACTTGCTTGGCGGTAAGCTTCGATACGTCTTTATGAGACCAGGTATGATTGCCGATGCTATGTCCTTCATCCAAGATGCGCTTCGCGACCTTAGGATATTTGTTCACTTGAGGGCCGACTAGGAAAAATGTCGCCTTAACCCCGCGCTTCTTCAAAATATCGAGCACCTGGGGCGTGTATTTGCCGTCCGGACCGTCGTCGAACGTCAGCGCGACGAGCTTGCGCTTATCTTTGCCGCTAGACGTTGCTTTGTCCGGCGAAGGCGTTGGTGTTACTGGCGTGGCTGCGGGCTTCTCCGGCGTGACGACCGGCTTCTCGGGCGCAACTGTCGGAGCCTCGGGCGACGAAGTTGCCTCGGGACTTGGCGATGGCGCGGGCGCGCTAGGTTCCGGCGTTACCTCCGGCGGCATCGTAGGCTCAGCGGATGCCGATGCCGTTGGCGCCGGCGTCTCCAGCGCCGCAGCGGCGGCCTCCGAAAGGCCGCTATTTCCTAGCAGGCTTCCGCCCCATAGTTGAAGCGCCGTAAAGCCGCAGATCGCTGCCGCGAGCACGGCGACGGCGAACAGACGGTACCGTTTTGTACGGAATCGTGAGACTTGCTTTCGTGTTCCCCTCATAAATGGAGTCCTCCACTGTTCATCTTTCCAACAGATACGAGAGGCGGACGGGGATGATCTCGCCGGAGGGATCCCCACCCCTGGCCGCCGAGACCGATAATCGCTTTCTGTTCTTCTGGACATTAAATTAGACGAAGGACGCGGCAAAATGGTTTACGCTTTTTGTCGACTTTTGAAAGTTTATTTGTTCCAATAAACGGCGTGAGTCGTTTAGGCTTGTTCGTGTATAATAGGAACAGAGCTGGAGTGGAAGGATGAGGAAAATGCTTGCGATTACGGAATACAGCGTCGAATTGATTAAGGATCCGTTCGGGATCTTGTCGGGCAAGAGATACGAGTTCATTTTGGATTTGGACGTGCCCGAGGACGACGAGCTCCACTCGGAGCATGGCGTCTACGCGAAAGTCGTGTACAAGGCGGACGAGGAGCGTTCCGGCATTATAACGTGCGATCTATACGAGCGCACGACGCACAAATTTCTCGACATCGACGTCGAGGACGACGAAAAGGCGGAGTTCGCCGCGTTTTGCAAAGATAATTTGCCGGAAGACTAGAGAGCCGCGGGCGTTGCCCGAGGCTTTCTTGCCCTTAACCTATGGCGTTGGAGGTACGTGAGGACATGAGCTTCGTTAGGAGATTAGATTGGTTTTTCAAGCTAAGGTGGCGTACTTACGCCGTCGCAATCGCGTTAATGACGACCGTCAGCTTGCTCGCGACGATTCCGCCTAAGCTGATCGGAAATACGATCGACCATATTAGGAGCGGATCGCTCGTCGCTTCGGATCTGTATGCCACGGTCGGCTGGTTGGGCGGTCTCGCCATACTTCTATATGTATTAGTGTATTTCTGGATTACGACGCTGTTCGGAAATTCCGTGCTTCTGGAAAAGGTACTGCGGGGCAAGCTGCTCGCGCATTTAACGAAAATGTCGCCGTCGTTCTTCCAACGCAACAGCACCGGTCAGTTGATGGCGCTTGCGACTAACGATATTTTGGCGATCGGCAATACGTCCGGATACGGGGTAATGACGCTTGTGAACACGCTCGTCGGGGCTTCCGTCGTCATCGTAATGATGGTATCGTTCATCAGCTTCAAGCTGATGCTCGCCGCGTTAGTACCGTTGCCTTTCCTGGCGGTCGTCATCAGCAAGCTGGGCAATAAAGTCAGAGGCAGATTCATGGAAGCGCAAGCGGCTTTCGGGCGAATGAACGACCATGCGCTGGAATCGATTTCGGGCATTCGCGTCGTCCGCGCGTACGTGCAGGAAGAGAACGACTTGGCGGCTTTCGATCGCATCACGTCGCAAGTGCGGGACAAAAACCGCCGCGTATCGCTATTGAACGCTTTGTTCCAGCCGCTCATCTCGATTATCGTGGGCTTAAGCTTCTCGATCGGTATCGGCTACGGCGCGTACTTGGTGTACGAACATCAGATTACGATCGGCAAGCTGATCTCCTTCAATATTTACCTGGGCATGCTGATCTGGCCGATGATCTCCTTCGGAGAGTTCATTAACGTGCTCCAACGCGGGAGCGCCTCCGCTGAGCGTCTGGACGAGGCTTTGCAGCAACAGGCGGACGTCACGGACGCGAGCGATCCGGTTCCGGTCGAGGTGCCGGAGATCATCGAGATGAGGCGGCTTAGCTTCACGTATCCGTCGGCGGCACAGGCTAGCTTATCGGATGTCTCCTTCAAGCTGGAGCGGGGAGAGACGCTCGGGATCGTAGGCAAGACGGGCGGCGGCAAGAGCACGCTGCTGAAGCAGCTATTGAGGCAGTACCCGCTAGAGCAGGGGAAGTTGCTCGTCTCTGGGGTGCCGATAGAGAATATCGCGCTTGAGCGCGTGAAAAGCTGGGTAGCCTACGTGCCGCAGGAGCACTTGTTGCTGTCCAAGTCGATTCGGGACAACATAGCGCTCGGCAAGCCGGACGCGACGGACGAAGAAATCGCGCGCGCGGTCGAGATGGCCTCCTTCACGCAGGACATCGAACAGATGTCGGAAGGGCTTGGCACGATCGTCGGGGAGAACGGCGTCATGCTGTCCGGCGGTCAGAAGCAACGGCTAGCGATCGCACGCGCTCTCTTAATAGATTCGGAAATGTTATTGCTAGACGACTCGCTCTCGGCGGTCGACGCGCGAACGGAGAGCCGCATTATCCATAACATCCGCAAAGAGCGTTCTGGCAAAACGACGTTCATAACGACGCACCGGCTTTCCGCGGTCAGCCATGCCAACTGGATTCTTGTGCTCGATCAAGGGCGGGTCATCGAGGAAGGCACGCACGAGCAATTGATCCTGCGCGGTGGATGGTATAAGGAACAATGGGATCGTCAACAGATGGAAGCCAGCTTGGAGGAGGCGCTATGAACACTAAGCCATCATCGAATAGAAGGCTGTTAGCGTACGCGCTAGTGTATAAGTATCGCATTATTGCCGCGATCCTCATCCTTTGCTGCGCCGTCGTGGCCGAGCTGGGCGGTCCCTATATTATTAAGACGATTATCGACGGACACCTTTCGCTAGACGAGGGAGATATGACGCCCGTGCTTGCGCTGCTCGGCGGTTACTTGGGCTTGCTAGTTCTCGCGGGGGCGGCGAACTTCTCGCAATCTTACTTGCTGCAGTCGACCTCGCTGCAGATCATTAAGAACATGAGGATGGACCTGATGCGGCACGTTCAGCGCATCCCGATTCGCTACTTCGATAACACGCCGATCGGGCAGATCGTCTCGCGCATCGCCAACGACACGGAAGCGATTCGCGATCTGTTCATGAGCTTCATGGCGACGTTCATCGTTAGTATTTTGCAGCTGGCGGGTATTTACACCGCGCTGTTCATTCTCGATTATCGACTCGCGCTGTTTTGCTTGATTTTACCGCCGATCTTCGTACTCATTATGTACGTGCATCTGAAATATTCTAAAGGATATATCACCATTATGCGCGCGCGACTGAGCGACATGAACGCGACGATCAACGAATCGATCGCCGTTATGCCGATTGTACAAGCGTTCCGTCGGGAGAAGAAGACGCTCGAGGAATTCGAGGTGCTGAACGAGGACCGCTACGTTAACCAGGTGAAGCAGTTCCGCGTATTCTCGCTGTCCTCCCGCAACGCCGTCGGAACGATCGGCGCATTGGTGACGGCGATGGTCGTCTGGTATTTCGGCGGCAACGCGTTGGATGGCGCGATCCGCTTCGGAGTCTTTTATATTTTCATCGATTACTTGGGACGAATCTTCAATCCGATCATAGGCATCTTCGATCAGCTGACGAACGCGCAGCGGGCATTCGTGGCGGCGGACAAAGTGTTCGGGATCATGGACATGGAAGGCGTCGAGGTAGAGGACGCGAGCTCAGCTAAGAGGCCGGAAGGCGCGGTTAAGTTCGACAACGTGTCGTTCGGCTACAAAGACGGGGAGAACGTCTTGAAGGGCATCTCGTTCGAGGCGCGCAAAGGCGAAACGGTGGCGTTGGTCGGCCACACGGGTTCGGGCAAAAGCTCGATCATGAACCTGCTGCTCGGTTTCTACGAGCCGGGTGAGGGCGCGATTACGATCGACGGGCGCAACGTCGCGAACACGTCCAAGCAAGAGCTTCGCAAGCATATGGGAATCGTGCTGCAGGATCCGTTCCTGTTCGCGGGCGACATTAAGTTTAACGTGAGCTTGTACAATGAGCGCATCTCGCCGGAGCAGGTGAAGCAAGCGCTCCGCGACGTCGGCGCGTCGACGTTCGTCGAGCAGCTGCCCGGCGGTTACGACGAGCCGGTCGTCGAACGGGGGAGCACGCTGTCCGCCGGCCAACGCCAGCTCATCTCGTTCGCCCGCGCGCTCGCCTTCGACCCTGCGATCCTCATTCTCGACGAAGCTACCGCGAGCATCGACAGCGAGACCGAAGGACTTATCCAACGCGCGCTAAAGGTCGTCAGCGAAGGTCGCACGACGTTCGTCATCGCGCACCGGCTGTCCACGATCCGCGAGGCCGATCAAATTCTCGTGCTCCATCGCGGCGAGATCGTCGAGCGCGGCAACCACGATACGCTTATGGCGCTCGGCGGACGCTATTATAAGATGTACCAGTTGCAGAAGGGCGAGCGAGTGGCGGTGTAAGAGCCGCGGAGTCCCCGAATTTATCGCAATAGAGGCTGTTCCGAAAGTCATCGCAAGATGACTTTCGGAACAGCCTCTTTGTTTATTCCTATCGATTTTCGATTGTCTTTAACGAACCGGACACACAAGGCGTTATTCGACCGAATTACTTGTGTTTTCTCTAACTTGCGGTCTAACTTGCGGTCATAGGGGCCGTTATTGCGCTAAAACCCTTTGAAATAGCGGCGTTAGGTCCTGGATAAAGCTTCTGATGTCCGCAGCTTTTAATATTACGTTTACAAGGTGCGAATAGGGTCTTCTGTGTCCAGGCCGATAGAGAGTTGGACGTGGGAGAGGAGGAGAGCCCTTTTTTGACTTCAAAAGCGCTTGTGCATGTGGAATTATTTGCATGTTACAATTTCGATATTAATTGTAGTATTGGAAGAAATACACATTATATTTGAGGAGCTTAATAATGAAGAAATTACATTTAAAGAGTCTGGTTGTCGGATTAGTATTCGGAGTGATGCTTGCTAGTACGTCGGTGGCGTTCGCGAGCGGTAAAATATCCGCCGTATATTCGGAAATGAAGCTGCTGGTGAACGGACAAGCCAAGTCGCTGAAGACGAAACCGGTCACGATCAATAAAACGGATTACGTGTCCTTGAATGAAATCTCGACGCTGCTAGGCTATACGGCGCAATATAACGATAAGACCAAAACCTATACGATATCGAACAAAAGCTCCGTTCCCGCCAAGGAAGCCGGAGTCGGTAACGTTAAAGGGGCAATCACCTGGCAGTACAACGATTTCGTCGGAACGAAAGCCGATGTCGGGGCCAAAGTGTTCTTGATACCGACTAGCTTCGATAAGAAGAGTATAACGGCAGATGAAAGCAATCTTTACTCCATGATCGGAGCGGTACCGAAAGGCTCGGGCCTGCAGTTCGTTAAAGTAAACGGCTTCGGACAATACGAACTGAACGATATTCCTGCAGGCAAATACTATATCGTCATCTCGTCCAAGAACACGACAAGGAACTCGGACGAGGACTTAAGCGACTATGTCGTATCGACATTGAAGCCGTTGTTCGCGGATTGGGATACGTTCGTGTTGTTCAATCTGAAGCTGACTAATCACGAAGTCCGGGAAATCGAGATCAAGAAAGGGAAGACGCTAGACGTCTCTTACGACTTCGGGAACACTTATTATTAAAATCCACTAAAGCCGCTCCGCATAACGTGGAGTGGCTTTATAATATAGTTCAATGAGATTGGGAAAAGAAGGGTGAATCGAGTGAGCCTGACTTCCGCAACTGCGAAGAATAAAAAGATCATTACGCTTCTCGCTGTCGTCATCGTCTGTCTAGCCGTCGCGGTGCTAGCGCTGCTGGGAGACAAGCTCGGTTGGTACGATTCCGGATCATCTGCTTCGGGTCCGAAGTACGGATACAAAGTGGGCAAATTCACTAAGGAAGATTTGGCTTTCTACGACACGGAATCTCGCGGCAAGATCTATTTGGGCATGACTAAGGAAGAAGCGGAACGAGTTGTCGGGAAGCCGAATGGAGGTGTACTCGTTCCGGGCATGTTCGAATACGCGGGCGGCATCAGGATCTACTATCGCGAGGACCATATCGCGGGCATGCAAGTCATAAATTCGGATCGATATGTTACGATGAGAAATATCGGAATCCATAGCGCGGACGACGAGATTATTCGGGCTTACGGGAAATCCCAAGCGCCACCCGGAATGGATCCCGACACGTATACGTTCAGGGATTATTATTTTACGCCGAAGGGCGGTAAAGCTTATGAGATCCTCGAAAACACCGACGACAGAAACCTTGCGAATACCGACAAGCTCATCATATCGTTCGGGCTCCAGAGCGATAGTAAGATGATACTCATAAGCGATCTGAAGTTCGCCCAGAATTTGAGCTAGCATCGCGGAACCAGCGAAGGGGAATCAACATGTTATCGACATTCAGAAAAGCCCCGGATCTTGCGATCATATTCGCGCTTGCCGCGATATACATCGTGACTGCGCTCACGCACTGGGATCCGTTGTTTTGGGCGACCGGAGGCCTCGTGCTGCTCTCGATCGCCGTTATGACGCCTAAGCTGAGAGGCATGACGCTATGGCTCACCGTTGCGTTCATGGTCATCGGTTCGTTATTGCTGATTACTCAGCGGGCCGATGCGCGAACGTGGTTCGACGCGGCCGGCGTTAACGCCACGATCGTTACGTTGTTCGTCTTCGCGCCCTTGTTCGGTATTCCGGTAAGAATTCCGGCTTACATCGAAGCGTTAAGGCGATTCTACGAAACGAGCCTGCGGAGCGGGATTTTGATGTTCTTCGGCACGCAGCTGCTCACGATGATCATGGGCGTGTTCATCAACGTGGGATCGGTTCCGGTTGTCTATAACTTGGCGTTCGTTAAGCCGCGTCCGGGCTTGTCGCCGTTTCTCGCCAATGCGCTTAACCGCGGGTTCGCCGGAGCGATCCTATGGTCGCCGTATTTTGCGGCGATGGCGCTCATTACTTCCGCGCTGTCGGTTAGCTGGTCGGCGCTGCTCCCGTATACGCTCGCATTGTCGGCGTTTACCCTTCTGGTCAGCTTGGCCGTAGACTGGCGGGGGTTGCGCGCAACCGAAGCACGAAGCGAAGGTAAGACTGTGGCGAGAGAAGACGCGATACCTCCCAAGGCGTCGTTCCCGGCGGGCCTAAGCATGTACTTAGGATCGGCAATCGTCGCGGTCTTGGCACTTGAGCGATTGTTCGAATTGCCGATGCTCCTCATCACCTGTATGGCCGCAGTCCTCTTCCCGCTTGGTTGGTGCATGGCGAAGAACGCTATGGCAACCTACCGGCAAGGGCTGGCGAACCACGTGACCGTTACGTTGCCCGCGTTGAAGAAAGAGATCGCGCTGTTCTTGGCGGCAGGATTTTTCAGCGGGTCCATCGGTTCCACCGGGTTCGGCGAATCTATCCCGAAGCTGCTGGATCGAATCCCGCTGCCGATCGACGTAACGTTCTCCGCTTTAACGGTTATTCTCATCGTCGCGACTTCGATGATCGCTCTTCATCCGATCGTCCTCGTCACCGTGCTCGCCAATGGAATAGACCCGGCTTCCGTCGGGCTCACGCCGGTATTGCTTGCCGTGCTGCTTCTGGGCAGCTGGGGGGCGTCCAATTCCGTGTCTCCGGCTTCCGCCGTCAACAATTTGCTGGCGGGGCTATTCAAGAAGCCGGTGTTCGAGCTCGCGAGGGCGAATTACAAATTCGCCTTGTGCATGGCGATCGTCCTGCCTCTGTACTTGCTGGCGGTCAAATAGGGCAACAAGCAAAGCCCCCTCGAACGAGGGGGCTTTATTCGTGCGCGTACGGTTATTCGAACGACATACTTGGCATGGGCTGGCCCGTCAAAGCACTCTCGAACATGTCGATAATGTGCAGGAACCTTTCCGCTTCGCGGTAGACGTGGTCCGCGAGCAACGGATGTATGATGCTTTTGATTCGGCAAGCCGCGATCAAGTCGCTGGCTGTCTTTTTGAAATCGCGCAAAGATTTAACGGACACTCTATTCTGATCTAAAAATTGATCCAACAGAGGCGGGGTCTGGGATTGCGGACGCATGGAATCGAGGTCTCTGGCCTGGAAGAGCAGTTTGTCGAAGTCCTCGCTGAACTCGCGCGCTTGATCGACCAATTTCCGTTCTGACGGATCCAGCAGGTGACCGATGAATTTCGCGTGGTCGGCCATGATTCTTAAGAAAAATACGTTCTCGTTAATGATGGCGTCCGGCAGAGGGTCCAGCTTCCCCGCATTGAGCTGTTCCAGCCGATTCCTGAAGTAGAACGCTTCTCTGCTCGTATGATCGACGAGCAACGGAAAATTATTCGCGCCGGGTAGCTGGCATTGGAGGATCAGGCCGAGTATTTTCCGTTTGAACGCCCAAATGTGGGAGACGGCCGTATGGACTTCAACGTTAAACCGTTGGATCACTTGCGGGTCCGTGTTTTTGTCGAACGTATTGGCTCTATTCTCGATCGCTTCGAAAACGGAATAAAACTGATTCGCCTCGTTAATCAATTGCGTATCTTCGCATCGAAATCCAAGCCGCAAAAACAGCGAGTGCTCCTTCATGATTCGAGACCAGAACCTGACCTCGTCTAATGACCGCGCGACGAAAGCCGTGGACACAGCATCCCCTCCGTATAGGAAATGTTCCTAAAGAGATGTGTATCTTAGGGAAGTCGAACTTATGTCAGAAGACAACCCTTACCTAGCGGAAGAACTCGTCCCCCGCGACGCAAGTCGCTTCTTGTCCGGCGCGCTCCGTACGATCCCCCGAGCGACGGTCAATCCCAATACGGCAATCAGAGTCGCGAAGTACGTCCATCGGATGGCTTCGTTCGAAGTGTCTGTTCCGATAAAATAACCATGGACGAACGCCATCGCGAAAATCGGATAGGAGAACAGGTGGATGGCGTACCATAGCTTCTTTTTCAACTTGTTGCGAATATCCGAAGTGAAGATCAAGATCAGCAGACCATAGACGGTTAACGTCCCTAATCCGTTCAATAGGGGTTCGTGTTTCGCGGTAAAAGGAACGAGAACCTCGCTCCAATCGAACGGCATATAAGTGTCGATGACCGTAATGACGCCATGAAGCATGCCGACGGCCGTTCCGCCGACGGTGAAGAACGTATGCAGCTTATAGCGGAACAGCTTTCTCTTGGGGAGTTGGTTAGGCCAGCTATATAGGATGCCTAGGCAAATGCCGATGCCCAGCATGAGATACGACGCGATCCCGAGCGAGCGGATCATAGGCCAAGTCGGTAAATCCACGAATAGATCGATCAACGGCTTCACCTACTTATTTCATTTATATAATCGCCGGCCGGAACCGGCATTGGTCGATCGGAATACCGTGCCACGTTTGACCAAGCGAACTCTCGCTACCATAGTAATGAACCCGGCGGTCGGATGTGAAAAGCAGCGCCTCGTAGCCCAGCGTGTTCTGTTCGAATAAAGCCAGTCCGACCTCGAAGCCTCGTATGCAAATCGTTTTCGACCATACTTCGCAGTCCATGACATTGGGACCGATGACCGTACATTGGACGACATCGCTATGGCTCGGAAGCATGCGGACGGGATCGATGAGATGGTGCATCATTCCTTGGCTCGTCGACCACTGTCGGCCTAGCTTGCTGGAAGTCGCAACGGCACCGTCGGTTAACGTCAGGATGCCAATATCGACTTGCGTGTCCCAAGGATCTTCGATTCCGATGACCCACGGATCTCCGCTTGTGAACGATCCTCCCCACGCCGTAAGGTCTCCGCCTGCGTTAACGAACGCTTGTTGAACGCCGAACAGACTTCTAAGGTCGCTAGCGAGTCGGTCGACGGTCCAGCTTTTGACGATGCCGCCTAGATCGAGCTTGGACTGCGGAGGGAGTTTGATGGATTTCATCGAAGGGTCTATAAGTAGCTCCGCTAGATTAACGACGCTAATCTCTTCCGGCTGCACAGGGTATTCCGCACGTTGTTTAACGAGGTCAAATGTTTCACGGTAACCTAGATGCTCAAGGGCCTGCAAGATTAACGGGTTAAAAGCGCCGTCGGTTATTTGCCGATAACCTTCCGTAAGCAGGAGCACTTCTATCATCGGCTCGGACACCAGGCAACGCGCTCCGGCTACGCGGTTCAGTTGGCTGAGCTCGCTGCCCGAGATGAACCGGCTGAACCTCTCTTCGGCGGCGCGGAACGAATCGACAGCGAACCGTTCTATAGGGGCGACGGCCGTCGGTTCGGCTACGAACATAAGATCTATATGCGTATTCATGGCTTGGAACGTAATCGACTGAACGGGATTTGGCATTATTCATGCACCTATTTCGCGTCGGAGTGGGTTAAGAACGTCTTGTTCTCGTTTGCGGTCTGAATTCGGAGCGATTGTGTCTATTCTCGAACGTGCCGTTATTCGTCTGACTACGGTCCGTGCGATCGAGTTGATCGGGTGCCGGAAGTTGCTGCGGCTGTTGTTGGACGGCGACGGGCACCGAATCGTTCAAGGATGAGGCGGTCGCTTGCTCGAAGGCGACGCTTGATCTGACCTCATGAAACAAGAGGGCAACGCCGACGGAAGCGACTGCGCCTATTTTCCATTTCAGCCATTTGTCCTTTTTCATTGGCGTGTGAGCCTCCTTGAATCGTTTCCGTGCAAGTAGAGTGTAACAGAGTCGGATATTTCCCGGTTACGAATTCATTATAGAGCCCATTCCTTAAACGAATATGATAATTGGCTGAAAGTATACTGAGCGTAGCCGTCTATGAGAAGGTAAATAATGAGAGACTAAAGGGCATGCTATAGTAGAGATAACGATAATAGCGGAAGGGGAGAGCCAGGCGGTTATACCGTGGCCGAATGGACGTTCACGGCGAGAACGGATAACGTTATTTTGAACTTGGTAGCCGATAAATTTCCGGACGCGCACGTCTGACGCATTCATTAGAGGAGAGATAGCATGCAAGCTTTGGCTTCATTAGAGAAAGCCGGCGGCGAATACATAGCGCGTTTCGAACGTCATCTGAAGCATGAGGTCGAACAAGCGTGGTCATGGTTGACGCACAATGACAAGCTATCGCAATGGTTCTCCGAATTAAGCGTCGAGGACCTTCGGGAAGGCGGCATCATTAAATTCGATATGCGCAACGGCACGTTCATAGATATGCGGATTATAGAGGTGGTATCTAATTCCGTTCTTTCCTATACGTGGGGCGAAGATAGCGTTCGGTTCGAGTTGAGCTCGGAGCCCGGCGGCTGTCGAATGCTGCTAATCGAGAAGATCGGCAAAATAACGGATCATACGCCTAAAGACCTTGCCGGGTGGCACGTTTGTCTGGACGTTATCGAGGCGCTTCTGGACGGAAGAACGATCGAATCGCGCATGGATTTATGGGCGGTCGAGCACGAGAAATACAAAGCGCTAATCGCGGGCGTAAACAACTGACTTGGATCAACGCGGTAGCGGGATGAGTTGCAGGTTATCCTGCGGACGGGTATGATCGTAGAATCGGGTTAGACGAACGATAACGAGAAGGAGATCTTATGACATTCCAAGATTTGAACATCGTGCCTTCGATACTGAAGGCATTAGCGCAAGAAAACTACGTAAAGCCGACGCCGATCCAGGAGCAAGCGATTCCGCCGGTGTTGGCGGGAAGAGACTTGTTCGGCTGCGCGCAGACGGGGACGGGAAAAACGGCTGCATTCGCGCTTCCGATCATACAACTTTTAAGCGAGCAACCGGCTGGGCAACAGGGGCAGCGGCGTCCGATTCGCGCATTGATCCTCACGCCGACGCGTGAGCTCGCGATTCAAATTGACGACAACATCCGGGCGTACGGTAAATTCACGAAGCTGCGCAGCGCGGTCATCGTTGGCGGCGTATCGCAGAAAGGCCAGGAGGAATCGCTCGGGCGTGGCGCGGATATCGTTATCGCGACGCCGGGAAGACTGATCGACTTAATGAACCAGAACGTCGTCGATCTGCGTCACGTACAAATTCTTGTCCTGGATGAAGCCGATCGGATGCTCGACATGGGCTTCGCCCACGATATGAAGAGAATCGTCGCCAAGCTGCCGACGAAGCGTCAGACGTTGTTTTTCTCGGCGACGATGCCGCCGGAAATCGCGGAGATGGTGAAATCGTTGCTCGTGAATCCGGTGCGCATCGAGATTACGCCGGTGTCCTCGACGGCGGATCGCATTACGCAATCGGTCTATCTCGTCGATAAGCCGAACAAGCTGCAATTGCTCATTCATTTGCTGCAGGATAAGTCGATCGTGTCCGCGCTTGTGTTCACCCGCACGAAGCATGGCGCCGACCGCGTCGTACGCGGATTGAGCAAGGCGCAAATTTCGGCGCAGGCGATTCACGGCGATAAGTCGCAGAACGCTCGCCAGGCGGCGCTGAACAACTTCAAGAGCGGCGCGACTCGCGTGCTCGTGGCGACGGACATCGCGGCCAGAGGGATCGACATCGACGAATTGTCGCATGTTATCAACTATAACCTTCCGAACGTGCCGGAAACCTACGTGCATCGGATCGGCCGTACCGGCCGCGCCGGACTGAGCGGGATCGCGATTTCCTTCTGCGAATACGAGGAGTTGCCGTATTTGAAGGACATCGAGAAGCTGATCAAGAAGAAAATTCCGCAGGTGGAAGATCATCCGTATCCGATGGAAGCTGCCGTCCCGGCTGGGAAGGCTTGATTTGTTGGAGGACGTATGCGGCTGTAGCGGTGCGGGGCACGGTTACAGAGTTGCGCAGGTGAGATTGTTCGCTGTAGCGTTGCGAGGCGAGGTTACAGGGTCGCGATGGTGAGAATGTTCGCTGTAGCGTTGCAAGGCACGGTTACAGGGTCGCGAAGGTGAGATTGTTTGCTGTAGCATTGCGAGGCAAGGTTACAGGGTCGCGATAGAGAGAATGTTCGCTGTAGCGGTGCGAGGCACGGTTACAGGGTCGCGATAGAGAATTTCGTCGCTGTAGCGTTGCAAGGCACGGTTACAGGGTCGCGATGGTGAGATTGTTCGCTGTAGCGTTGCGAGGCAAGGTTACAGGGACGCGAGGGTGAGAATGTTCGCTGTAGCATTGCAAGGCAAGGTTGCAGAGTCGAGATAGAGAGTTTCGTCGCTGTAGCGTTGCGAGGCGAGGTTGCAGCGACAAATGCCCGTTGGCATTCACACAAATCTGCCCGCGCACCGCGCACAAAACGCAAAAACAAAGCCCCGCCATTTGGCGGGGCTTTGTCGTGTGATGGAATAGCCGAAGCTTATTCCAACGGTTCATCCGTAGCGCCCGAATCTGCAGGTCCGGTTAACTCGTCGTCCGCCGGATCGTACTCGGTTGCCAATGCTTCATAAGTTTCCGTGTCCATAACGCGACGGGCGGTAACGAATATGTTTCTGTAGGCTTTCTCGGACAGGCTGCTGATCGTAATGCCTCTTCTAACGGAAGCATGAGCGAACTTGCCATCGCCGACGTAAATGCCCACATGAGATATTGTTCTGCCGTTCGTTTTGAAGAACACGAGGTCTCCCGGACGCAAGTTGTCCTTGGAGACTTTCTTTCCTTGCGTTGCTTGATCTCTAGAGGATCTCAGGAGATCGATGCCCAGTTGCTTGTATACGTATTGCGTGAAGCCGGAGCAATCGAAGCCTTTGGTCGACGTACCGCCGTAGTGGTAATCGACGCCGATCAGCTTGTCGATCTCGTTATCCAGCTTGGAATCCGCGAACACGCTTCCGACTTGGACAAGCAAGAGCATTGCAAGAGAAAAAAGAATGACCGATAGCTTGCGCAAAGCTGGTGACTCCTTCCAATGCCTACGAGGTTAGCTGGAGGGTTCGGTTGAAGGTTCCCTATGGCTCCTGCGAAGCGAAGCCAATTCACCCGTACTAAATGGTTCCCCCGTTCCCCGGTGCGCGGGGACTCGGCAAATTTTTTACACACAGCCTTAGATATTCGGTGATTCTGACGAATTTCCTGCAAATGCTAAATTAGAATTTATTAATCTTGATTAGTTTACTGGGGATTTACACCGTCCTTTCCGCACATTTTTACTCGCCGATAATAACGCCAAACCCCGGCTGCCCTCCAAAATGGAGAGCAACCGGGGAGTGTCCCGGGCAGATCATGTCGAATAGGGGACAAAGAGGCAACTTACGATTCGCGCCAGACGTGATATTGAGAAGCCGATGTCCACAGCGTCAGAAGCGAACGGACGAAGTGGAAGGCCTGATGCAGCGCGACGGCGAGAAACCCTGACCAGAGAAGCGCGACGGCCGATGCCGCCAAAGACACCGCGATCCCGATGCCGACCATGACGAGCGTGACGGCGATTAACGGGAGCCCTTTGCGCAGCGCGTGTCCGCCGCCTTTCAATACCCCTTCCTTGGATACGGCTCCGAACTGCATGAACTGAAACAGCAGGTGGAGCAGGAACCCCCAGGCGAGCCATAGGACGGCGTAAGGGAGCAACCCTTGCATCCAATCCGATACGGAATCGTCGGAATAGAAGCGGTCTCGGGCAAGCGGCAGCAGCCATAGGGCGGGGAGCGCGGACAGTCCGTTCTCCAGCCAGTAAAGCGCGGTCACCGGTTTCCATGCCCGCCTCATGCCGGACAGCACCTGCGTACCTGCTCCATCCTCCGCATGGTGGAAGGAGTAGTATACGCCGGCGTTCAAGAGCGGCGTGAGAATCATGCGCACGAGCAGCAACGCGCCGAGCAGCAGCAATGTTTCGTTAAGTAGATCAGTCTTAAGGATGCGGAACTGCGCTTCGACGAGAAACAGCTTGGCGGCGTCCTCGTTCGGATGATCGCTCGGGTAACGCGCCAATATCGGCGTCACGACCGAGTCGACGAACCGGTAGAGGAAGAATCCCCACAGCAGGCGGTACAGAAATAGGAGAACCAACACATACTTATGCCGTACGGTCATGTCCCATCCCTTTTTTAATCGTGCTCTCATGGATCCCATCACCTCACCAGGCTATCGTTCCGAATATTCCTTCGATCAGCTGCGTAATGCCGGACGACCACCGCGTCCTGTCCTGTTTAGGTACTTCGGCCTTTAAGTAGTTGTTATATCTGCGATTGTCGAGCACTACGTTCATGGACGGATCGATGGCGGCGAACGACAACGGGGAAGCGGATTTCAGTTGAATTTGAACGTGATCCTGTACACCGTCCCATGTTTTGCGTATCGTCTGTCCGTTATCGAATTGGAAAAACACGCTAACCGGATGCGCGCTGCCGCCATAACGGCGTAACTGGACGCGAGTCTCGTACGTATCGCCAGTCTTGCGGGCGTATATCCCGTCTACGGCGAAATCGCTCATCTCTGCGCGCTGCACGTACGATTGGAAGAAGGTGTCCCACTTTGTCTTCGTGACCGTCTCGACGACTTTTTGGAAATCGGTGTAGGCGGGATGCTTGAATCGGTATTTCTGATAATAGGTGCGCATGATCTTCGCCATCGTCTTGTCGCCGACTTGCCGTTCCAAGGAGGTTAGCACCAGCTTGCCGCGCAAGTAGACGTTTTCCGCGTACTGATCGGAGTTGCGGAACTTCCAAGAAGACTGGTTGAGCGGCTCCGGATCCGTCAAATAGCTGGCTTCGATTGGCGTACTCGGGACAATGCCGTAGATGGCGGACATTAGCTTATCCTCTGTATAGGATGTGAAGCCTTCGTCCAGCCAAGCCTCCTCGAACTCGTTGGAGGCAACCAAGCCGTACCAATACTGATGCGCGATCTCGTGAACGAGCGTGCGTTCGAGATCGTAGCCCGGGTTAGCGCTGCTGGCGGCCGCGCCGGTTACTAGCGTCGGGTATTCCATTCCGCCCGCGCCGTTGCCTGCTGCGGGAGGGATGACGATCGAGAGCGTGGCGTACGGATATTCCCCGTACCACTCGCCAAGCTTGGCGAGCGCGGATTTGGCCGCATGCATGTAACGGTCTTGCAGCTTGGCGTGCAGCGGATCGAGGTAGAGCTTGATCCGGACGCCGGGAATGCCGGGAGAAGAGAACGAGTCTTCCACGTACGTGAAGTCCGGCGATGCCGACCAAGCGAAGTCGTGTACGTCGTCCGCGTAGAACTGTACGGACTTCCTGCCGCCGGAGATGCTCGGCGTTTTCGTTTGGAACCCGGTCGCGGCGACTTTGTAATCCTGAGGCACGTTAATACGGACGCTATAGATGCCGAAGTCCGAATAGAACTCGGAGTTGCCGTGATATTGGTGCAGGTTCCAGCCTTCCGTCGTTCTGCCCCGCGTGCCGATCGTCTCGTAGACGGCGACCTTCGGGAACCACTGGCCGGCCATGACGAAGTCGCCTGCTTTGCCCATGCGGGCGAACACGTCCGGCAATTTCACCTGAAAATTCATGTGCAGCGTGACGGACGAGCCGGGCTTGACCGCTTGCGGAAGCCGGAGCGTCACGAGCGTGCGGTCGGTTTTATTGCCGTCATCCGGTTGAACGTAGTGAATGCGAGGAAGCAGCGTCTCGCCTTCTTCGGTCGTAAGAGCGGTGAGCTCCATGCTTCCGTAGCTGCCTTCTTTCATTTTGTCGCCGCGCAGCTGTCCGCCGCTCTCCGCGATGAAAGTGCTGCCGGGAGAAAAAGCGTTCGGGTACAGGTGGAAGTACAGATCGGCTACCGACTTGCGCCCGGGGTTCTTCCAGGTTACGGTCTGCTGGCCGTTGAGCGTTCCGTCCTTCTCGTTCAACGTGACGTTGATGTGGTACTCCGTGATCCGATTGCTTAGTACCGCCGCTTTGGGCGTCAACAACGTATCCGGTGCCGGATCCGTCTTCTGCTGCGCGGAGGAAGGCGGGGCGGCCGCGAACTCGGCCGAGAGTTCGGAGGCCGGCAGTGAATATTGCTCCACCCAAGCGTCGGCAAAGCCGAATTTGACGGAGCTTACAAGAATTGCGGCGGCCGCGATGAAAAGCAGCATTCGCAGCGAACGGCGTTCAGGCATACGGATAACCCTCCCGTTGACAAGCATCTACGGGATATATATGACGGTTGTCCTTCGTTCATGCCCCTGTCCAATCGGGATTTAGTCTTTACACTCATCCGTCTGAGATGGTAGATTCTCCTTACGGACATAGTCGATCGGTTGATCGGGAGGTCATGCGAAGTTGAGCGTTAAGATCAGAAGATTCGCCGTGTTAACGGGAATCGTTGCCGCACTTCTTCTCGCAGCAGGCGTCGTTGTTCAGCAAATCTACGACAAAGAGTCGCCGGAAACGATTGTTAAACTATTCGCAGCAGAACCGAAGGAGCCATCGCCGTCGTTGACGTTCGCCTTATCCCAGGAAGGGTACGAGGCCATAGAGGGCCAGACATACGAAGTCTCTTTGGAAGAGTGGGGCAAGTCAACGTTCGTCACCGCGAAAAGAGAAGACGGAAGAGCGCATACCGCCCTTTTCCTTGCGGATGGTACGGGTCATATTACGTATCGGTTTCCCGAATTTTACGGCAATGAACGAGGCTCGCTGGAAGGGATTCGCGCGCTGGATTTCCGGGATGCCAACCATGATGGGTTGACCGATGTTATCCTCATTGCGGAATACGTATCGGGAGTGGGCGAGGAGGGAGCGGATTCCTTCCCTATCGCCAGTGTATATTTGCGGGACGGTCAGAAGTTCAGGTCGCTGCCCATGCTCGACATGCAATTGAACGAGACGGGGCAGAACGAGTCGATCGACGTAGTACTCGCGAACGTGGAAGCCAGGTTGTTCCGGACGTCGGCGCCGTCCGCGGCTAACTGAATTAAGATAAAGACGGCAAGCCTTCGGGAATGAGGGCTTGCCGTCAGTCGTTGTAGGATCGTCTGGGGCTACGGATCTAGACGATCTGGGTCATTATTAGGCTAGTTAATCAGAGGTGTTCCTTGTGTTCGTTTCTTAGAGAAACGCTCGCAGGGAACACTTTTTTTCTTGTTGTGAAGTTGTGCAACTTTTGTGCAAACGTTGGCATGTTGCGGAGTCTGAGGTTTTAATGTCATTAATGGCCACTTTTAAAGCTGTTTTGGGATGAAAATAGTGGATTGACAGGTAGTTTTGGGCGGTAGTATGATATTTTTCAAACGAAGCAAACGCTTTCATTGACCCTGTCGTGCAAAAGGAGTTACACAATAAGGGGTTTATGTAACTGTTTGCAATTATTTTGTCATTTTGTGCAAACGTTTGCTCTCGGATGAATTGGAGCAAGGGAAGGTCGCAAGCGGCAACAAATCAATGGGGAGGGTCACAAGAATGAGGTTTGCGTATCAGAGCAAGAGGGTTATCGCCGTGTTCATGGCTTGCGCGATGATCTTATCGTATTTCGGGATGGTTCAGACAACGGTAAATGCTGCCGCTCCTAGCAAAGTCGTGCTAGTGGGCGATCTTCAGCAGGCGCTGGGGCATACGGGCAACTGGGATCCGAGCGCGGATGCTACGGCGTTGACTGACATAGGCAACGGCTATTATCAATTCACGGGCAGTTTGCCTGCGGGGTCCTATGAATACAAGGTTGCCCTGAACGGCAATTGGGACGTCAGCTACGGCAACGATAGCTACACCAAGCCCGGCAAAGCGAGCGACAACGGCAACGTTAAGTTGACGCTTGCCGAGGCTTCGGTCGTTACGTTCTATTACAACGATGCGACGCACGCGATCGCGGATTCGACTTACTACCACCCGATCGCCGCGAATAAGCTTCCTCGCATCGTCGGCAATTTGCAGACGGAAATCGGAGACGATGCCGATTGGGAGCCGAGCAAAGCTAATGTGTTTTTGTCGGATGATAACTTCGACAACATCTATTCAAAGACGGTCAATGTACCGACGGGTAATTATGAATATAAGATCGTGCTAGGCAACGCATGGAGCGATGCTAATTATCCGAGTAGCAACAACTCGCTCAGCTTGCCGCAACCGCTGCCGGTTACGTTCACCTACGATGCGGTATCGCACGCGGTCGCAGCCAACTTCACGGTGCCTGACGAACCTGATCCTGATCAAGGAACTCCTGTGCCGGATGGTCATCTTCGCGTCCATTATAATCGGACGGCCGGCGATTATGCGGGGCTTGGTCTATGGATGTGGAACGACGTGGCTGCTCCGTCCGCCAACTGGCCGACGGGTGCGCTCGCTCTCCCCGACGGGCAGACCGATAGTTACGGGGCGTTCGTCGATATTCCTTTGATCGCGGGCGCGAAGAAAGTCGGGTTCCTCGTCGTCAACCGGACATCGGGCGACAAGGACGGCGGGGATAAGATCGTAACGCTAAGCGGGCCTTCAATGAATGAAGTGTGGATCAAACAAGGCTCGAACGACGTGTGGCCGTACGAGCCGGTAGACCTCCCGGCGAATACGGTTCGCATTCACTATACGCGCGGCGACCACAATTACGGCGCATTCGGCCTGTGGTTATGGGACGATGTCTCAAGCCCATCGGCGAATTGGCCTTCGGGAGCGATGCCTTTCGATCCAGGCCACGTTGACAGTTATGGCGGTTATGTCGACGTACCGTTAATCGCTGGAGCGAAGAAGATCGGGTTCTTGGTCGTGAATCGTACGTCGGGAGTCAAAGACGGCGATAACAAAGCGTTCACGCTGCTGGATCGCTATAATCAGCTCTGGATCAACCAATCGGACAATAGCGTATACGTTTCGCCGTACGGCGAAGTGGCAATCGGCCTTCAGTCCGCGGAAGTATTGTCGGCAAGCAAGCTGCTGCTGAACTTCACGTTGACGGACGGGCTCGATGCCGCAACGCTCAAAGACGCTTTGACCCTCAAGGATAAGGACGCAACTCCGATAGCGGTCGATAGCGTTCAAATCACGGGACCGACGACCGTCCAAGTCAACGCGAATATCGATCTGAACAAAGTTCCGCTGAGCGTAACGTACGCCGGCAAGACGGTATCCGCAGGGACGGGATGGCGGATGCTAGACGAAGTCTACGGCTACGATGGCAATGACTTAGGCGCGACGTACAACGCAGGCGATGTCGACTTCAAGCTGTGGGCGCCTACGGCGACCTCGGTCGTCATGGGCGTGTACGACAAAGCCGATCCGACCGTATTAGTAGACACATTCAGCTTGACCAAAGGCGATCAAGGCGTATGGTCGGTTCACGTTACGGCGTCAGATGCCGGAGTTGCCGATCTTGAGGGCTATTACTACCAATACGCCGTAACGAACAACGGCGTCACGAAAGCCGTGCTCGATCCGTACGCCAAATCGATGGCGACGTTCAGAGTTAATACGAAGGGCGAAGTCGGCCCGGACGGCGACGCGGTAGGCAAGGCGGCGATCGTCGATCTGAGCGGGACGAACCCTGCCGATTACGGATTTGCCGATATCGACGGCTATACGAAACGCGAAGACGCGATCGTCTATGAGACGCACATTCGCGATTTCACCTCCGATCCGTCGGTCGAGGGCGACCTGAACGCGCGATGGGGCTCGTACAGCGCGTTCAAGGATAAGCTCGGCTATATCAAATCGCTCGGCGTAACGCACGTGCAGCTACTGCCGGTAATGGCATGGTACTACGGCGACGAGACGCTAGCGGGTAATCGCGAGCTTGATTACTCCGCGCAAGACAACGAATACAACTGGGGTTACGATCCGCAAAGCTATTTTTCGCCGGACGGGGCTTATTCCGAGAATCCAGCCGACGCTGAATTGCGCATTAAAGAGCTCAAAGACCTGATCGATGCCATTCACGAAGCAGGCATGGGCGTCGTGCTCGACGTTGTGTATACGCATATGGCCAAATCCGATTTCCTGAACGATATCGTGCCGAACTACTACGCGTTCCAGGACGCGAACGGCAGCTTCATCGGCGGATTCGGCAACAACCTGGCGACTAACCACAAGATGGCCGAGAAGCTGATGACCGATTCGGTCAAATATTGGTTCAACGAATACAAAATCGACGGCATGCGCTGGGACATGATGGGCGATGCCACGAACGAAGCGGTGCAGGATGCTTACAATGCCGCGGCGCAGATCAATCCGAACGCGCTGTTCATCGGCGAAGGCTGGCGGACGTTCGGCGGCGCGGCTGCCGATCCGGCGCTTGCGGGCCACGGCGCGGATCAAGATTGGATGGATAACACGGACGACGTGGGCGTGTTCTCCGACGAAATCCGCAACGAGCTGAAATCGGGCTTCGGCTCGGAAGGCGAACCGCGCTTCATTACGGGCGGAGCGAGAAGCATCGAGACGATTCTTAACAACATTAAAGGGCAGCCTTCCAATACGCCGGCCGACGACCCGGGCGATATGGTGCAGTACATCGAGGCGCACGATAATTTGCCGCTTTACGACGTAATCGCGCAATCGATCAAGAAGGATCCGTCCATCGCGGCGAACGATTTGGAAATCCACCAACGGATGCGGCTGGGTAACCTGCTCATTTTAACGTCCCAGGGTACGGCGTTCCTGCACTCGGGTCAGGAGTACGGACGGACGCAGCAATGGCATGGCGCGGGCGTTCCCGAGCAGAAATATACGATCTTGAAGGATGCTAGCGACAACCCGTTCGGTTACTTCATTAACGACGCTTACGATTCCTCGGACGCGATCAACAAGTTCGATTGGGCGAAAGCGACCGACGGCAACGCGTATCCGGTCAATCAGGTAACGCGGGAATACACGACGGGGTTGGCCGAGCTCAGAAGATCCACGGACGCTTTCAGACTCGGAGACAAGGCGCTCGTCGATACGAACGTTACGCTCGTTCCCGGCACGGGAATCGCGGCGAACGATCTGGCGATCGCTTACGAGAACAAAGCAACGGACGGTACGGGTAACTATTACGTGTTCTTCAACGGGGCTAACGCGTCCAGAACTTTGACGCTGACCGAAGATTTAACTTCCGGCACGGTAGTCGTAGATAACGACGAAGCAGGAACGACCGAGGTAGGCTCGCGTTCAGGATTCACACTGACGGCTAACTCGATCAGGCTACAACCGCTTACGGCAGTCATTATTAAAATGGAAGCGGCCGCCCCGGTATTCGCGTCGGTCGAGCTGGACAGCGCGGGCTACAATTTGCAGATCGGTACCGAGCACCAGACGCAAGCTTACGCCGAGTATAGCGACGGCAGCCGTAGAACGGCTACCAAGCTCGCCACATATACTTCTAACAAGCCAAGCGTTGCCACCGTTACCGCGGACGGCAAAGTGCGCGCGATTAGCGCGGGAACCGCGAAGATCACGGTGTCTTACAACGGGATGACGGCGATCGCTACCGTCACGGTTACGGCAGAGGAGGTTAAGCGGATCGTCCAGTTCAACTACATCCGTCCGGATGGGAATTATGCGGATTGGAACTTGTGGGTGTGGAACACGGGCGTGAAGAACGACCAGATTAACTTCGAGAAAGTAGAGAACGGCGTTGCGACCGTTAACATCGAGATCGCGCCGGGAACGACGGGCGTCGGATTCGTATTGCGCAAAGGAACGAACTGGGATACCGCGAAACAAGACGTTCCGGATGACCGTGTCATTCCGATCGCGCCTGGCGTGGACTTCACCAAAGTCAACGTCAATAGCATGGTCAGAGAGCTCGATATTTTGCCAAGCATTGGCGGTCCTCTCTTGCAAGACGGCAACCTGACGTTCTACTATCGGGACGATTCGTTATTCCGGCAAGGAAAGATGAATACCTTGACCGGCGTTAAGGTGAAAATCGGCGACGCGGAATATCCGATGGCGTACGACGCAAGCAAAGAACTGTTCAGCTATACGTTAAATAATCTCGCGGGCGGTACGTATGAATACACGTTCCTCGTGACGCAGGGCGGCACGACCGAGGAAGTTACCGATCCTAAGAATACCGTCGACGACAAGTCGATCGTAATCTACCGCAAGCCGACCGTCGCGATCACGTCGACGTTGCAGCCTTCAGCGATCTCCTCTAATGAGAACGGCGTGCTTAAGCTGCAGGCGGCTCCATCCGAACCCGTCGCGTTCACGAGCGGGTACATGGACTTGACCGCGCTGGGCGGATCGGCAAAAGTACCGTTCGATACGGAGCTTATGGCGCAGTCGATTTCCGTGAAGGATACGGTGCCTGCCGGCGCGAAGAACGTTCCGGTTACGCTCGTCGACGAGTACGGGAATAAGCATACGCATACGGCTACCGTCAACGTCAAAGCAAGAACATCGGTAGGAAACCTGGACTTCGATTGGGATGAAGCGCGCATCTATTTCGCGCTTACGGACCGGTTCCAAGACGGGGATCTGACGAATGATGAGGGCGTCGATAAGACGCATCTGGAAGCGTATCATGGCGGCGATTTCAAAGGGATGATCGACAAGCTCGATTATTTGAAGGAACTGGGCATCAACACGCTCTGGATTTCCCCGATCGTCGACAATATCGACTTCAACAAAGGCGTGGACTTCGGCGGCACGCAATACGCTTACCACGGCTATTGGGCGAAGGATTTCACGCAGCTCGACGAGCATCTTGGCGATTTGGCTACGTTCAAGGAGCTGATCGACAAGGCGCACGACCACGGCATCAAGATCATGGTCGACGTCGTATTGAACCATACTGGCTACGGACTGAAGCCGGACGATGCGGCGCGGCCGGGCATTACGCAGGCGGACAAAGACAGGTTCGCAGGCATGCTGAGAACGGACGGCGTTCAAGCCGACGTCGATCCGATCAAGGGCGAGCTTGCGCAGCTCCCTGACCTCAAGACGGAAGACCCTTCGGTTCGCGAACAAGTGATCGACTGGCAGGCAGGTTGGTTGGAGCGGGCGAGAACGACGCGCGGCGATACGATCGATTACTTCCGGGTCGACACGGTCAAGCATGTGGACGGCACGACATGGAAGGCGTTCAAGAACGCATTGACGGCTATCGCGCCTAGCTTCAAGTTGATCGGGGAATATTTCGGCGGCACGATCGACAATAACGGCGGCCAGCTCCGGAGCGGGCAGATGGACAGTCTTCTGGACTTCGAATTTAAAAATAGAGCCAGAGACTTCGCGAACGGCAGCATAGACGCTGTCGACGCTTACTTGGCGGATCGCGAGACGAAGATGGACAATACGGCGACGATGGGACAATTCCTGAGCAGCCACGACGAGAACGGCTTCCTGACGCACTACGTCGGCGGCGACAAAGGAAAGCTGAAGATCGCGGCGGCGTTGCAAATTACAGCAAAGGGCCAGCCGGTCATTTACTACGGCGAAGAGCTCGGCCGTTCGGGAGCGAACGCGGGCGATATGGCTGCCGGGCAATTCAGCGAGAACCGCGGCGACATGCCTTGGGATATGCTGACCGAAGAGAAGACGCTGCACGATCATTACGCGAAGCTGCTTAATATCCGCGCGAAATTCTCCAAAGTTTATGCCAAGGGAGAACGCACGAAGCTTGCCGGGTCCGACGCGCTAGGCTACCTGGCGTTTAACAAGCATTACGGCAGCGAGAATGTCGTCACGATCATTAACGCGAAGACGGAAGCGAAGAGCGTTACGATTCCGGTTCCGTTCGTCGCGGGATCGCAAGTGAAAGACGAGTACGGCGGAACGACCTATACCGTCAGCGCGAGTGGTGAAGTAACCGTAAGCCTGCCGGGCATGAACGACGGCGGAACCGTCATTCTGAGCGGCGTGCCTGTAACGTCCGGCGGAGTTGCGCCATCGGACAGCAAGCAAATCATTATTGCTAGCGACCTTACCCACGCCAAAGACGGCAAAGTCGAAATTCAATTGCCGGCCGGCACGGAAAAAATAACGCTGCCGATTCAATCGGGGCAACTGCTCGGTACGAACAACTTGCAATTGAAGGCGGGCAACGTAACGGTTACGCTTCCAAGCCAGGTGTTGGCAAACCTTCAAGCGTCGCTTCCTGCCGGCACTGGTGCCGGGGCGACCATTACCTTCGAGATTAAGCCACTAACGGCTGATCGGACGAATGCGATCGTTGACAACTTGAACACAGGTAATGCAGGCGTTAATCCCGTCTCGCAAGCGTATGAGTTCAAGCTTAGCGTCGTGACGCAGGATGGCCGCTCCACTCCGATGACGACCTTCACGGAGCCGATCGTCCTCACGTTCCAAGTGAACGATAACGCGAATAAAGACGCGCTAGGCGTCTACTATCTAGGCGAAGACGGCACGCTGGAGTATGTGGGCGGGACGTTGAACGGAAACACGATGACGGCTAAGGTATACCACTTCAGTACGTATGCCGTGCTTGAATTCGATAAGAGCTATGGCGACGTAGGCGCTAGTTATTGGGCTTACGCGGCGATCAAGTCGCTATCGGCCAAACACATTATCAACGGCGTGTCGGATACGCGATTCGCGCCGGATCGGACGATCACGAGAGCGGAATTCGCGGCTATGCTGGTCCGCGCGCTCGGCGTGAAAACCGAGAGCACGGCGACGCCGTTCGCGGACGTCGATTCGAACAAATGGTACGCGGCGTACGTGGCGACGGCGAACCGGCTTGGTCTCATTAAGGGACGCAAGGAAAAATCGTTCGCTCCGGAAGAGACGATCAGCCGCGAAGAGATGGCGGTCATGCTCGTACGCGCGCTCGCCGTGAAGAACGGCAAAGAAGTGCCGATGGCGTCGGAGGGCGCAGCATTCTCCGACCGCACCGGCATTAGCGGCTGGGCGCTCCAATCCGTGGACACCGCCGCGGCGCTCGGGCTCGTGCACGGCAACGGCAAAGGCGCGTTCGCGCCGCAAGGCAAGCTGACCCGCGCGGAAAGCGCGCAAGTCGTCTATCAATTGCTGAACCAATAAGCGCTATATAAAGAATAGCCGCCCCCGATCCGCAGCGACAGCGCTGCGGGCCGGGGGCGGCTTCTTTCATTATATTGCGCTTAGGAGAATAAGACGGAAGGCTCGCCGTCCACGAGCAACGTCAACCGGTGCAGCGCGCGCGTGCATCCCACGTACAGCAGCTTGGCATCCTGTGGATTGTCGGCGTAGTTGCGGGCGTTCGCTCCCGCGATCAAGACGGCGTCGAATTCTAGCCCTTTTGCCAGATGGGCAGGTACGACGGTGACGCCGCCGCGGTAGGCGACTTGGCCTTCGGCGATGAGGTTCGCCTCGACGCCGCCGGATAGAAGCTGCTCGTGTAGCTGCTTGCAATGCTCCTCCGTGCGCCCGACGATGGCGATCGTCCGCATGCCGCCCGCTTGGTTATCCGAGATGAAGGAGACCATGCGAGGGAGCGCGTCGGCTGCTTTGGCCAGCTGCGCGACCTCGACCGGCTCGCCGCTCCGGAATACCGGTTCCGCCGGCGGCAATCCCGTATCGGTACGGGCGAGGATCCGGTTGGCGAACTCGATAATTTCGAGCGTGGAACGATAGCTTAGCTTAAGCGTATGGTAAGCGCTCTGGTCTTCCGTGAACACGGCGGACAGCTCTTCCCAGCGTTGCACGCCGCGATAAGCATGGATGCCTTGCGCCAAGTCGCCGAGTATCGTGAACGACGGCTCGGCCATGTAAGCCCGCAAGAGCGCGATCTGGAAAGGCGACGCATCTTGCGCTTCGTCGACGACAACGTGGTCGAACTGGCGGTTTTCCGGACCGTTGAACGCCTGATGAATCCAGACGAGCGGAACCAAATCTTCCGGCAGCGCTATGCCGCGCTTTAGGTTTTTCAACGTATCGGCGGCGAGAGCCTGCGGAATGAACGAATCGACGTTGTCGCTGAACGCCGATTTGTAGAAGGCAAGCGGGGTTGCCTCCGGCAGCTTCTTCATAAAGGAGCGGAGCCGCTGCTTGCCCGTCTGGCTTCGTTCCTTGCGTATTTTGGCATCGCCTATGTTCGTCAGCTGCATCTCAAGCCAACGGTTGATTCTCCCGGATAGCCTCTCCCGGCGCATCGTGAGCGGATAGTGGCGATACTCGACCTCGAACCATTCGCGGATCGTCGCGCTTGGCAACACGCGGCCATCCCAAGCTTCGAACGATAGATTGTCTTGGAGGAAGTTATCCTCGTATTGACGAAGCCGCTCCTCTATCCAGCTTTTGAAAGCAAGCGACCCTTTGAACCTGCCCGGCGTTTCGTCGTTCAGCGCGGGGCGGCGTTCGGCGAGGGAGAACCACAGCTTGCCTTCCGTCGTCGGAGCGAGCTTGACGCCGCCGTCCAACACGTCTAGCGCCCAGTCGGCGAACGTCGTCTGATGGACGTTGCCGACACCGAGCTCTGGCAGCACGCCCGAAATATAATCGAGGAACATGCTGTTCGGCGCGAAAATAATCATCCGCTCGGCGCGAATGTGCTGCTGGTACTGGTAGAGCAGGAAAGCGAGGCGATGGAGCGCGACCGTCGTTTTACCTGATCCGGCAGCCCCTTGAATGATGAGCGCCTTATAGCGGGGAGCGCGGATAATGAGATCCTGTTCGGCTTGAATCGTCGAGACGATGTCGCGAAGCCGATTGTCCTTCTTCTCGCCGAGGCGGTACAGCAGAAACTCGTCGCTAAGCGACATGTTGTCGCCGCCGCGTTCGTAGCTGTCGACGACGCGCTCGAGCGTCTTGTCGCGGATCGACAGGTTGCGCTTGCGATGCACTTCGCCTTCGATCGTGCCGTCCGGCGCTTCGTATGTGACCGGCGCCTCCCCACCTGTAAACGAATAGAAGAGGCTGGCGACGGGGGCGCGCCAATCGATAATATAAGGGTCGCTAGTCTTGCGGTGGTCGAGGCCTCGTTTGCCGATGTAGAGCGGAAGCGGCGCGGGCTTCCCATTCTCCTGAAAGTCGAGGCGTCCAAAGTACGGCTCCGAGCCTAGCAGGTCGAGCCTTTGCCGCGTCTCTTCGCGCTTGGCCTCGAGCAGCTGTTCGACGTAGTCTTTGCCGTGGTATACGGGGGCGATCTCGGCGCGTTGCAGAGCGATCTCTTGCAGCGTGTCCGTCAGCCTCCTCCGTTCTTCCTCGATAGGACTTTGTTGTTGCGTTTCGGATGGTTGCATGGCGATTGATTATTCCTCCTTGCTACTGCTTTGTTGCCGGCTAACCCATTGTGAACGATTTTTGCCTAAAACAATAGACTTATGGTTTATCTAATCGCAAATTAACCTTGAAGTTCTTCCCTAGATTGTCCGTAAGGGACTTTTGTATGTTCGGAGCGCGTGAGCATACGCAGAAAAGGAACTGAACGCGTGGATCGCCCAGTTCCATCACGACTTCGCGACGCTTCGCCGCGAGCTGATCATGCATCATTTCATGTACCGCGAACAGGAAAAGTACGAGCTGATTCCGCAGGAAATGTGGGTGAAGTGGACAGCGCTCTAACGAACTAGTCTACTTCAGAAGCCATTTATCGCCGTAAACGCTCTTGGCCACAATTTCCTGCAATTCCGACTTTTGCGCCTCGTAGATTTGAGGTGCCAGCATACCGCTCGACAGACGGGCGTCCAACTGCCGCGTCAACTCCGCCAATTGCAAGTCAATGACGCCCTGAGCGCTGTTGCCCGAATCCGACGCGATTTCGGCCAACGATTTTCCGTCATAAAGCGCATTATAGACCTCTTCATCTGACGATTTCCCGAGCGCGACGAGGAAATCGTCTCTTTTGCGCTCCGACTCGGTCGCGGATACAGCCGAGGAGGAAGGAACCTGCACAGCAGCCGGCTTGAACGTGGAAGCCGCGCTCGTCTTCTCCGTCCACAAGCCTCCGCCGATCGTAATGGTAGCTGCGACCGTGCCCGCCATGAACATTCGTTTTATATTCATTGCAATGACCTCAATTCGTTTTATGGATGATGGGCCTGGTCCAAGGCATTCTGCACCGCGTCTTCAAACGCATTCGTGCTGTAGGTGGCGCCGGACACGTTGTCGACCTGTGCGCTTTGATTGTGCAGCACCTCGTCCGGCAAGTCCACCACATCGGACTCGGAATAGTGCATGGCGAAACGGCTGATTTCCACATCCGTGATTTTATCGTTCTCGATGGTGATCGTTACCTCAATGGAACCGCGTCGGTTCATTCCCATTCCCGTGTAGGTGCCGTTGCGGTACTTTTGGTTCGGAGCCGGACTGCTGGAGACCGACGGGGTGGCGGCCGGCGGGGTAATTTCGGGTGTCGGCGAAGCTTCAGGCTTAGGCGTAGCTGATGGTGTCGGCGATGGCTCAAGCGACGGCGACGGATCGGTCGTTGGCAAAGGTACGGAAGTAACCGTCGGAACGGGTGTCGGTACGAGCGAGGGCGTGGGCAACGAGTCCGATATTGGTGTGGTTTGGGATGCCGGCGCGGATAACGGAGTCTCCGTTACGGCATACTCTGCAGAGTAGATTGCACCTATTGCGGCGGAACATAGAACGATCCATTTTTTGCTCATTTTAGCCATTTTGCTACCTCCATCATTGCGGTTCCGACCAGGGACTTCAACCCGGCATTCTGTGATCGACTTTCTTCATTGGAGGACGAGCTCTTTTGGCTGAGCGGGAGGACATGCTTCTCGCCCATTGATAGAGATTGCCGGACATCAGCCCGATGAACAAATACATCAATCCTCCCATATATCCGTAAGCCAATACGCCGACCACGGCCGAGAGGAAACCGAAAACGACCTGGTCCCCGACTTTATTCGGAGAAGTAGGCGGATCCGTCAGCATGAACAAGGCGAAGAAAACCGCGGCATTGACGAATGGAGGACGGAGCGCGTCGGAGAGGCCCGCCGCGTCGAGATAAGTCGTTCCGATATGAACCATCCCATTCCCCAGCACGAACAATAATATAAAATACGTTCCGAGAAACGTAAACACTTGCGGAAATTTGTTGATTCGATTGACGACCAGATACCCGCCGATCAACAGCAGAACGAGATACCAGGCGGACAGGTCGCCGAACGCGCCCCACCAGCTCTGCTGGGTTTTAAAGAGAACAATGGAAACGAGCAGGCCGAACGCCGCAGGATTGAACATTGGTTTTTTCTTGTGGGTCATCAGGTGCTTGGACAATATGGAAATGACCGAGACGGCTGCCACCATCCAAGGAGAAGTCGTGAGACTTAGGATCGAGGCGATGATCAGCCCCGTGACGGCCGCGCCGTCGGGGAAAATCCGTTTCCTTTTCTCAATTAGTCCGCATATGACGTCTACAACAATGGCCGCGACGATCGCGATGCCTCCGTTCCGAACGCCGTTCATGTCATGCGAAGCGTAGGACGCAACGCCAAGATAAATGGCTAAACAAATAAACACCCACGCTTTCGGCGTTTTGAACCATGTTTTGAAACTCATCTATATCCCTCCAACCTTGGTTATTTTCATATCGGGTGCGATCCATATTCCCTTCAGACCCGCTTCTTCGACGAGTTCCTTACCCTCCGCCGGGCCCATCGCGAACGCTGCGGTCGAGAACCCATCCGCCAGCATGGCGAACGGAGCGACGACGCTGCAACTGATCCAATTGCGCGGAGAATGCTGGGCTTTGGGGTCGACGATATGATGCGCGCCCTCCTTTACCGTGCTCCTCCGCTCGTAGCTTCCGGACGTGCAGACGGCTTCGTTGGAAACTTCGACCGTCTCGATGATCCGATCTTTCATTGCCGGATGACGGATCCCGATTTTCCAAACGTTCGCACGCGAATCCGAGCCTCCTGCGTAGAGATCTCCGCCTGCATTCACAGAGAATCTCGCAAACTCCTTCAGCTCGTTTGCGGCCAAATCGATCGCGAAGCCTTTAGCAACGGCTCCCAAATCGATCACCATCGGTTTCTTTAAGAGCAAAGTGCTCTCCCGGTCGTTCAAAACGATATCCCGGTACGTAACCGAACCTTCCGAAGGACTATCCATGAGCGCTCCGGTCAGGTAATGGCGGTTAAAGCCGAGCTGTTCCATCGTTTTCCCCACGGTGGGATCGAACGCGCCTTCCGTTCGTTCGGCGATTTCCATCGCGAACCGGAGAGGATGGAATACATACGGGCTGAGAAGGACCGGCGTTCCGATCTGCCGGCAGGCCTTCATGAGCTCGCTGTCAGGCTGAAACCGGCTGCAGGCCGATTCCACGATGCGGAACGCCTCGAACGCCCGGTCGACCTTCTCTTCGGTCTCGCGTTCCGGCTGTTCGGTCTCGACTTGGATTTCTACGACGGTATCCATGAACAGCTTCGCTTTTTTCATATCCTGTAGTCTCCCGTCAAGAGTTCCGAGCTTGGTCCAGGGCATTCTGGACGGCATCCTCGAAGGCTCTGGTGCTGTAAGTCGCGCCTGATACGTTGTCGACTTGCGCGCTCTGATATTGCAACACCTCGTCCGGTAAGCCTACCACATCGGACTCCGAATAATGCATGGCGAAATCGCTGATTACGACGTCAGTGATTTTGTCATTGTTCAAGGTAACGTCCACTTGGATTGACCCGCGCCGATTGCTTCCCATCCCTGTATAGGTGCCGTTCTTGTAAATTTCGGCGGTCACCGTACTTAACACTTGAGCGTTTGAAGTTGGGTCCGCGGATTGGTAAAACGCAGACGGCTGCGCTGCGGACGCTTGAGATTGTGTAGCGATATATTCGGTGGCGTACAATGCTCCAATGGCTGCGGAACAAAGGGCGATCCATTTTTTTTCCATTTTCGCCATGCCGTTTCTCTCCTTTAAGGGTTCTTATCTTCTAACTCGAACTCAGTATAACAAGCCAACCTTTAAATTTTCTTAAAACCGGCCTTTCTGGTAAGATGAGTGTAAAATAAGGCCGGAGGCGACGTCATGCGCGTTTTAGTCGTGGAAGACGATCCCGATTTGCTCCGGATCGTTCGTGATATTTTCGAAGGGGAAGGTTATCTTACGGATGCCGCTGAAGCGGGAGACGAAGGATACTATGCGGCGGATCAGGCTATCCACGATCTCATCGTTCTAGATGTCCTGCTGCCCGGCATGAGCGGAGTGGAGATCGTGAAACGATTAAGGGCCCGCTCCATTCTGACGCCCGTCATTCTTCTAACGGCCAAAGATGCCGTAGCAGACCGGGTGGCCGGTCTCGACGCGGGCGCGGACGATTATATTACGAAGCCGTTTGCCGTCTCGGAATTGTTGGCCAGGTCCAGGGCCGTTCTCCGAAGACGGGGGACGCTAGACCAAGAAGGCGATCTAACATGCGGTCCGATCCGGTTAGTCCCTACGGGCAAGGCGGCCTTCTGCAACGATGCTACGCTGAACCTGACTGCCACGGAATATGAACTTCTGGAATATTTTCTCTGCAATGTCGGACGCATATTAACCAGGGAGCAAATCTTCGACCGGGTATGGGGGTTCGAATCGGGGTCTGCGATCACGGCTGTCGAAGTGTACGTCTACCATCTGCGCAAGAAGCTCGCGGCCCATGACATCGACGCGTATTTGCGCACCGTGCGAGGAATCGGCTACATGTTCAAGGGGGAGCCCCATGTTCAATAGTACGCGAAGAAGGCTGGCCTTGCTGAACGCGGCGGTTTTCCTGCTCGTTCTTGCCGTGCTGAGCTACTTGCTGTACGCTCATATGCGGAATCGGCTGCTCCATGAGACGGACGAATCGATGAAGCAGGCGAATACCCGGCTTCAATCCGCCCATCATTACTCGGATATGCTTCAGAACGAGGGATCTGACTCAGAGCCTCGTGAAAAATTGACTTATCTTATGTGGGACGCAAAGGGTAAACTGGTCAGTCAATCTCCGCCTTCCTCCTTTGAGAAGCAAACGGCGGAACGTTTCGGAGGAAGTCCTGGCAAAGTCGGAATCCGTACCGTGTCGGCAGGCGGCAACCATTATCGGGTAATGACGGTATCTCTATCGTTTTCGAATCCGGAAGGAATAGTCTCTGTCGGGATCGTCAAAAGTTTAGGAGACGTAGATCGCACGCTGCAACTGCTGCTCACGGATATCATCGCGGCCTTAGTCGCCGGCGGAATTTTCTCGATCGTTGCGGGCATGTTTCTGTCAGGGCGCGCATTGATTCCCATCCGCCGTTCCTGGGACAAGCAGCAGCGGTTCGTGACCGATGCTTCGCACGAGCTTCGCACGCCTGCGGCGGTAATCCATGCGCAAACGGAACTGATTCTGCAGCATCCCGAGCATTCCGTCGAACATGAAAGTCCTCGTATCGCGGTCATCCTCAAAGAAAGCAGACGGCTCGGCAAGCTGGTGGACGACCTTCTGACGCTGGCAAGGTCCGATTCGAACCAGGCGCAGATCCACCCCTCGCGCCTGTCGCTCGATTCCGTATTGCTTGAGGTGACGGAGTCGTTCCGACTTTTGGCGGCATCCAAAGGGATCGCGATCGTCACGGAAATCGAGAGGCCGCTGGCCTTGTGGGGCGATGATGGCCGAATCCGCCAGCTCCTTGTCATCGTGCTGGACAATGCGCTGAAGTATACCCCGGAAGCCGGAGAGATTCGGGTGGCCGGGCGCTATGCGTCATCGTATACCTTATCGATTGTGATCTCGGACACCGGCTGCGGAATCGCGGAAGAAGATCTTCCGCACGTCTTCGAACGGTTTTACCGCGGCGACAAGTCCCGTTCCCGCACCCAGGGCGGGACGGGACTCGGATTGTCCATCGCCAGATGGATCGTGGAAGCCCATGGCGGTTCGATCCGGATCCATTCCAAGGGAACCGAAGGCACCCAGGTGGAGTTATTGTTCCCCAGAAAAGCTCGTGAAATCGCTTCGCGCGAATCGGGGTCCCGACGATCTATGACCTAGTTGAAATACACTCGAATTTCCAGTATGCCCGCGGAAAAGGCCGTCCTGAGCGTAGCATGCGATAAGGACGGCCCGATATCGCTGGCGGAAACCGCCCTTGTGGCCGGCATGCATAGGAAAACGGTTTTCCGATTTGTTATGATGTCGAGTACAGGATTGCCTAATTTATCGAAACAATGTTCGCACAAAGATGTCTCTTCGGATGCATCTTTTTTCGTTCCACGAGGAGGAGATCGAAGTGAAATTGTCTTGGACCAAGATCCTCGTCACGTTATCGTCCATCGGCCGAACGCCGCTTTCGAGTCCCGTTAGCGGTTCCTTGGATCTTGTCGGAGTGACGAACATCCGGAGCGGATTCCTCCTCGGTAATCAATTGAAGTCAGGCAACGTTTCGTTGTATTTGCCGGACGGCGCTTATACATAGGGATATAGCGAAAATGAGGTTGCCGATCTTCGTGAGGGACAGGGACCGCAGTTACCTGTCGAGATACGCGGCGGCAAGCCGGTTCGGTCGCTCGTGCTGACGATCCCTGGGTCGCGGGATCGCTTTTTCGTGCTATTTTCGATAAAATGATGGGGTGAACACTGTTCGAAAGGGTTGGAGGGTGCTGGATGGATAACAACGGGCAACAACCGGAAAAGAAGAAGCTGTCGCTTAACGTCGTCAGCAATAAGGAACATAGAGGGTTCGGAGCGGGTACGATCGATCTGAGCCAAGTATCTTGCGTGATCATCGATGCCGGAGAGGCGTATATCGACGTCGGGGCGATGCACGCGAAGAGCAAGGTGGAGAAAGGGATCAAGTTCTCGCCGAACAAGGAAGACGTGCCGAACGGCCGTCCCGCGTGGATCGTCTGGGTCGCGGTCGACCGCAACGAGGAAGGCAGCTACTACGCAGGTGCTACGTCTTGCGAAATGCTGATCGACACGGAGGCGCGTCGCGGGTGGAAGCTACTGCCCGATCACGTGAATCGGCTCGATGCTTCTCTGAAGCGCAAGTTCATGCTCGATAATATCGGTCCTGTAGAGAAGGAAGCGCTGCGCAAGCTACTTGTAGAGCATAATGCCGAGTGGTGGGACCGTTCGCCGCAAGCGTTAAAAGATTTATTGGCGTAAAACGGGGGCGATGCGGATGGAATGGAACTATTACAATACTTTCATTACCGTAGCGACGGATTGCCCCGTGGAGCGCGGCATCGTACCGCCGGACAAGAAGGCGGGGAAGACGAAGCCGGGTATCGAGTTCGATTTGATCGCGAACCGTCCCTACGCCTATACGCAAAAGGACATTTTGTTCGAGGTTCATGCCCGCCACAAGGAAGTTCCGGCGGCCGAGCTCGAAGAGAAGGGCGCGGAGCTACGCGAACAGTTCTACGGTAAGCCGACCGCGTGCTTCCGCGCTTCGATGCTGCCGAAGAAGTACGGTTGGGGCGTTCATTTTAATGAGGCAGGCAGGATGGCGCTAGTCCCGATGGAATCGCCGGAGTATCGGCGGTTCGTAGAGGGTGAGGTTGCCGGAGTGAAGTTGGTAGCTGCCATGCGGAATAGTAGAGCCAAATAACAAGGAGGGCTATCCCGAGGGGGATAGCCCTTTGTCGTCCCCAACCCCCAATCGCGCCGCTCCAACGGTGTCACGCACCGCTGCACGAGCAAAATCCGCAATCTTGCTGTTCCAACTGTGTCACGCACCGCTGCACGAGCAAATCCGCAATCGCGGTCGCTCCAACGGTGTCTCACACCGTTGCACGAGTAATTCCTGCAATCGCGCCGCTCCAACGGTGTCACGCACCGCTGCACGAGCAACTCCTGCAATCGCGCCGCTCCAACGGTGTCTCACGCCGTTGCACGAGCAAATCCGCAATCGCAGCCACTCCAACGGTGTCACGCACCGCTGCACGAGCAAATCCGCAATCGCGCCGCTCTAACGGTGTCTCACACCGTTACACGGGCAAAAATCGCAATCGCGCCGCTGTAACGGTGTCTCACACCGTTACACGGGCAAAAATCGCAATCGCGCCGCTCTAACGGTGTCTCACACCGTTACATGGGTGCCTTGTAGCTACCCACCTACCACCATTTCCTAAACTTATGCCACCACGAGCGACCTCCACCGCCACCGCCATGATCCGCCGGATCGCCGCCGGCTTTATCTTGGTGGAGCGCGCAAGTCTCGGTCGGCTCCGTGCCGGAGAGGAAAACTTCCGTCGTCCATTCCGCGGGACATTCCGGCGCGGCAAGCAAGCTCGTCGCGGGGTCGAACGTCGCGCTCACGACGCCTTCCGGCATGGGAAACGAGCTCGGCGGCACGTCCGCGAGCGCCGCTTCCGTAAAATGAGCAAAAATCGGTGCCGCACGATGCGCCTCGGTGGACGTGATCGGGCGCCCCCGATCGTAACCGACCCATACCGCGGTCGTTAGCTCCGGCGTATAACCGACGAACCAAGCGTCCGAGTCGGTCGTGCCCGATTTACCGGCGACGGGGCGCTTAAGCAGGCTGGATACGCGATGGCCGGTGCCTCCGCGATCGAATACGCTCTCGAGCAGATGCGTCGTCACATAGGCTAACGCGGGCGAAAGTACCTCCGTGGTCGAAGGATGCGCCTCGTAGATGACTCTGCCTTTCGCGTCCAGGATCCGCGTAATCGCGATCGGTTCCGCTTTGCGTCCTTGCCCCGCGAACACCGAGTACGCCGAGGCCATCTCGAACGGACTGACCGGGAACGTGCCGAGCGCTAACGACGGAACCGCGTTCAGCGGAGAATGAATGCCGAGCTTGCGGGCCATCCCGATGACTTGCTCCGGTCCCACCTGCATAATCGTATTGACCGCGAAAATATTGTCCGAAGCGGCGATTGCTTGCCGAAGACCGATCTCGCCGTTGAAATAACGGTTGTTGTAGTTGCTCGGACGATAGATTTGCCGGTTGCCGTCGAAGTAGAACAGCGTCGGCTCGCTCCGGAAGCGGGTCGCGGCGGTAATGGCATGTTGTTCGAGCGCGGTGGCGTACATGATTGGCTTGAACGAGGAACCGGGCTGGCGGCTGCTCGCGAACACGCGATTATATTGATTCCGGCGGTAATTGCGTCCGCCTACCATCGCCTTAATATAGCCGTTGCGCGGGTCGATCGCGATCAACGCCGCCTGCAATTCGGACTCCCCCGCCGGAAGACCTTGCTTGACCGCAGCCTCGGCTTGCCGCTGCACGCGCGCGTCGAGAGTCGTATAAATTCGCAATCCGCCTTCATTAATTAGGCGTTCGTCTATGCCTAGCTTCTCGATGGCGATTTTTTTCACGTAATCCGCAAAATAAGGGGCCGCGCTAACTTGCTCCTCCGGCAACGCGCGAATGCCGAGCGGCTTCGCCGCCGATTTCTCCGCTTGCTGCGCCGTAATCTGCCGCGTCTCTAGCAACGCCTCTAGCACTTGCTGTCTGCGGGCTTTCGATTCCTCCGGGTGCAAATGCGGCGAATAATAGCGGGGACCCTTAGGGATGCCGGCAAGCAGCGCGCTCTCCGCGATGGAAAGCTGCTTCGCGGGCTTGTTGAAGTACAGCTTGGCCGCCGCCTCGGCCCCGTATGCCCCGTGCCCGTAATAGATTTGATTCAAGTAGAGCTCTAGAATCTCGTCTTTCGAATAGGTTTGCTCCAAGCGCGCGGCATACCAAGCTTCCTTGATTTTGCGCGTCCAAGTTCTCTCGTGCGACAAGTATAAGTTCCGGGCGAGCTGCTGCGTTAACGTGCTGGCGCCTTGCTGCTTCGACATGTGGCGCATGTCCACCCATGCTGCGCGGGCGAGACCGTGCAAATCGACTCCCGCATGCTCGTAAAACCGGCGATCCTCGATGGCGACGGTCGCTTTCACGAGCCAAGGGGAAATATCCGCCAGCTTGACGATCTGCCGGTTGACGCCGCCTTGCACGGACGCGAGCACGACGCCTTCCGAGTCGATGATTTGCGTGGATTGCATGATCGCCCCTGCCGGCAACGCGCCGTAGCGCAACATGTAGAAGCCGCAGCCGGAGAGGAGAAGTAAAGAGAACAGAGTTAGCCAACCGAGTCTCCGGCGAAGCTTCGTCCATCTCGAGACCGGGCGCGGCTTGGGCGAATGCTCTTGCGCGTCGTCGGTTTGTTCCATGCCTATTCCCCCCGTTCGGTCGCTTTAGGAAATTCTCCTATAGTATGGAATAAGGGAGCAGAGACTATCCGTATGGGGGCTTCCGAGGGGCTTGGGTTGCTTTTTGGGCTTGATTTTATATAATACATGTTGATTGGTACAATACAGCGGTCGCTTTGCACGCGATAGAAAGCAGGGATCTCATGTCCTCCATGGAACTGTGGTATACGGAAAAACAAACCGAAAATTTCGGTATTACGATGAAAATCAAGCAAACGATGGTCCACGAACAGACGGACTTCCAAGAGCTCGCCATGATCGAGACGGAAGAATACGGCAATATGCTCGTACTTGACGGCATGGTCATGACGACGGTCAAAGACGAGTTCGTCTATCACGAAATGGTGGCGCATCCGGCGCTGTTCTCCCACCCTAACCCGGAAAACGTGCTTGTCGTAGGCGGCGGAGACGGCGGCGTAATTCGCGAAGTATTGAAGCACCCGCAAGTGAAGAAGGCCGTGCTCGTCGAAATCGACGGCAAAGTTATCGAATATTCGAAGCAATATCTCCCGTCGATTGCGGGTCAGCTCGAAGATCCGCGCGTAGAAGTTATCGTGAACGACGGTTACATGCACATTCACGATCACAAAGCTACATACGACGTGATCATGGTCGACTCCACCGAGCCTGTCGGTCCGGCGGTCAATCTGTTCACGAAGGGCTTCTATCAAGGTATCTACGACGCGCTTAAGGATGACGGCATTTTCGTCGCGCAGACGGACAATCCTTGGTTCAAAGCCGATCTGATCCAAAGCGTTAACCGCGACGTTAAGGAAGTATTCCCGATCGTCCGCGTGTACTGCGCGAACATTCCGACCTATCCGAGCGGCCTCTGGACGTTCACGATGGGTAGCAAAAAGCACGACCCGCTGCAAGTCGACGAGTCCGCGATTCCCGAGCTCGACACCAAATACTACTCCCCGCGTCTTCACAAAGCGGCTTTCGCGCTGCCGAAGTTCGTCGAGGATCTCACGAAATAAGCATAAACGGCTAGCGCCGTCCCTAGGGATGGCGGGATAACGTTTATGTCGAAGACGATTCAGGATAAGCATCGAACCTGGATGCTTTCTGAATCGTTAAGATCGCTTCTACATTAAAGGAGATTCGACATGCGTCTTAATCAAGCTTATTCCGGCAACGTGTTCATTTGCAGCTCCGACGACTACGCCGCTTCCAAAGCGGTTATCTACGGAATGCCGATGGACTACACCGTATCTTTCCGTCCCGGCTCGCGCTTCGGCCCCGGCCGTATTCGCGAAGCGTCCGTAGGATTGGAAGAGTACAGCCCTTACTTGGATCGCAGCATCGTGGATCTCGCGTACTTCGACGCCGGGGACTTGCTTCTCCCGTTCGGCAACGCGGCAAAAAGCCTGGACATTATCGGCGATTTCGTGCGCGGCGTGCTCGCGGACGGCAAAATCCCGGTCGGTCTCGGCGGCGAGCATCTCGTTAGCTGGCCGGTCATCCAAGAGGTGTATAAGAAATATCCGGACCTCGCGATCATCCACTTCGACGCGCATACCGATTTGCGCGAAGACTACGAGGGTGAGCCGCTGTCCCACTCGACGCCGCTTCGCAAAGCGGCAGAGCTGATGGGTCCGTCGAACATTTACCAATTCGGTATTCGTTCCGGTTCCAAGGAAGATTGGACTTACGCGCTGGAGTCGGGCATCCACTTCCATCCGTTCGAAGTAGCCGAGCCGCTGAAGAAGGAGCTTCCTTCGCTAGCCGGCCGTCCCGTCTACGTCACGATCGACATCGACGTTCTTGATCCGTCGGCGGCGCCGGGCACGGGTACGACCGAAGCGGGCGGCATTACGACGAAGGAGCTGCTCGAAGCGATTCACGCGATCGCGCGCTCCGGCGTTAACGTCGTCGGCTTTGACCTCGTCGAAGTCGCACCGATCTACGATCCGACGGAGATGACGCCGATCGTCGCTTCGAAGATGATCCGCGAGATGCTGCTCGGTTTCGTGAAGTAATTAGTGTGTAATGAGCCTCCGTTCATCGCGCTTGTCGCGATTGTTCGGGGGCTTTTTTACGTGTTCCCATCCGTACTCCACCTCAAATTGAAGCGAATCCGCACCAACCCCAACTCGTCGCCTCAATAGAGGCAAATATGCCCCTATTCCGCACCAACCCCAACTCATCGCCCCAATAGAGGCAGATATGCCCCTATTCCGCACGAAACCCAACTCGCCGCCCAAATAGAGGCAAATATGCCCCTATTCCGCACCAACCCCAACTCGTCGCCTCAATAGAGGCAAATATGCCCCTATTCCGCACCAACCCCAACTCATCGCCCCAATAGAGGCACAATGCCCCCATCCCACGCGGAAATACACGCTTTTCTCGTTTAAACCCCGCACCCTTCTGGGCATGCTTGGAGTAGGAGAGTGTTGCTCATGGGGATGCTGCCGGTATACGAAAGAATGGCGGAGCTGAGAATCATCCAGAGGCGCAAAAAGCTCACCGACGCGGAGCAGCGGGAGCTCGAACATTGCTTGGACTTGAACGCCGATTATTGTTATAGGCTGGCGCAGTTATACAATCTATCGCTCGTCGCGTCGATTACGGAGGATTCGGACTGGCAGCACGAGCTGTGCCGCGAGATAGAGAAGATGGGCGGGCGAGTGCCCGGGGGCTAAATGCGAAGGCGGCAAAATCCGCGTTCGTCCCGCTCATTTTTACTTGCCACGCATGGCATCATCCGATAAAATAGGAGCAACAAAGCAACAGGCTGTGATCGGGACAGTACGTTAGCGATAAGGACGAACAGCGAGCCGGGAAGGTGGGAGCCGGCGGTCCGACGCAAACGGAAGCGCACCCGTGAGCCGATCTTCCGAAAGCGCGGCAAGCGCCGGGTAGGAGGGTCCGGTCACTCCGTTATCGTGTTCAAGATGTCGTTCCTCACTAGGCCGTAATAGCCGCCCGGGGCGACAAGAAGAGTGGTACCGCGGAGTCAGCCTCCGTCTCTTACATGGAGACGGGGGCTTTTATGTTTGTATCCGGAAGGAAGGGGGAGGGTGACGATGCAGGAGCAGCAAGGAAACTCCTCCAAAGCATCCGTCCGCATCATGCTCGACAGCACGGCGGATGGAGAGAAGCTTTCGCGAACAATGAACGGGGAATGGTACTACCGCAATAACGGCATCTACGTGAAGTACACGGAAGTTGACGAGGGGAACAGCGTAAGGACGCTTGTGTCCTGGAAAGACGGCGCATTGAAGGTTACGCGGCGAGGGGATGCGGAGTCGGAGCAGACTTTCGCGCTCGGCAGCCGACTGCCGGGTTATTACTCGAACGGGCAAGTCCGGCTGAACCTCGATACGGAGACGACGCTTCTGAGGGTCGTGGCCGACACGTTGCCGGGGATGGACGAAGCCTCGGACCCGCAACCGGCGCTGCCGTTGTTGCTGGAATGGCATTATACATTGTGGTCGGCAGAAGAGCCTGCAGGCACATTCATTGTCCGTCTTTACGCGGAGCGATGCGAGGACGAAGCCGCTAGCGAAGCCGAAACGAATCAAGGAGGAACGCAATCATGACGACGAACGTACTAGACCGTTATTATGCCGATCTGAAAATGACGCTGGCCGAGGCCGTGACCGCCGCGGGATTAGTAGCCGATGCCGGCGAAATTCCGGCGATTACGCTGGAGGTGCCAAAGGACAAAAGCCATGGCGACCTTTCCACGAACTTGGCGATGCAGCTAACGAAGGTCGCCAAGCGCAATCCGCGCCAAATCGCGGAAGCGTTAATCGCGAACATCGATAAAGACAAGGCGAGCATCGTATCGGCCGAGATCGCCGGTCCGGGGTTCATCAATTTCCGCCTGAACAAGAGCTATCTGTACCCGATCATCGGTGAGGTGCTGAGCCAAGGGGATAAGTACGGTACGATCTCCGTAGGTCAAGGCAAGTCCGTTAACGTCGAGTTCGTCAGCGCCAACCCGACGGGCAGCCTTCACTTGGGGCACGCGCGTGGCGCGGCCGTAGGCGATGCGCTCTGCAACGTATTGGCTGCTGCGGGCTACGAAGTGACGCGGGAATATTACATTAACGATGCCGGAAACCAAGTGAACAACTTGGCGAAGTCCATCGAAGCGCGTTATCGCCAAGCGCTCGGTCAAGACGTCGAGATGCCGGAAGACGGTTACCATGGCGAAGATATCGTAGGTTTCGCCAAGGAACTCACCGCCGAACAAGGGGATAAGCTTCTGGCGTTGGACGACGAAGCTAGGTTCGACTTTTTCCGTAAGTACGGTCTGGACAAGGAACTGAATAAGATCAAGCGCGATCTCGGCCGGTTCGGAGTCAGCTTCGATATCTGGTACAGCGAGACTTCGCTATACGAAACTGGCAAGGTCATCGAGGCGCTGGATGCGCTGAAAGCCAAAGGCCAAGTCTACGACGAAGAAGGCGCGGTGTGGCTCCGCTCGACCGATTTCGGCGACGACAAAAACCGGGTGCTCGTCAAAAACGACGGCAGCTACACGTACCTGACGCCGGATACCGCTTACCATATGGATAAGTTCTCGCGCGGTTACGATCAATTGATTAACATCTGGGGCGCCGACCACCATGGCTACATCCCGCGGATGAAAGCGGCGATGGCCGCGCTCGGCAACGATCCCGACAAGCTTACGGTCCTTATCGCGCAGATGGTCAGCCTGTTCCAAAACGGCGAAAAGGTCAAAATGTCCAAGCGGACCGGCAAAGCCGTCACGATGGAAGATCTGATGGACGAAGTCGGCGTCGACGCGATTCGCTACTTCTTCTCGATGAGAGGCATGGATTCGCACCTGGACTTCGATATGGATCTCGCGGTGTCCACGTCCAACGAAAATCCCGTATTCTACGTGCAGTACGCGCATGCGAGAATTTGCAGCATTTTCCGCCAGGCGGAAGAGCAAGGCATTGCCGTATTGCCATGGCAAGAGGCCGACTTGTCGCTGCTGGACACCGAGCCGGCGTTCGACCTAATCCGCAAGCTCGGAGAATTGCCCGAGACGATCGGGGAGTCCGCCCGTCTGTACGCTCCGCATATCATCATCCGCTACGTCTACGAGCTGGCAGCGCAGTTCCACAGCTACTATCGCGCCGAGCGCGTCATTACCGAAGACGCGGCACAAAGCCAAGCTAAGCTACAATTGCTTGCCGCGCTTCGCATAGCGATCGCGAATTGCTTGGCGCTAGTAGGCGTATCTGCTCCTGAGAAGATGTAGCTTAGAGCAAGTCGACTAACCTCATCATGCGAGTAACGCTAAGCTCCCCGGCCGACCGGGGAGTTTTGCTGTTTTTCAGAGGGATGACAGACCGCTGGATGATGTTCTTGATTTGTCCGGGTAGCAGTCTGGGCTTAAGCGCAAGCAACAAAGCGACAGCCCCCGTTACGTGGGAAGTCGCCATCGAGGTGCCGCTCATCTCGCGATGCTTGCCTCTGAGCCACGCGGACACGATGCGTTCTCCCGGCGCGTAGACGTCGATCAAGCCGCTTCTGTTGGTGAATCCCGCTATACGGCCTTGGCGCGTCGTGGCGCCGACCGCGATCGTATGACTATATCTGGCGGGATAATCGATGCTTCCGTTACGGCCGTCATTGCCCGAAGAAGCGACGATAAGGACGCCGGAGCGAAAAGCGCTGTTTACCGCCGCATAGAGCGAGCGGCTTCTCGTCTTCATGCCGAAGCTCATATTGACGACATCGATTCCGTTGCGCACGCACCATTCGATGCCGAGTATGATATCGGATACGTACGCCGTTCCGTTATAATCGAACGCTTTGATCGGATGAATCTGCGCGCGGGGAGCTACGCCTATCATCCCCTGGTGCTGGTTAGCCGCGGCGATCGTCCCCGCTATGTGGGTTCCGTGACCGTTGTCGTCCTGAGGCAACTCCATTCGGTGAAGCAGATTGATTCCCCGTTCCAGCGAATGCCGGAGATCGGGATGGCCGAAGTCGACGCCCGTGTCGATAACGCCGACTTTTACCCGATTGCCGGTCGTTCGACTCCATGCCGATGGTGCGCCGATATGTCTGACGCCCCATGGGATGCCCCGTTCGTTGACGATCGTACCGCTCGGCAGCGCTTGAAGCTGCACGGCTTGGTCGTTCTCTAAGCTAAGCCAGTTGCGAAAAGCAGGCGGAACTTCCGTCGCCCGCGGCAATGGGCAGATCATGGCGGGAATGACGTCGAGCCGACGAATGCATCCAAGCTGCGGATATAGCGGGAGCGCAGCCTGCAGAGTATGCTGGAATCGGTCATAAAGGTCCTGCTCGGCGAATCGGAGAATCGTCCTGCATTCCGATGCTTTGCCGGATTCAATAGCGCTAAGAAGCCACTCCACAACCTCGCGACCATCCAATGGCGATTCCCTCCCGGTCGATTTTGCGGGCGGCGAACGGAGGATCGTTCGCTCTGCTAGCCGTGTCCTCTACTGTATGTGATAGCACTCCGAACGGTATGGGAATCGTGCCTTTTTCCGCGCGAAATAGGCGGCGTTCCGTGTCAATTTCCAAACCCGGGCATACGATGAAGGGAGAGTTTTCCGGCGAGACTCTCTAGCATGCCGGTTCCTCCGCCCGCGGAGCAGCCGGGAAGGGATACAGTCGAAAAGCGAAGGTGTAGTCCACTCCGGACGCGCCTTCGCTTTTTCGTATGGCCGCGTTTTGGCACAGCTTGCATTTTTATTCGAAATAAGGTTTACTAAAGGTTGACAAATCACGTGAAACTTTAATAAACGGTTCACATACAGAGAGGTGGAACACACTTGAGCGCCGAGTACACGCTAAAACTCGACTCCGAGAAGATTCGGGAAATGCCAATGGTTGACCTTGCTTTCGAGGTGCTGAAGGCAGCCAACACCCCGTTCTACTACCGAGATCTCATGATGGAAATTGGCAAGATTCGCGGTCTGTCCGAAAGCCAGATCATCGATGTTATCGCTCAGTTGTATACGGAGATCAATATCGACGGCCGCTTCGCATGCGTTGGCAGCAACGTATGGGGACTGAAGCGTTGGTATCCGGTCGAGCGTACGGACGATCCGGTCAACGGTGGCGCCAAGCGTCCTCGCATCATTAACGACGACGACGATCTGGACGACGAGGATCTCTACGGCGAGGACGAGGAAGAAACCTTCGCTTCTCCGGAAGACGAGACGTACGATCTGTTCGACGAAGAGCGCGAAGAAATTTTCGACGAAGGCGAAGAAGCCGCCGAAGTGGACGAAGAGAGCATTCTCGAAGAAGACGACGATACAGCGTTGGACGAAGAACTCGACGACAAAGGCGCAACCGCCGGCGAAGAGTTGTTTGACGACGATGAAGAAGACGATGAGGATGCAGCTTACGACGAGGAAGAAGAAGAGAAGTAATCGGTCGCCCGAGCATAAGAATATCGATCGCAGAGCGGGCTTGACACCGTCTGTGTCAGACGGTAAACTTATGCTTGGGCTTCAGAAGTTCGGTATTTCATAGCATTAGGAATCCAAAGTGCCCCCATTTATTGGGTGTCACTTTTTTGTTTTTTTTACCCGTTTTTGCAGGAAGGAAAGGCTCGATCTAGGTAACGATAATGAGGATGCCGCAGGCATGTGGTGGGAGGTTTCGTACAGGGTGACTAAATACATTTTTGTAACCGGCGGCGTTGTCTCGTCGCTCGGCAAAGGGATTACCGCCGCTTCGCTCGGACGGCTGCTGAAGAACCGCGGACTTAAGGTGACGATTCAAAAATTCGACCCTTATATTAACGTGGATCCAGGGACGATGAGCCCTTATCAGCACGGCGAAGTATTCGTCACGGACGACGGGGCGGAGACGGATCTCGATCTGGGACACTACGAACGGTTTATCGATATTAATTTGTCGAAGAACAACAACGTGACGACGGGTAAAATTTACTCGACGGTCATCAGCAAAGAGCGTCGCGGAGAGTATCTCGGCGGAACGGTGCAAGTTATTCCGCACATTACGAACGAGATCAAGGATCGGGTGTTCCGCGCAGGCAAAGAAGCCGGATCCGACGTGGTTATCACCGAAATCGGCGGAACCGTCGGCGACATCGAGAGCTTGCCGTTCCTCGAAGCGATTCGTCAAATCAAGAGCGATATCGGACGCGAGAACGTCATGTACATTCACGTCACGCTCATTCCTTACATTAAAGCGGCTGGTGAAGTAAAGACGAAGCCGACGCAGCATAGCGTTAAGGAACTGCGCAGCATCGGCATCCAGCCGAACGTCATCGTCTGCCGGACGGAGTATCCGCTCGCGGAAGACATGAAGCGCAAGATTGCCCAATTCTGCGACGTAGAAGCGGGCGCGGTCATCGAATGCCGCGATGCGTCCACGTTGTACGAAGTGCCGCTGAACCTGCGCGACGAAGGGCTTGACGACTACGTCGTGAAGCACCTGAAGCTCGAAGTCGGTCCTCCGAACATGACCGAGTGGGAAGCGCTCGTTGACCGCGTCAAGTCGCTTAAGAAGACGACTGAAATCGCGATCGTCGGTAAGTACGTTGCCTTGCACGACGCGTACCTCAGTATCGTCGAATCGTTGGCCCATGCGGGCTTCGACGCGGACGCTGAAGTGAACGTTCGTTGGGTGAACGCAGAAGAAGTGACTCCGTCGAACGTGAAGGAGATGCTTGGCGGCGTACACGGCATTCTAGTGCCGGGAGGCTTCGGCGATCGCGGCATCGAGGGCAAAGTGACGGCAATCCGTTACGCGCGCGAGAGCGGCACGCCGTTCTTCGGCATTTGCCTCGGCATGCAAGTCGCGGTCGTGGAATACGCTCGCGGCATGGCCGGTCTAGACGGCGCGAACAGCTCGGAAATTCATCCGGCGACGCCGTACCCTGTCATCGACTTGCTTCCGGAGCAGAAGGATATCGAGGATCTGGGCGGCACGATGCGTCTTGGGTTATACCCGTGCAAGCTCGTTCCGGGAAGTTTGGCCGCGCAATGCTACGGCGAAGAGCTCGTATACGAGCGCCATCGCCACCGGTACGAATTCAACAACGAATATCGCGAACGGATCGAATCGGCAGGCTTGCGCATTTCGGGTACATCCCCGGATGGCCGTCTCGTCGAGATGATCGAGTTGCCGGGCCATCCGTGGTTCCTGGCGGTGCAATTCCATCCGGAATTTACGTCCCGTCCGAACCGTCCGCAACCGCTATTCCGCGAATTCGTCAAAGCTTGCTTGCTTCAAGCGGAAGCGTGAAAGATTAACAGCAACTAATTAATAAAGGAACGCTTCGATAATTTATTGGAGCGTTTTTCATTTTTTTACATGGCAAGAGAAGGAATTAGACCCTACCGCCGCGAATAATGCTTACGATAGAGTGACGGGGGGAATGCGAGCTTGGATAAGAAGAAGTTGCTGATTGTCGACGATCAGGTCGGCATCCGGATCTTGCTGCTTGAAGTATTCGCCACGGAAGGCTATGACACATTCCAAGCGGCTAACGGACGCGCGGCGCTGGAAATCGCCAGGTTGCATCGTCCGGATCTCGTGTTGCTCGACATGAAGATTCCCGGAATGGACGGTTTGGAGATTCTTAAGCAGATCAAGGAACATGATCGTACGATTAAAGTCATCATGATGACCGCCTACGGCGAGCTAGATATGATTAAAGAAGCGATGGATTTAGGCGCGTTAATGCATTTCACGAAACCTTTCGATATCGACGAAATGCGAACGGCTGTTAATATGCAGATGGGAGAAGGCGCAGCGTCCCGATTCGCTTCCGGGTCGTAAGCCTTCTTTTTTTTTGCGATTAACCTAAGAAACGCGCGTTCGGTTTACTTCCTGCAGCCATTATTGCTATAATGGTGCAGTATGCTTGTACGTGAGAACTAAGATGAAACCGCAGGAGGAATTGTACACTATGCCACTCGTATCAATGAATGAGTTTTTGCCGAAAGCCAAAGCGAATAAATTCGCGGTAGGTCAATTCAACATGAACAATCTGGAGTTCGCTCAAGCGATCACCGATGCTGCAATCGAGGAGAAATCCCCGTTCATCTTCGGCGTTAGCGAAGGCGCTCTGAAGTATATGGGAATGGAGTACACGGTTGCGATCGCGGAAGCGGCAGCTAAGAAATCCGGCTTGCCGATCGCGCTTCACCTGGACCACGGCAGCAGCTTCGAAGTCGCTATGGCTTGTATCCGCGCCGGCTTCTCGTCCGTTATGTTCGATGGTTCCCACTATTCGTTCGAAGAGAACATCCGCTTGACCAAAGAAGTCGTTAAAGCAGCGCACGCGATGGGCGTTTCCGTCGAAGGCGAGCTTGGAACGATCGGCGGCGTCGAGGACGACATCAGCGTTGACGAAGCGCATGCTGCTCTGGCTAAGCCGGAAGAAGCGATCCGTTTCTACGAAGAGACGGGCGTTGACTGCCTCGCAATCGCTGTAGGTACGGCTCACGGTATGTACAAAGGCGAAGTTAAAATCCACTTCGATATCATTAAAGAAGTCGTAGCTAAGATTCCAGTACCTGTCGTTCTTCATGGCGGCTCCGGCGTTCCGGACGACATGATCCGCGAAGCTATCCTTGCGGGCGCTGGCAAAATCAACGTTAACACCGAGAACCAAGTGGCTTGCACGGATGCTATCCGCGCAGTGCTTGCTAAAGACGCTAACGTATACGATCCGCGCAAATACCTCACGCCTGCTCGCAACGCAATGAAAGCAGTCGTTCAAGAGAAAATTCGTTTGTTCGGAAGCAGCAACCAAGCTTAATTCAATCTATATCGATCCTATAGAATCTCTCTCGGAGGTTCGCACATTCGCTCAAACATGCGCACGGGAAAACGTCAATACTGGCGTTTTCCCGTTCCTTCATGTGTCGGTGATTTTCGATCATCGGCAACAACACGAGGAGGAAGACCTCATTCATGGAGAAATTGATGGTACGGGGAGGACGCCCGCTACGAGGCACCGTCGTAATAAGCGGCGCCAAAAATAGCGCGGTCGCGTTAATTCCCGCGGCAATATTGGCGGAAACCGAAGTCAGGTTGGATAATCTCCCGCAACTCAGCGACGTTGCGGTATACGCGGAATTGTTAGAACAGCTTGGGGGCAAGGTATCATGGACGAACGACACGATGTCGATCGATCCGTCCCGCATGACGTCGGTTCCAATGCCGAACGGACGCGTTAAATTACTTCGGGCTTCTTATTATTTAATGGGCGCGCTTCTAGGAAGATTCGGCGAAGCGACGATCGGCTTGCCGGGCGGCTGCAACTTCGAGCCTCGTCCGATCGATCAGCATATTAAAGGCTTCGAAGCGCTTGGCGCGGAAGTTTCGAACGAGCACGGGGCTATCCGGATTCGGGCGAAGGAGCTGCGAGGCGCGAAAATTTATTTGGACGTCGCCAGCGTCGGAGCAACGATCAACATCATGTTGGCCGCTTCAAGAGCCAAAGGGCTCACGGTAATCGAGAACGCGGCGAAAGAACCGGAAATTATCGACGTCGCTACATTGCTTAACGCGATGGGCGCGAAGATCAAAGGAGCCGGCACCGAGACGATCCGTATCGAGGGCGTCAAAGAAATGCACGGCTGCAGGCATTCCATTATTCCCGATCGCATTCAAGCCGGTACGTATATGATCGCAGCGGCGGCAACCCGCGGCGATGTTCTTATCGATAACATTATCCCTAAACACTTGGAAGCGATGACCGCGAAATTGCAAGAGATGGGTGTACACGTCTACGAGATGGACGAGTCGATCCGCGTCGTCGGTCAACCGATTTACGAAGCGGTTGACGTCAAGGCGCTCGTCTACCCGGGGTTCGCCACCGATCTGCAATCGCCGATGACTAGCCTGCTCACGCAAGCAAGAGGCGTAAGCGTGCTCTCTGATTACGTCTACAGCAATCGGTTCAAGCACGTTCCCGAACTCGCGCGCATGGGCGCGCAAATTCGCGTCGAAGGACGTTCCGCCATCATCGAAGGCGGACTGCTTAACGCCGCGAAAGTTAGAGCTGCCGATCTACGGGCGGGTGCTGCGCTGGTCGTAGCCGCGCTTACGGTCGAAGAAGGCACGACCGAGATTAGCGGAGTCGAATATATCGACCGGGGCTACGAGCGTTTGGTGGCTCAGTTAAGCAATCTCGGAGCGGAAGTATGGCGACAAGGGTAACCGATGATTTCTGAATAAAAGTGGGGATTCTATTGACCGATTTAATGATGGGCGATCTTGAAGAGATGAAGCTGACCGAGCTATACAAGCTCGCGAAGCAATATCAGATTCAAGACTACGCGCAGATGAAGAAAAAAGAGCTCATGCTCGCGATCCTTCGCGGGCAGGCGGAGCGCAGCGGCCTTATGTTCATGGAGGGTGTCCTTGACATCATGCAAGAGGGATTCGGCTTCCTTCGCCAGGTCGACTATAAGTCGAGCGGGGGGGATATCTATATCTCGCAGTCGCAGATCCGCAAGTTCGACTTGCGTTCCGGGGACGTCGTATCCGGCAAGTGCCGGCCTCCGAAGGAGAATGAACGCCACTTCGGGCTCTTGCAAGTAAACGCCGTTAACGGCGTGTCCCCGGAGACTGCCGCCGAACGCCTGCATTTCGCCGCGCTAACCCCGCTTTATCCGCAAACTAAGCTTAAGCTAGAGATGTCTCCCACCCATTTGTCCACTCGTATTATGGATCTGATCGCTCCCGTAGGACTCGGGCAGCGCGGCTTGATCGTCGCGCAGCCGAAAGCCGGCAAAACGCTGCTGTTGAAGGAGATTGCCAATAGCATCTCCGCGAACCGTCCGGACATTAAACTGTTCGTGCTGCTCATCGACGAGCGTCCGGAGGAAGTAACGGATATGCAGCGTTCGGTCAAGGGAGAGGTCGTCGCTTCGACGTTCGACGAAGTGCCGGACAATCATATCAAGGTTGCGGAGCTCGTGCTCGAGCGGGCGCTTCGGTTAGTGGAGCATAAGCAAGACGTAGTCATTTTGCTGGACAGCATTACGAGGCTGGCACGGGCGTATAACTTGGTCGTTCCATCGTCCGGACGCACGTTGTCCGGGGGTGTCGATCCTGCGGCGTTACACCGGCCGAAGCGGTTTTTCGGCGCGGCTCGCAACGTCGAGGAGGGCGGCAGCTTGACGATTCTCGCCACCGCGCTCGTCGAGACGGGTTCGCGGATGGACGATATGATCTACGAGGAATTCAAGGGTACCGGTAACATGGAGCTACATCTCGATCGGAAGCTGGCGGAGAGGCGTATTTTTCCGGCGCTCGACATTCGGCGTTCGGGTACCCGTCGCGAAGAGCTGTTGCTGGAGAAGGAAGCGCTCGAGAAGCTATGGGCGATTCGCAAAAGCATGAACGATTCGATGGAGTTCGTGGAGCAATTCCTGAAACGGCTATCGAACACGAAAACCAATCAAGAGTTTCTGGATTCGCTGGACACCAGCGGGGTCCCGGCAACGCCCGGACCCGGCGGTTCAAGCGGCGTTCGCCGCTCGCCGCGTAACAGCTCCTCTTGAGCGTGAAGAAGAGGAGGGGCTAAGCCCATGCATCTGGTATACGCAGACGAACATGGCAATGTGTTCGACCATGGCGAGTTATACGGTGTCGCCCGTAGCGGCAACGACCTCGTCGAGCTGCTTGAAGAAGAGCTTATTCCGCTCCCGGCGGGCGCGACGCTTGTCGGGCTTCCTTATACGAAGCCGATCGGCTTGGATCCGAAGAGCGGCGAGATGAAGCTGCTTCCGGGCAACTATCAAGCCGTCGGCGCATTGTTGCCGCAAGGGTTCACCCGGTATTACGTACCGGGCTACTACAAGACGGATAAGACGCAGAAGTTCCCGCTATTCGGTTATACGGCCGTCGTCTGGAAAGACGGCGAATTTTACGTCGCCGCCGACGCCACCGACGATCCGGAGCCATGGAATCCCGAGCATTGCGATCGCGGCGAGCTCGAGATCCAAGTAGACCGGCTGCTTAAGACGTACCCGGACAATCAACTTTACAAACACTTGTCGCATTGCGCGCTCGAATACGAGTGCTTGACGGCTTCCAATACGTTCTTGCAAAGGTTGGAGGGGGCGGTGCCCGTATCCTTCTCCTGTAATGCAGGGTGTTACGGATGCATCTCCGAGCAACCGGACGATAGCGGCTTCGTGGCTCCGCAAACCCGGTTGAAGTTCAAGCCGACCGTGGACGACGTCGTTAACATCATGCTCGAGCATCTGAAGACGCCGCAGTCTATCATCAGCTTCGGCCAAGGCTGCGAAGGCGAGCCTTCGACGCAGGCGAAGACGATCATCGAAGCGATCAAGCAGGTGCGCGCGCAAACTTCGCTCGGCTACATTAACATCAATACGAACGCTGGATTGTCGGACCACTTGCGCGCCATTACGGACGCGGGCTTGGATCTTATGCGCGTCAGTACGATCAGCGCGCTCGACGAGCATTACAACGCGTACTACATGCCGCGCGGCTACACGCTTAAAAACGTGGAGAAGTCGCTCAGGTACGCGGCCGACAACGGCGTGTACACGTCGATCAACTACTTGATTTTCCCCGGCGTGACGGATCGCGAAGAAGAGATCGAAGCGATGATCGAATTCGTGCGCCGAACAGGATTAAAGCTCATTCAAATGCGCAACCTGAACATAGATCCGGACGCGTATTTATCCTTGATTCCGCCGGCCAAAGGCGAAATTTACGGGATGAAGACGCTGCTCGATATTTATCGTCAGGAGCTGCCCGACGTCGTAATCGGGTCGTATACGCACGTTCCGCCGGTATTGAGCAGGTAAGACGCCCGTAACGCAACCGTTGCCAAGCGCGCCGACATTTACCGTTATTAGGACGGGTGCAAAGTTGTTGCCTTGTCTGACGGTGCGTGCTATAATCTCCTCATGTGTCTATTACTCTGGATCCGACCGAAGATCCAGGGCAGAAAGAAGGTGAACCCTTTGAAAGAAGCTATCCATCCGAAATATCATGTGACGACTGCGTCGTGCGCGTGCGGAAATACGTTCGAGACGGGTTCGATTCGTTCGAACTTGAAAGTCGAGATCTGCTCCAACTGCCACCCGTTCTTCACTGGCAAGCAGAAGTTTATCGATGCAGGCGGACGTGTCGACAAGTTCAAGAAGAAATACGGACTTTAAGATTCGCCGGTTAGCCATGCATAGCAATGAGCCTCCCTTGAAATCCTACCGGATAAAGGGAGGTTTTTTATTATGCACACGCAGAAGCGAAAGTTGGTTTTAATCGCGCTGGCGGCATGCGCGTTGCTCTTGGCGTCGGGCTGCGGCAAGAATGCAAACAACAATGGCACGACTAACGGAATCAAAGCGCAAAACTATGCCGACGACGGGTATTTGGGACGTACGAATTCGTACCCGAAAATTCCCGGTCATCACATGACGAGCACGTACAGCAACGACAGCCGGATGATCGGGGAAGCGATTAAAAACGTGCCCGGAGTAGCTGGCACGAAGGTCGTTTTCAACGGTGCCGACGCCTACGTGACGATCAAACTCGCGCCAGGTCTTAAGCCCAACGAAATCCCGACCGTAGAAAGCCAGGCGGCGTCCGTGCTCCGGTTCAATTTTCCGCGATACACGATTCACATGAGCTCGATGAAGTAAACGGCTGATATTCAATCGCCGAGGGAACTGTTTCCTTCGGTTGCACTTCTGCCGGCAATTGAGTATACTTAGTTTTGCCGTGCTAGACGGGGAGGTAGCGGTGCCCTGTAACTCGCAATCCGCTCCAGCGAGGTCGAATTCCTGTTTTAGGTTTTGTGATGCAGGTTCCGGTAAGGACATGCCGTGTTGACGGCAGAGTCCTCCGCGAGGAACGGCCATGAATCCGGTCAGGTCCGGAAGGAAGCAGCCGTAAGTGGTTTAGTTCTTGCGTTGGAGGGTAGCTCTGCTTGAGCGACATATCCTTATTAGGCTGGATCATAATTATCGAGGACAGGTGCACGGTCCTGAATATGACACAACGATGAATGAAGCACCTTAGCGTACGTTAGAACGCTATAGGTGCTTTTTTTGTTGTCGCGGAAATCGGAGGCAATAGGATGGGCGATCCGGCACGGCTTGCAAAGTTAGATCTAGATAATCCGGAGCAATCGAAGCGAGCGTGGTATATGTCGCGGTTCGCGAATCGTTTTCTGGCGTTGGAAGGTTCCGGCATTCTTGTGCTCGATTCCGAATTCAGGATCGTCGAGATTAGCGACATGCTATGCGCGATGTTCGATTGCTTGCGGGAAGAGGTCATCTCGCTCGGGCTTGAAGAGTGGTTGGATCGGCTTCGCATCGAACCGCCTCCGTTCACTAAAACGCAATTGCTCGGCAACGCGTTCAGAGATCGGAGCTGGACATGGAAAAGCAAAGACAAGCGATATGCGATGATGCTCGACGGAGAAGTGCTGGAGGATGAGGGCAGGCAGATCGGCGCGTTCGTTATTTTTCGGGACGTATCAAACCTAATCGCGCTCGAAGAACAAATCCGCCAATCCGACCGCTTGAAGACGATCGGACAGATCGCGGCGGGGACCGCGCACGAAATTCGCAACCCGCTTACCGCGATGAAAGGCTTCATGCAGCTGTTGAACAAGACGCTGTCGGAACGAGGCATGGGGCGCGAACAAGAATACATAAGCATTGTATTGTCGGAGATAGAGCGCGTAAACGAGCTCGTAGGCGAATTTTTATTGTTAAGCAAGCCTAGGGAAGCCAAACGAATGCTCGTTAAAGCCAGTACGGTCATCCAAGAAATTTTGCCGATGATTCGCAACGAGGCGCTATTGCACAACGTGATCGTAAAACATTACCCGAGGTCGGACTTACTGCCGATCGTCGCGGATAAAGAGTTGTTAAAGCAAGTGTTTTTGAACCTCGGCAAGAACGCAATTGAAGCGATGCACGGAGGAGGGACATTGACGATACGGGAGTGCTGTTACCCCGATCAGCCGGACAAGCTCGCGGTGGAAATTCAAGATACGGGCGCGGGCATACCGGCGGATGTAGTTGAAAAGGTGTTCGAGCCTTTTTATACGACGAAGCAACAAGGTACGGGGCTTGGTTTGTCGGTGTGCCAACGCATCGTCCACGATCTCGGCGGCCGCATTGTATTCGCTACCGACGAAGGTGGGACGACGTTCACGGTGTGGTTGCCCTATTCTTAATTCGGTGGAGCGCGTTCCCTCAATGATGTATAATGATTGAAACGGCAATAAGACGGGAGCGACAAGCGATGGCACATCTTGCTTTGTACCGAGCCTGGCGTCCCCAGACGTTTCAGGACATGGTCGGGCAACAACATATCGTACAGACACTGCAGAACGCGATTCGCGAGAATCGCCTCTCTCACGCTTACTTGTTCAGCGGTCCGCGAGGAACCGGGAAAACAAGCGCCGCCAAAATATTGGCGAAAGCCGTCAACTGCGAGCGCGGTCCGGCGCCGGAGCCATGCAACGAGTGTTCTGCCTGCCACCGCATCACGTCCGGATCGGTCATGGACGTCGTCGAGATCGATGCCGCGTCTAACCGCGGGGTCGAAGAGATTCGCGATATTCGCGACAAGGTGAAATATTCGCCGACGGAAGTGCGGCGTAAAGTTTATATTATCGATGAAGTGCACATGCTCACGACGGAAGCGTTCAACGCGCTGCTGAAGACGCTCGAGGAACCTCCCGGGCACGTCATGTTCGTTTTGGCGACGACGGAGCCGCATAGGCTGCCGCCGACGATCATCTCGAGATGCCAGCGTTTTGATTTCCGTCGCGTGCCGCTCGGCGAGCAGACGGAATTGATGAAGGAAATATGCGGCGAGGAGAATATCTCGGCGGAAGAGGAAGCGCTTAAATATATCGGACGTCTATCTGACGGCGGTATGCGCGACGCGCTAAGCTTGCTAGACCAGATTTCGTCCTTCACCGGCGGGCAAGTGACGCTGGCGCAAGCGGTGGAGGCTACGGGCGGATTGCCGTCCGACCAGTTCTCCCGCCTTGCGGTCGCGATTCGCGAAGCCGACGCGTCGGCGGTGCTGCGCGAGATCGACGAGATGATGCGCGCGGGCAAGAGCGCGGATAAGTGCCTGGAGCAGCTCATGCATTACTTCCGCGACATGCTCCTAGCGCAATTGGCGCCCGAAGCGACGGGCTCGTCCGGACGGATAGCCGATCCCGCGGAGCTTCGCAAGATGGCTGACGGATTTTCTCGCGAGCGGTTATTTGCTATCATTGACTTGTTGAATCGTTATCAGAGTGAAATGAAATATGCGGCTCATCCGCAGACGATGTTCGAGATCGCGCTCTTGAAGTTATGCGCGGAGCCCGAATCGGCTGCGGGGGATAAGCGAGCTTCGACGTCCGATGGCGGTGCGGCGCGCGGGGAGCTTCAGCAACTGAAGCAGCAGATCGCCGGTCTCGAAAGCCGACTGAGCGCTGCGCTCGCGGGCGGCGGTTCCATAGGCGGCGCGGCCGGAGCGTCCGCAGCAAGTTCGGGCGGCGGTGGCCGCGCTGGCGCAGGGGGTTCGGCTGTCGCGCAAAGATCCGTCGCCGCGCCGAGGACGCGCGTGAAGCTGACGGGATTCATCGAGGCGCAAGGAGCCATCGGTTCCGTTGCTTCGAAGTGGCCGCAGATTCTTCAGCGCGTTAAGGAAGAGCGGGTTACCGTGCATGCTTGGCTCGTCGATGGCGAACCGGTAAGCTACTCCGACAATACGCTGCTTGTCGCGTTCCGTAACACGATTCACCGCGAGACGACCGAGAAGCCCGCTAACAAAGGGATGATCGAAGGCGTAATAAGCAGCTTGATCGGGCAACCGACGCAGCTTTTCACCGTCATGCAGAAGGAATGGCAGGAAGCGTTGGCAGAACACTCCGGCAAGCAAGCGGGCGAAGACCGGGAAGAGCTGAAGCTCGAACCGGAAGAGGAAGCGGGATCGGCTAAGGAGCCGTTGGTGGACGAGGCCATTCGTCTGTTCGGGGAACAGCTTGTAACGATTAAAGACGATTAGATTAGGGAGGATACAACAATGAACAACATGAACCAAATGATGAAGCAAGTGAAGAAGATGCAAGAACAAATGCTGAAGGCACAAGAAGAGCTAGGGACGAAGACGATTGAAGGTTCCGCTGGTGGCGGGGTTGTCACTGTGTCGGTCAATGGTCATAAACAAGTGCAAAGCATTACGATCAAACCGGAAGCGGTCGATCCGGAAGATATCGAGATGCTGCAAGATCTCGTTCTTACGGCAGTTAACGACGCGCTGACGAAAGCGGAAGAGCTTGCGAATAAGGATATGGGCAAATATACGGGCGGCATGAAAATTCCGGGCCTGTTCTAAAGGGGAACGACCGTTTTGTTCTATCCAGAACCGATAGCCAAGCTGATCGACTCCTTTTCCCGCTTGCCGGGTATCGGACCTAAGACAGCGGCGCGACTTGCATTCTACGTCTTGCGAATGAAAGAAGAAGAAGTCATCGACTTCGCCAAGGCGCTCGTGAACGTGAAGCGTAACCTGACGTATTGCTCCGTATGCTGCAACATCACGGATACGGATCCTTGCCGGATTTGCTCCGACAAGTCCAGGGACGTCTCCATCATTTGCGTCGTCCAGGAGCCGAAGGATCTTGTCGCGATGGAGAGAATGCGCGAGTTCAACGGACAGTACCACGTACTAAACGGCGCGATTTCTCCAATGGACGGCGTTGGGCCGGATGAAATTCGCATCGCCGAATTGCTGCGCAGGCTCGGAGACGAGCGGGTGCAGGAAATGATATTGGCGACGAATCCGAATATCGAAGGCGAAGCGACGGCGATGTACCTATCGCGACTAGTGAAGCCGTTCGGCATTAAAGTCACGCGCATTGCGCACGGCTTGCCGGTCGGCGGAGACTTGGAGTATGCGGACGAGGTCACGCTCTCCCGGGCGCTCGAAGGGCGCAGGGAACTCTATTAAGTATCGATAGATACGGGTTTATAGGTAGGAGGCGCCTTCGGGCGTCTCTTTTTTTATATTTATTGTTCTATATAAGACGAGCCGCGAATAGAAATATAGTGGGTTGTCCATGAGGACGACCCCTATGTAAATCGCGGGAGGGATTGCCATGCGTTTAAACGTGCTACGCGAAGTCCGTGAAGAGGTTGCCTTAGAGAAGAGCGAGCGACAAAGACTGATCGACGACGTTCGTGAAGCGGAGCGGGAATGGCGTCTGGCGGAATGGAGATTTCAAGACGCGTTAGGTTCGGATCACGTCGATTACGCGATCTATTGTCTCGAAGCCGCTGAACGTAAATTGGATATGCTGTTGCGCCAAGCCAAATGGTACTGGGATCATTCCAAGTTGCCTGAAGGCAGCGTGGGGCGCGAATGAAGACGTTCTGGTTAGTGCTGTTGATCGCGTCCGCGACGTCTCTCGGATTGTTATTGCTGCGCAAGCAAGCGCCCAAAGGATCGTTAACGCGGTTCGGCATTCATTTGGTCGTATCGGCAATGGCGTTGTACGCGCTCAATTTCTCCGGTTGGGTTACCGGGTGGTACGTGCCGCTTAATCCTGTTACGATCGGGACGGTAGCCGTGCTTGGCCTGCCTGGAATTGGCTTGGTTCTAGGTTTGCAGTCGATGCTATTGGTGTGAGGCGATCGCTTGCGCGAGCGGTAGATGGACGAATGCGCGCGACGAATGCAGGTTACCCGTGAAAAATGTCGGAACAGACGTTGACGCGACATATCCGCATGTGGTACAGTAGTTCTCGCGCCTGTTGGGCACATGTAACTCGCTTCAACGGATCGAACGAAATACCACAAATTAGTGGTTGCATCGAGTGTGAGCGCTGTGATATATTATAAAAGTCGCCGTTAGCGCGGATGACAAAAAGAAACAAAACAAACTTGCACTTTGAAAACTGAACATCGAGCGTAATTTACGGTAATAAAACGTCTGAAACGAACTTCGGTTCGAGGAAGACAAACCAGCAATACAGATTGAGCCGAAAGGCTTTTCATTAAAAG
>NZ_JBHSNC010000020.1:0-45830 GCF_042655785.1 Cohnella yongneupensis
AACCTAAATCGATAATGAATAAAACAGGGCAGTCCCTAAGTCAATGACTTTTGGGACAGCCTCTTTCTTTATGATCCGACGTCTTTTCGTTAACTTCCGTACACTTCGAACTCCCATAAGGAGAATCCGTATTGCGTCGCCCGTTGCGTACCGAGCATGCGGACGTATCTGCCGCTGGCTGCGAAGCTAAGCTGATCGACTCCTCCGTCGCCGGTCGTCGTAGCGTACACGTCCGTCCAGCTCGTGCCGTTGCTCGACACTTGGATTTTGTACGACTTCCCGTAGGCCGCTTCCCATGTTAGCTTGGCTCCGGTCAGGCTCTTGACGGCACCGAGATCGACCGTCAGCGATTCGTTGTCCGTGTAGCCCGAAGACCAACGCGTCGCACCATTGCCGTCCACCGCGCTGGCGCCTTGCGTATTGTCGGCGACCGACGTTACCGTAACCGGTCGATTCAACGCCAGATTACTGCTGCTTTGCGCGACGCTTCCGTAAACCTCGAACTCCCATAACGAGAATCCGTATGCCGTTGCCCGCTGCACGCCTTGCATACGTACGTACCTGCCGCTAGCCGTGAAGTTAAGCTGGTCCGTTCCCCCGTCGCCGGTCGTCGTCGAGTAAACGTCCGTCCAGCTCGTGCCATTGCTTGATACTTGGATTTTGTACGACTTGCCGTACGCCGCCTCCCAGCTTAACTTCGCGCCGGTCAAGTTGTAAGTTGAACCAAGATCTACGGAGATCCACTCGTTGTTCGTATAACCCGAAGACCATCTTGTGTTCGCATTGCCGTCGAACGCGGACGCGCCCACCGTATTATCCGACACCGACGATACGCTAGCCGGCTTGTTCAATGCCGCGTTGCCGCTGCCGCCTCCGCCGCCGGGCGTCCCCTTCACTTCGAACTCCCAAAGCGAGTAACCGAATGCCGTCGCTCGCTGTACGCCGAGCATTCGCACGTACCTGCCGCTCGCCGTGAAGTTAATCTGATCAGACCCTCCGTTGCCGGTCGTCGTCGAGTAAGCATCCGTCCAGTTCGACCCGTCGCCGGACACTTGGATTTTGTACGACTTGCCGTAGGCGGCCTCCCAGCTCAGCTTCACTCCGGTCAAATTGTACGTGGAACCGAGATCTACCGCGATCCATTCGTTATCGGTATAACCCGAAGACCATCTCGTGCCCGTATTGCCGTCCACCGCGTTCGCGCCCGTCGAATTATCGGACGTCGAAGATACGGTAACCGGCTTGTTCAAAGCCAAGTTGACCGGTCCGAGCTGGCCCATGCCGATCGAGATCGTCGTGCTGACGCCAGCCTGGAGCTGTAAGACTCTAGCGGTCGGTCCGAGCGGCGATGCGCTGACCGGCGCGCTGGACGTAATCGAATCGATGCCTCTGCGTTGAATCAGCGTGATACTTTGGTTAATGTCGGACTTGACGGTCGCGTTCAGCGTATTTGTCGTCAAATCCCAGCTCAGCTCCTGAACCGTGACCCGGTTGCGCCCCTTGACGCCGGAGATCGCGCCTTTGTCGAGCTGCTGCGGCAAAGCCGGCAACAATTCGAGCGTGCCCGGGCTGGAGGAGACGAGCATCTCCATCATGATGCCGGGCATCGTATTGGCGACGTCAGTCGCGAATACGCCGTGGTTCGTGTAATGGGATGTCGCCAGGCTGTTATAGTAGAAGTCTTCCTTCGTCAGCCGCATCAGCTTGCCGTACACCGACTGGGCGTTTTTCAAGTTAGCCGCGATAAGAGCCGAATGCAAGATCCCATGCCCTGCGTTCTCGTAGCTGTAAGCGTCCTTCATCTCCAGCGTCGTCGATGCCGCGTTGAACAACGTCGGATTGCTTTCCGGCGTAATTTCGCGATACGGCCATACGTTGACGAGGTGGCTGGAATGCCGGTGATTGTACGTGTCGTTCAAGCCCGGCCACGACCACTCCTGCAGCGCGCCGTCAGCGTTGATCAAGTACGGCGGCAGCTTGTTCAGAATGTTCGTCCATTTCTCGACGCCTTGGCCCGCTCCTTGATCAAGCCCGAGCGTATTCGCCGCCTGAATGAGCGTAGTTAGCGCGAACTTCGCCCCCGCGATGTCGAAGGTCGAGTTGTTGACCAGCGACACGGCAAGATTGGAAGGCTGATTTTCCGGCGATACGGATCCCGCGAAAATATACTTTCCATTGCTGTCGGTTTTGGTCAAAAAGTCCTCGTAGAAGTAGCCCATTTCCTTGAGCAGCGGATAGAGATGGTCGCGCAAGAACGTCGTATCCCCCGTAATCAGGTAATGCTCCCAGAACGGATACAGCAGCCACGCCTCTTCGCCCGTCGCATACTGATACGGATAATAGGTGTTAATCGCCGCCATAAGTCCGCTCGTCGGACCGGGGCTATTGCCTGCGGCCAGCATACCGCGCACGCCGAGCAGCTTCTGCGCGTTCGTCTGGAAATCCGTCTTCCAAGCTTCGTTAAGGGCGAAGTACCCGGCCATCGCCTCCGGCATATCCCCGATGTTGCCTCCGGAGATCTGCAAATTCAGATTGGCGTCCATATGGTAGTAGCCGCCCCAACCGGCGTTGCAGTCGCCGGTCCAGATGCCGAGCAGGTCCGGCGGCGTCTGGGAGCTGCTCGACGACAGATAGTAATAGCGCCCAGAGTCGAATACTCGTTCCCACAGCGCCTTGACCGGCGTCGAGCTCGCCTTTTGCATGGCCAGCAGCTCTTCGTTCGACTTCGCCCGATCGGCCGCGCTTGCGTTCAGATCCAGCTTAACGCGATCGTAAATCGTCTGGTGCGTCGCCTTCTGCCCGTTCAGCAGCGTGTTGTAATCGGTAGAGATCGCAGCTAGCTGGCTCTGCAGCTTCTTCTGGTTCCACTGGTTTGCGCTGTCGCTATAATACTTGGCGGTCCGGGTAAGCAGCATGACCGAATCCGCGCCGGTAATGTTCAGCACGTTGCCGTTCATGCTCTTCGTCCCGCCGGACGTAATGACGCGGGTCACGCCTTCATAGCCTGCGCCGTTCGTGTTCGACGGGTAGTTGACTCGCATGTTCAAGTAGTCCGTCGCGGAAGCGTTCGTGAACGTCATGCCAGCCGGAAAAGCCATCCCCGGATCGGTCGACAATTGAATCGACGCCGTAATCGTCCCGTTCGTCGGCTTAGGCAAATATTGCACGATGACGTCGTCCTGCCTTGAGACGAACGACTTGCGTTGCCAGGTGCCGCGGTTATCCGTCCAATTGACCGTGATTTCGCCCGTGCGAAAATCCGTCGTGCGGGAGTAGTTCGTTACCGTACCGCTAGCGGGAATATTGATCAGCATCTCGTAGCCGGGATGCCTGTTCCCTTCGCCGCCGTCGCTCCAGCCGGGCGCGCTCGCGGCGAGTTGGTTCGCCGCCGCGAAGTTGCCGGCCGCGGCGTTGTTCTTGATCGAATTCAGATCGGCTGCGCTGATCTGATTGAAGGTGCGATCCTTCGATTTCGCCAAGTTGAAGCCCCGATCGTTATAGACGATCGTATCGTTCAGCGGATTGCCGAACACCATGATGCCCATTTTGCCGTTGCCGGCAAGGAAGGCGTTCGCCCAATCGCTGTACGTCGTAGGATAAGAATAGGACAATCCGATGCGCTGCGGATTATAGTTGGCGGCGCTTGCCGTCTTAGGCGTGACCGTACTGCCGACCGCCACCGCGGACAAAGCCGCGGTCGCAACCAACAGTGCGGAGCAAATCAGCTTCAAGCTTTTTCCTTTCACCATTAGATGTCACCTCCGTATTAGCTACCGTAAACTTCGAATTCCCAAAGCGAGTATCCGTATTGCGTCGCACGCAGCACGCCCAACATGCGCACGTATCTGCCGCTGCCGCTAAAGCTTAGCTGATCGGTGCCGCCGTCACCGGTCGTCGTCGAGTAGACGTCCGTCCAAGCCGAGCCATCGCCGGAAACCTGGATTTTGTAAGATTTGCCGTATGCGGCTTCCCAGACGAGCTTCGCCCCTGTTAAGGTTTTGGCGGCGCCCAGATCGACGACCAGCCATTGGTTATCCGTATAGGCCGACGACCAGCGAGTCGCCCCGTTGCCGTCCACCGCGGATGCGCCTACCGTATTGTCGGCGACCCCGGATACGGTTACCGGCTTGTTGAGCGCTTGGTTGCTGCTGCCGCCGCCCGCCGGAGTGCCGTAAACCTCGATCTCCCATAGCGAATAGCCGTACTGCGTCGCGCGTTGCACGCCGAGCATCCGCACGTAACGACCGCTTCCGCTGAAACTCAATTGGTCCGTCCCACCGTCACCGGTCGTCGTCGAGTAAGCGTCGGTCCAGTTCGTCCCGTCTCCGGACACTTGCAGCTTGTAGGATTTGCCGTACGCCGCCTCCCACGTTAACTTCGCGCCGGTCAAGTTGTACGTCTGCCCGAGATCGACTCTGATCCACTGATTGTCCGTGTAAGCCGACGTCCAGCGCGTCTGCGCATTGCCGTCGACAGCCATCGCGCCTTGCGTATTGTCGGCAACCGAGGATACGGTAACCGGCTTGTTCAGCGCTTGGTTGCTGCCGCCTCCTCCGCCTCCCAACGTGCCATATACCTCGAATTCCCACAGAGAGTAGCCGTACTGCGTTCCGCGCTGAATGCCGAGCATGCGCACGTATCTGCCGCTGGCGTTAAGGCTAAGCTGATCGATGCCGCCGTCACCCGTCGTCGTCGAATAGGCGTCGGTCCAATTCGTGCCGTCGACCGATACTTGAATTTTGTAAGACTTGCCGTATGCCGCTTCCCATGACAGCTTCGTCCCGGTCAAGTTGTACGCCTGCCCAAGGTCGATTCTGATCCACTCGTTGTCCGTAAAGGCGGACGACCAGCGCGTAGAACCGTTGCCGTCAATCGCTTTGTCTACCGTCGTTGCGCCGTCCGAAGAGGAAGCGGTGGCGGTCACGCCTGGATTCACGGACAAGTTGATCGGCGTACCAGCCGGCGGCGGTGGCGGCGTCGGGACGTTCTGACCCGCAGGCGGCCACAGCGCGTAAGTGTTCGTACCGGAATGCGCGTTAGCAAACGGGCCCGCCATAATATTGGACGAACCGAAGCTGTTGCCGAAGAAGTCGGTCGTCACGTTAGCGGCGATGCTCTCATTCGCCTCGGGGATAATGCCAACCCGCTGCTGGGTGACTGGGCTGAGCCCTTGAATACCCGCGGTGTTGAGATCGAAGGTGAGGCTGAGGCCCGTATTCGTAGCCGAATAACGGACGTTCGAGACGGCATCGGTGAAGTTGCCTTCTTTGACCTGCGTCTTGTTCGTCTCGTTGTTCGGAAGCGTCGTGCCTCTCAACAGGTTGTTGTACCAGAAAAACTTTTGAACGGAATTCACGGAGCTAGTCTCGTTCATCGTGCCGGGTACGAAGTAGTAGCTGTCCCGTCCCGCGCCGTCCGCGTGGACCGTGCCGTTGTCGACGAACAGGTTGTTGGCATACACGACGCCGGTGGAGTCGAGCATGCGAATGTCGCTATTGCCGATGAACACGTTGTTGTCTACTAGAATCGGGCCGTGAATGGCTTCCGCGTAATAGCCCCACGGCGCGTTCATGACGATGTTGCCCGTCACGCGGACGTTCTGGTTGCCCCAGTCCGTCCAAATGCCGGCGGAGTTGCCGCCCTTCGAGTTCTTAATGTAGTTGCCTTTAATGAGGCCTTCGTTCATGTAGTGCACTTTGATCGGAGCCGTCTCCGCACCGCTGAATTCGTCGCGGTAATTCGTATCTTCGATTCGGTTGTACATAATGTCCGAGTTCCACGAGAATACGCCGGCGATACCCGATTGTCCGCTTCTCGCGATGTAGTTGTTACGCACGATATGCGAACCGTATAGGTTCGTATTATGGAAATTCGTACGCGTCGTTCCCGGCCGGTTGCCGGCCCACTCGTCGTTGCCGAGTCCGATATCGATGCCGATCGTGCGGGCGTTAATAATGATGTTGTTCTGGATGATCCACTTCAAGCCGCCGTAGACGCTGATCGCGCCGGCTTGCCGTCTGTCGGGTACGCCCGGGAAATCCGAGTACGTATTCGCGGCATGCTTGATCGTAAAGCCGTCGACGGTAATGTAGCCGAGCCCCCAGACGTCCGGCGCGAACACTTGCCGGCGGACGTTGATCTCCGCGAGCTTCGCGTTTGGATCGGAATTGCCGAAGTTAGCGTAAATCGTCGTTTGAGTGCCCGTAACTTCCGTATACCACGTATCTCCCGAAGCCAGCACGTCGTTCAACGAGCCTTTCTCGTAATAGGCCAATTCGTCCAGATAGACGTCGCCTGCCGTATAGAACGAGAAGAAGCCGCCTTCGCCTCCCTGCGGTTGGCGGGTCGAGTACGGGTTATAGCTGCCGAAGTAAGTGTTCGGAAGCGTGACGCGCCATACGTTGCCTTGATAAAGGGTCCAGTTGTTGACCTCTTCCGAGCCCTTGATGACGACTTCGCCGTCGCCGGCGTTCGTATACGTAATCCGAGTGGCTTCGTCCGCGCCTCCCCGCGCCGGTTTGACCGTCTCGCGGTACAGACCCGCATGGACGACGACTTTGTCTCCCGGTAGAGCGACTTGCGCCGCGCGATTGATTGTCAGGAATGGCGCGGCGGCCGTTCCGGCGTTCGAATCGTTCCCGTTTTTGGCTACGTGCAAAGTTACGCCTGCGGCAGCCGCTTCAGGCGCTTGTGCCAGATTGGCGATCAGGCCGACGAATAGGGCGACGATTAGCAAAATTCCGAATGGCCTTCCTTGCGTTGTACGAATCATAATGATGATCTCCCTCTCCATTTAGATATTTGCCGTATACCCCTCTTACCTAATGCAAACGATATCCCTCCCTTTTTCCCATATTAAGCGCTTACAAGATTTATTAAATGTTATCCGGCAGCCACATGGACTGCACGGAGGAACATCAACCTTTTACCGCTCCCGCGGTCATGCCTTTGATAATGTTCTTATAGAAGATCAGATAGACCGCCATGACGGGCAAGATGGACAACACCATCGCCGCCATCAACGTCGTATAATCCGTCGTGTACTGACCGTAGAAATTCGTGAGTCCGACCGGCAGCGTCTTCAGATGCTCCTGCGCGACCAATACGAGCGAGAACGGGAACTCGTTCCACGTGTCGAGGAAAGCCAAGATGAGCACGGTCGCGATGACCGGCCTGCACACCGGCATAATAATCCGCGTCATTGTATAGGTCGTGGATGCCCCATCGATGTAAGCCGCTTCGTCCAGCTCGACCGGCACCGTCTTAATGAAGCTCTCGAACAGGAAGATCGATAGCGGCAAGCGGATCGCGATATACGGCATGAGCAGCGTGTAGAACTTATCGTTCAACCCGAGCACCTTGAATTGCAGGAACAGCGGCACGAGCAACCCGTAGACCGGGATGAGCATGCCCAAGATGAACAGCGTGTAAATCATATTGCGGCCCCTGAATTTATACCGCGACAACACATAAGCGATGCAGAAGGCCAGCACGATGACGAGCGCGACGGTCGCGATCGTATTGAACGCGCTGCTGATGAAGTAGGTGTACATCTTGCCTTCTACGAAAGCCTTATGATAGTTGCTAAAGTGCAACACTTTCGGCAAGGAGACGCTGTCCAGCATGAACGCTTCTTTGCTCTTCAGGGACGAATAGACGATCCATAGGATCGGGAATAGGCAAGATAACGAGAACAGGAGCACGAATAGATTGAATGTCAATCTGCCGAATCCGCGCAATGTGGAGAACAAAATCACCGTTGCTTCACCTCCGCCAGCTTTTTGAAGATGAGCACCAATCCGAAGCTAAGCACGAATATCCCCATCGTGACCGTACTGCCGTAACCCAACCGCATGCTCGTGAACGACGTGTTGTACGCGTATTGCGCCAGCACCATCGAGCTCGTGCCCGGCCCTCCGCCCGTCAACACGTAAATATGGCTGAAAACAAGCATGTTCGAGGCGATGCTAAGCATAATGACGACTTTAATCGTGTCGAAGATGAGCGGGAACGTAATGTAGAGCGCCTTGCGAATGCCCGTGCAGCCGTCGAGCTCGCAAGTCTCGTAAATTTCCTTCGAGATGCCCTGCACGGCCGATTGAAAAATAATGAGCGGGATGCCGAGATATTGCCAGATGAGCGGCGCGGCGACGGAATAAATAACGATCTTCGGATCGTCCAGCCAAGCCTGGATCGCATCGCCCATGCCGAGCGACCGAAGCACGGCGTTCAATATCCCGTAATCGTTGCTGTACATCATCTGCCAAATGAAGCCTACGACTACCGCGGATAACACGACTGGGAAAAAGATAACCGTCCGGTGAAACTCTTTCATGCGCATCGCTTTGGACATGAACAGCACGGTGAGCAGGAAAGCGAGACCCATCTGGATAACGAGCGTAAGGAACACGATCGTCATATTATTCTTGAACGACTTCCAAAACAGCGAATCTCCTAGCAGCTCATGGTAATTGTCGAACCCGATGAAATGCTTGATCGGCCCGCCCGTCCAATCCGTCAGACTATAGTAGAACGAGAGGCATAACGGCACGATGATAATGAACAAATAGATGGCGATGCCGGGAACAAGGAGACCGAGTAGCGTGGATTTCTTGATTTTTAAAGCGCTTTTGTAGTTCACTCCGCTACGCTCCTTAACAGCGGCCGGGGAATGTTGCGATTCCCCGGCGGCCGACGATTCTATTGCCGTACGTTAATTTTTCTCGTATTCCGCTTGAATGCTCGCGGCGAGGTCTTGCGGCGATACGGCGTCGATCAGCAGATCCTGCAAGCCTGCGTTCATCTTGCTGATGACCGCCGGGCTCAAGTAGGAGTCGTAGATCGGCGTGAACTGAAGCTGCGAAGACAATGCGGCGTATTTGACCGCGAGCGAGCTGACTTTGCTCTTGTCATAGTCCGCGACTTTGTATGCGACCGGCTCGCCTTTCTCTGCGAGGCTCTTCGCGAATTCCGCTCCGCTGATTGCTTTAAGCACTTTCGCGATCGCTTCTTTCTTCTCCGCGTAGCCTTTAACGCCAACCGCGAAGCCGGAGCCTGCGCCGCCGGAGGTTGCCAGCGCTTGGCCTTTGCCGCCGTCGACCGAAGGGAATACGGCTACTTCCGTGTTCTCGGCGATTTCGGCAGGCGCGGCCATAACCGCTCCGATCGCCCAGCTGCCTTCGATGAACATCGCGGCTTTGCCGTTGAAGTAGAGCGTCTTTTGTTGATCGTTGTTGATGCTGTTCATATCCTTATTGAAGGCGCCGAGCTTAGCCAGGTTCTGGAATGCCGTCAAGCCAGTAACGAAGTCCGCGTCGGTGAACTTCGCGCCGGATTTCGCGATAATGCCGTTAAACCAATCGGAGCCCGTGTAACGGTCTCCCAATGCGCTGAGCAAGCACGATTCGGCCACCCATTGTTCTTTGTTGCCTAGCGCGATCGGCGTAACGCCCTTCGCTTTCAGCTTCTCGATCGCGCTCTCGAAATCAGCCCAAGTCGTCGGGAACGAAGCGATGCCAGCGTCCGCGAAAATTTGTTTGTTGTAGTAGATGACGTGCGTCGCCAGCATGGAGAACGGAACGCCGTAGATGCTACCTTCGGTGCTTAGGTCGTTGAAGGAAGAAGGCAGGAAGCCGTCTTTCCAAGCCGCGTCCGCGTTAAGAATTTCGTCGAGCGGAGCCGCTGCGCCGTTCTTAGCGAACATGGCCAGCTCGGAGCCTTTGCTGATGAAGATGTCCGGCAATTCGTTGGAAGCCGCAAGCGTCTTCAGCTTCGTATAATAAGCCGTTTGGTCGCCGATCGATTCCTCTTGAACGATGATATCCGGGTTTTCTTCTTGGAACTTCGCGAGCGCTTCCCGTACGGAAGTCGATACGTTCTCCGTCTTATCCTTCGCCCACAAATCCATTAACGTGACCGTAATCGGTTCTTTCTTCGTATCCTCCGACGCAGGCGGCGCTTCTTCCGAACTAGCCGGCGCGCTTACGCTTGGCGAAGACGCAGTTGCGTTATTTTTCTCGTTATCGTTATTGCCGCAAGCGGCGGCGACCGCCAATACCAACGTTAGAACGACCAGCAATCCAACCCACTTTGATAATGACCCTTTCCCTCTCATGTCATAGCCTCCTAATGAAATTGTCGAATAGGCAGCGGGCCCGCTTCCTGGCTTCTGTTCCCATTGTGTCAGGGCAAGCCGCGAAAAAAAAGGTGACGATTCTATTAAAAAGTCTAAAATAATACTTTGTTTGCCCCGAAGTGTTGAACGTACGGCGATTCCGATCTAACCTATAGTTACCGGAGAATACGCGCATGGAGGGATAAGCATTTTCACCAAAAGGTTCTTCAGCCTGCAGCATAAATTCATGCTCTTCTCGCTCGTCATCGCGGTCGTGCCGCTCATTCTTGTAAGCGTATTCTCTTACGTCAAGGCGACCGACATCATAGAGGACAAAGTGAGCCTCTCGAACTTCAACACCGTGCAGCAAATCGCGGATAATATCGACCAAGTGTTCAAAGATATGAAGAACTCCTCCTACTATCTTTGGCAAAACAAAGAGTTCATGAACTATATGAGAATGTCCGCCGACCAGATCAGCCGCTCGCCTAACGCGTTGCTACAGGGTGCGGTTAATTCCGTCAACAACTTCGTCGTGTTCCGAACGAATATCTATTCCATCTACGTCGAAGCTGCCAACGGGCTTACGTTCGATACAGCCAGCGCCACCAACGTCATTAGCCCGAACATGAAACGGCGCTTGCTCGAGCTTCGGGGAGAAGGCTTGCTCATGGCGGACACGGTAACGAACTACGATAATACCGAGACGAAAGTCATCTCTTTCCTTAAAGTGTTCAAAGACATCGACAACTTGTCTTCCGATCTCGCCTTCATTAAGATCAACATCCTCGAAGACGAAATCTCGAATATTTATCGCAACAAGCCGCTTAGCAATAACGTGGACACGTTTGTCATAGACGAGCAGCGGAACGTTATCTCTTCTCTCAATGCCAGCCTCCTTGGCGACAAGCTGAACGAGAAATACGACGATCGGCGAATATATGAAGACACGAACGGCTACTTCCAGGCTAAAATCGACGGGCAGCCCTATATAGAGACGCGATATAACTTGTCCCGTCCCGGATGGAGGCTCGTGAATCTCGTTCCTCTTAACGAGCTTTCGCGCGACGCGCATTCGATTCGCAACTTCACGATCGTCGTCCTATGCATCATTTCGGCTATTTGCATCGCCATGATCGTGCTATTCACTTATCGGGTGCTCGGTCCTCTGAATCGAATTCGCAAAGCGATGAAGGAGCTCGAGCACGAGAACTTCAAAGTCAATCTGAGCGTTACGGGCAACGACGAAATTGCGCTTATCGGGCGAAGCTTCAACCGGATGTCCCATAAGCTCGGCGAGCTGATCCACGAAGTGTACGCGGTTCAGATCAAGCAGAAGGAAGCGGAGCTGAAGGCGCTGCATGCGCAGATCAACCCGCATTTTCTGTATAACACGCTGGACACGATCTATTGGATGTGCCGGATCGAGAAGGCGCACGAAAGCTCCAATCTCGTTCAAGCGCTCTCCAAGCTATTCAGGCTAAGCCTGAACAGCGGCAATGAATTTACGACGGTGAAAAGCGAGATCGAGCATTTGAACCATTACATCTTCATTCAGGAGAAGCGCTTCGAGGATCGCATCCGATTTACGATCCGCGTATCGGACGATGTGCTTAACGGCAGGGTCGCCAAGCTTATTCTTCAGCCGATCGTCGAGAACGCCATTCAGCACGGCATCGAGAAGAAAGGCGAGAACGGGCGGATCGACGTCGATATTTTCGCCGAAGGCGGTACGCTTATTTACCAAATTACCGACGACGGGGCCGGCGCGGACGAGAACGAAATCAATCGGTTATTGTTTCGTGTCGAAGAGGATAATCGGGGATTCGGAATCAAAAACGTGAACGACCGCATTCAGTTATATTTCGGCTCCGAATACGGACTCCATTTTACGAGCGCTCCGGGGGCAGGCACGACCGTCATCATTAAACAACCTTTCGTACAGGGAGGATCCTTATGATCCGTATTTTGCTCGTGGACGACGAACCGATTATCCGCAAAGGCATCCGCGTCTCGATCGATTGGGAGGCTCTCGGGATGGAAATCGTCGGCGAAGCGGGAAACGGCGCGGATGCGCTTAGGTTAGCCGCCTCGCTCAAACCGAACATCGTAATGACCGATATCCGAATGCCGTCTATGGACGGACTGACGCTGGCGGATCAATTGAGACAACAATTGCCGGACACTAAGATCGTCATCGTTAGCGGCTACGAGGATTTCGCGTACGCGCGAAAAGCGATCTCCGTCGGCGTCAACGATTATTTGCTGAAGCCGGTAGGCGCGGAAAATTTGATCGAAGTTTTAGCGGGGTTAAAAGAAACCATCTTGCAAGCGGAAGCGAGCAAATCCAGCCGCCAATCCCAAGAGCACGTCTGGAACGAGAATTATCCCACGATCAAATCTTCGTTCATCAATAAGCTGCTGAAAGGCGGATATGCATCGGACGTCGCGATCTTAGCGAAAGCCGACTCGCTTCGCGTGAATTTAACCGGACCGGACTATGCGATCGCCGCGATCGCTATCGACGATTTCGGCCCGATGACCGATCGCATGCCGGAATCCGGTCGACAACTGTTGAAATATGCCATAATGAACATTTCCGAGGAAATAATTTTGTCGAAAACCGCTGGCGTCGTCGTGTACGGCGAGCAAGATCAGCTAATCGCCTTAATAAGTGCGGATGAATTGACCGGAGAGTTCATGGAGTCGCTTGCCCAGGAAATTCAAGTCGCGATTCGCCAATATATTAAGCTGTCCGTCTCGATCGGACTCGGCGGCATCCGCGACAATTTGCTAGAGCTTGCCGCATCGTATGCCGAAGCGCTGGACGCGCTGAGAACGAACAAAGACGACCTCGCCCCGAGCTTCAGGATGATGGTAGCCTCGTCTATTCAATATATCGAGCAACATTACGCGGAAGATTTCAGCCTTGCCGATATTGCCGGAACGGTGTACGTAACTCCTAACTACTTGAGCCGCGTGTTCAAGGAAGAGACCGGCATGAACTTCGTGCATTGGCTCAATCGGTACAGAGTCGAGAAAGCCAAGCTATTCCTATGCGAACCAGGAGCCAAAACGTATGAGGTTGCCGCACGGGTTGGCTATGGAGACTACAAATACTTCTCCACGATGTTCAAGAAGCATGCCGGCTGCACGCCTAAGGAGTTCAAGGATCAGCGGCGGATTTAACGGTGGAATGGCTCACAAACCTAAATCACACAAACCCAACGGACAAAGATGACTCTATCCCGCCCCAAATGCGTGCTATTAAGCTAATCGCGGACACAGGCGCCCTTATTCACTGCAAACTTCACCTATTCCCAGCATGAAAGCCCAATTACCGACTTCAGTGTCCGCCATATCTGCATTATAGACTCGTGACCCAGGAGTAGAGTCGCTATGGTCCGTGAGTCGTCTGACATTCAAATTCAGTTTTCTGCACGCTACATTTAAACTTACCGGACACAGACTATTTAGCGGTATGTGGTGCCGTTACAGCGGCGGTTGGCGTAGTTTCGGCGATTTAGCGGTGTGTGGTGCCGCTACAGCGGCGGTTGGCGGAGTTTCGGCGTTTTAGCGGTGTGTGGTGCCGTTACAGCGGCGGTTCGCGGAGTTTCGGCGATTTAGCGGTGTGTGCTGCCGTTACAGCGGCGGTTGGCGGAGTTTCGGTGATTTAGCGGTGTGTGGTACCGATACAGCGGCGGTTGGAAAGGCTTGTACTTCAAACATAAAAAGCCAGGAAATCGCGTGTATAGACGCGCTTGCCTGGCTTTACTGTTATGAACAAATGGCGTTCGGCACCGCGTGCCTCTTCGAATGAGCCTACTTCCGCCCGTAGTCGGCCTTGATCTCGCCCCACTCTTTCGTCTGCCACTTCGCGACCTTGTTCTTGTAAGGGGTCGTCTTCAGCCAATGGACGGCGCGGTCGACGAGACGCCAGATTTCGGCGGTGGAGGCGTCGCGGACGAGCGTCGAAGCGACTTCCTTCTTCTTCACCCAGTTGATCGCGTTGACCGAGTCGCTGTAGACGGTTTTGTCGCTGCCCAGCTTCTGCAAGTACGCGAGTCCGTGCACGATCGCCAGAAATTCGCCGAGATTATTCGTCCCCTTGCTGATCGGTCCGACGGAGAACAGAATATCGCCGGTCTGCGTGTCCACGCCCTTATACTCGACGGGACCCGGGTTGCCGGCCGTCCCGACGTCGACGGAGATGCTGTTGTAGTCAATCTTGTCGCCGGATGCCGCGCCGCCCGATGTTTTCGCCGACTTAGACGAGGCGCTGCCCGCGGCCTTGGCTTGTCCCCAGCTTTTTTTCCACCCTGCCGCATAAGCCGCTTCCGCTTCCGCTCTCGACTCGTACGACTTATACTTGGCGCCCTCGAACTGATCGACCTGCTGCTGGCACTCCGCCCATGTTGCGTACACGCCCGGTTGCTTGCCTACCCACACGACGTAAAATTTCTGCTTCGCCATCCCGGCTCCCCCTATTGCTTCCGCAAAAGCAACGATTGAAAGTGCGGCGCGCCCTCGCCCATCGGCACCGTGTAAAACTCCTCTACGCTGAACAGCGGTTGCGCCAGCGCCTTCAGTTCCTCATCTGCGTACATCGCGAAAAACCGCTTAGGCTCGTAGCTGTCGCCTTCCCATACGCCCTCGGAGCTTTCGCCACCGTAGACGCCGTAGAAGAATAACCCGCCCGGTTTCAGCACGCGATGAACATTTGCCAGTACGCCGCCGATCTCGGACTTCGGCACGTGAAGCAAGCTGTTCATCGCGTACACGCTATCGAATTGCCCTTCCTCGAACTGAAGTTCGCGAACGTCCATTTGCCTTGCATCCAGTCCTTTGTCTTTACATAGCCGCACCATCTCGTCCGACAGGTCCACGCATACGACTTCAAAGCGATGCTCCTGAAAATATAGCCCGTCGCGGCCCGGACCTGCCCCGAGCTCCAAAATAGAATTTCCGTCGTTCTCGAGCAGCGATTGCAAAAACTGCTGTCGCACCTCGAACTTCCACGGCTCCATCTTCGATTGATCCCGTTGCTCCGCATATTTATTGTAAGATTGCCGTAATTGCTCTTTATCGTGACCGCTTGCGTGACTCATCTTAATCGTAATCCCCCTCATGCTTATCGCAAAAATAGTACCCGACCGGCGAAGTCGATGCAACTCCGAAGTTATTTGCGCCGGCGCCCGATCATGAAGATGAACACGAACGCCGCGGCGAGCTCGGCCGATGCGATAATAATGCCCATCGGCAACGCATTGCCGCTGCCCGCTATCCCTACGATCGGAGCAACCATTCCGCCGAACATGAACGACAGCAAGCCGAGCAGCGCCGATGCGCTTCCCGCGGCATGCCCTTGATCGCGCATCGCCAGCGCGAAGCCGCTAGTGCCAACGATGCCGACGCTAGCGACAACGAAGAAGAGCGGAATCAAAATTCCGACGAGCGGCGCGTCAATCGCGATCATGGCCAACAGCGGCAAGCCCCCGCAGCAGGCGATGATGAGTCCGGCGATGAATAGCTTCTTTTCCCCGACGCGAGTGGCAAGCCTACCGGTGAACTGACCCGCAATAATGATGCCCAGTCCGTTCACCGCGAAGAACACGCTGAATAGCTGCGGCGACACGCCATAGATGTTCTGCAGCACGAACGGCGAGCCCGCAATGTACGCGAACATCGACGCGGACACTAAGCCTTGCGCGAGCGCGTATCCCATGAACTTGCGATTGCCGAGCAGTCTGCGGAACGTTCGGAACGTCTCGTTCAGCCCGCCGGTCATCCGTTTCTCTGCACGGAGAGTTTCCGTCAACCCGAACAATACGCCGAGGAAAAGCAACAACCCCCAGCCTGCCAGGACGTAAAACAATCCTTCCCAAGCCATCGTCTGAAGCAACTGGCCTCCGGCAATCGGCGCGATGATCGGCGCGGCCCCGTTAACGAGCATGAGCATCGCGAAAAACCGGGTAAGCTCCGGGCCTTCGTACAAGTCCCGCGCTGCCGCGCGGGAGATAACGATGCCCGCGGAACCCGCAAAGCCTTGAATGAAACGAAGAGCTATGAACGTTCCGATCGAAGGACTGAGCGCGCATAATACGGAAGCGATAGCGTATAGCGCAAGCCCGATGAGCAGCGGAACCCGTCTCCCCCGAATGTCGCTCCAGGAGCCCGCGAACAGCTGCCCGACGGACAAGCCGATCATGCAAGCGGTGAGGCTTAGCTGCGCCAGAGAAGAGCTTGTTCCGAAGTCGTCGGCGAGTTTAGGTAACGCGGGTAAGTAGAGATCTAGAGATAAAGGCCCGAAAGCCGTCAACGAGCCGAGCAATATGATGAGCCACAGAATGGCTTTGCGACCGCCAGTGGGACTCCCGAGTTGTTGGTCTATGTTGTTGTTAATCTGTTTCATGAGTGCTCCTTCACGCGGGTCAAAGCCCGTTCCTACAAATATCGTAAATAAATATAAACGCTGCAGATCGCAACGGATAACAGCATAAGCGGAAATGCCAGCTTCATGAATCGCCAGAACGTGATCGGATAGCCTTCCTTAGCCGCCAGTCCCGCCGTTATTAGATTCGCGCTCGCGCCGATCAACGTGCCGTTGCCGCCCAAGCATGCGCCGAGCGCGAGACTCCACCAGATCGGCTCCAGGTTGTGAACGCCCATATTTCCCATCTCTTGAATGAGCGGAATCATCGTCGCCACGAACGGGATATTGTCCATGAAGGCTGAGAAGATCGCGCTCATCCAGAGCACGAGCATCGCCGTAGCGGCGACGTTGCCTCCCGTCAAATCTATCGCCCGCTCCGCCAAATCCCGAACGATCCCGGTTTCCACCAACGCTCCTACTAGCGTGAACAGACCGACGAAGAAGAAGATCGTCGCCCATTCTACGCGCGAGAACGCCTCTTCCATCACATGCTCGCCTTCGAGCACCAGCAACAGGAAAGCTCCGGCGAGCGCAACTACCGACGATTCCACATGAATAAGCCCATGCAGGAAAAACCCGGCAACCGTAAGTCCGAGAATAACGAGACAGCGCATCAACAGCGGACGATCGGTAATCAGCACCTGTTCATCGATAGCCATAACCTCGCGCTTACGCGTTTCCGTCGTCCGCAGTCCGCCGCGGAACAGCAAGACGAATAACGGCAAATGCACGGCCATAACGAGCGCGATGATCGGCGCCAAGTTGTTGATGAACGCCATGAAGGTCAACTCTTTGACCGCGCTGCCGATCATAATATTCGGCGGATCGCCGATTAATGTCGCCGTTCCTCCGATATTGGACGCGAGGATTTGGGTGAACAGGAACGGATACGGGTGCACTTGCAGCTGCCTGGCGAGACTGAAAGACACGGGTACGATGAGCAGCACCGTCGTCACGTTATCCAAAAACGCCGAAGCGACCGCGGTGATGATCGCCAGCGCCAGCATGATCCGGATGGGCTCGCCCTTCGCCCGCTTGGCCGCCACGGTCGCGACATAGCTGAAGAGCCCCGTCTTGGCGGTTACGCCGACGATAATCATCATGCCGATGAGCAAGCCCAGCGTGTTGAAATCGATATATTTGGCAATCGCGGCGTCCACGTCCACGATGCCGAAAGCGACGACGGCGATGCCGCCGAGCATGGCGACGATCGTCCGATGAACCTTCTCCACGATGATCATGCCGTAAGCTATGAGGAATATCGCAATCGCGAAAACTGCCTGATGCTCCATAGTGCCTCCCGGACAACTTAGTCAAAACCATCATACCTTATTTTGCGGGCGGAGTCCGAGGAAAAATAAAGAAGCAGCCTACGGCAAAATGCCGAACGACTGCTTCTAACGAATGGCGCCGATAGTTACGCTAGCTTGATATCCAACCGCTTCGTCTTCGCATTCCAAGTCGTCTTGGCGCCCAGAAGGTCAAGTGCCGAGACGGGAATCCACAGACCGCCGGTTACGCTAAGAGGAGCTTGCGCAAGCTTGATCGCCTTGCCGTTCAGCTTAGCGGATACGCTTCCCGCGGACAATTCAAGCTTCGCCTTGCCTCTCGTTATCGTATATACCTTTTTATTGACCGCCGATTTGGCTCCGATCAGCTTCACGGCGTCCGCGAGCAGCAGCATCGGAGGATTCGGGGTGAGATTCAGCTTGCTTTGGGTTAGCTTTCCGTTCACGTACACCGTAGACGTGACTACCGGCGGCGTCACGACCGGAGGTGTCACGACCGGTGGTGTTACGACTGGCGGTGTCACGACCGGTGGCGTTACGACTGGCGGCGTCACGACCGGTGGCACCGGAGCATAAAACGCGGTGAGCATAGCCGGCGAAGCTTTCGCGATTCGCTTCGTCGTTCCGTCTCCAAGCTGACCGACGCTGTTAGCCCCCCACGCCCATACCGAGCCGTCTTCGGCCAGCGCCAGCGCATGGAACCAGCCTCCTGCGGAAACGGAAGAAATCTTCGGCAGCTTCATTTGGGTAAAATCTTCGTGCGTTTTGGACGTCGTCCATACCGTGCCGTCTTTTTTAAGCGCATACGCGCCGTCCGATACGGCGTAAATGCCTTTGACATCGCTCATGCCCGGAATTTGAACGGGGACTTTCTCGTATTGCTGCGTTCCTCCGGAAGACGGAAGCTTGACTCCCCAATACCACAGCGTTCCGTCCGCCTCGATGGCGTAGCACGAGCCGTTATGCATCGGCGCGATCATTTGGAAATGATGATTGCCCGCGATCTCGACCGGCGTGATTTTGGTCTGGTCATCTAGGGTCCAAACCGAGTTATTTCTAACCTCGGTTAAACTGACCGTCCCGTCTCCCGCGGTAGCGCTATCGTTAAATCCCCACGACCAGGATGTTCCGTCTTTTTGAATCGCATGACCGTGATTCCACCCTGCCGAGATCGAGATTACGTCGTGCAGTTTATTGACCTGCAATGGGGTCGTCTGTTGGAATAGCCCTCTTAGCCCGACGCCCAGACCTCCAAATAGGTTCGAACCCCAACCCCATACCGTACCGTCATCCTTCAGTGCGTAGTTGAGGTTCCAACCTGCCGCGATCGCCGTAACGTGATCGAGTCCGCGCACCTGCGTCGGGACGAGGCTATCGTGATTCTCCACAATAGTCGTATAGTCCGCGGAGAATTTAGATTGCGATCCGTTACCGAGTTGGGCGTCATAGTTCGCTCCCCATGTCCATACGGTTCCGTCTTTCGTTAACGCCATGCTGTGGTCCTTGCCGCCCGCGACGGCTACGACGTCTTTCAAGCCTGTAACGAGCGCCGGCGTCGGATTCGTATTGCCGCTCGTTCCGTTGCCCAATTGACCGTATTTATTATCGCCCCAAGCCATGACCATACCGTTATCCAAAATAGCCAGCGTATGATTGACGCCGGAAGCCAGCTGGACTACCTTCGGTTTAGTTGTCGCGTCTACCGCGTTCGCCGGTTCCGCGGCGAACGCCGAAGCCAATACAAGTCCGAGTCCGAGTACTATCGTCAAGCATGTAGAAATCAACTTTGTCCAACTACGACGATGCTGCATTTCTTGTTCCCCCTGAGAATGAATGTACGGACGAAAAGAGTCTTTTCGACAATTTCCGTATTATTCCACCATTATATAAGGGATAATCTGGTATAGACAACCTTTTTCGCCTTGTTCCCGCCGATCCGTTCCTATATTCTCTAACTATGTAGTCGCAACTTTCACCCTACTCTCGCGCGTACGTACGGAGGCTGTCGCAATGCAAATCATGGCCATGATCACGATGCTTATCGATCATATCGGTATTATTTTCTTTCCCGGCAACGTCGCATGGCGGATCGTCGGGCGTATCGCCTTCCCGCTATACGCGTACGGCATCGTGCTCGGTTACCTGAATACGCGGAACATGAGCCGTTATATGTGGCGTTTAATCGGTCTCGCCGCTATCTCTCAAGTTCCCTATATCCTAAGTTTAAAAACGTTAAATATTAATGTCATAGGGACGCTTGCGGTCTGCCTCGCGGTCCTGATCGCCGCGGATCGTCATCCCCGATGGATGCTCGGATCCATTGCCGTCGGGGGACTTGCGCTTGAAGCTCTCCCCTTCAGCTACGGCTACTATGCGTTGGTTCTGATTCTGATTTACCGCTATCTCGATCGTAAATATTGGGTGATTGCTCATTTCGCCTTGAACCTGCTCGCCTTCCTGCTCGATCCCGACTGGTGGGTGCAGGCTTTCAGTATTTTTGCGACCCTCTACCTTGTGTACAAAGACGTCCTGTTCGCGGATGTCAGATTCGGAGTCACTCCTCCGCGCTGGGTATGGCGCAGCTTCTATCCCGCGCATTTAGCCGCGCTTGCGATCGTGGCCGCCATGCTAAACGTCGACTAGAGGCGGCGGCGTTCTCCGATGCTTCGTCGCCTGCTCGTATCCGTATGCCAACTTAATTAAAGTCGGCTCGCCGTAAGCAGCCCCGACGAACGTAATGCCTTGCGGCCCGTCGGTCGTATAACCGCCCGGGGCTACGACCCCGGTAAGCGCAAATCCTCCGGGTACCGTAATCGACGGATAACCCGCTCTCGCCGCCAAATCCGCTCCGCCTTCGTTCCCAAGGAATAATAACGCGTCTAATCCGTAAGTTTCTAACGCATAATCGAGCCCTTGTCGCCGAGCCATCTCGTCGTTTTGCTTCAGCGCATCCGTATAAGCTTGCTCCGTTAACGTTCCGCTCGTGCTCTCCGATCCGGTCAACCCGTCCTGTCCATAAGTCAAGGCGATATCCGCATGGAGATCGTTGTACGCGATTACTTCCCGCAAAGAGTGGACGGGAAGGCTTGGATCCAGCTTCTCCAAATAGTCGTTAACGCCCGTCTTGAACTCGTAGTGCAGCACCGCCCATTGCCAATCGGTATTGTAGCTCGGCAACGTTACGGGATCGATAATCGTTGCGCCCGCTTGACTGAGCACCTCGATCGCATCATCGAAGATGACACGCCTTGCTTCGTCTAATCCATAATAATAGTACCGCGGAATTCCGATCCGGGCATGCTTCAAGTAACCCGCGTCCAAGAACGGCGTGTAGTCCGCATAAGCGCGCCCGACGCTCCCTTCCGTCGCCGGGTCCCGCTCGTCGACGCCCGTCATCGCTCCAAGCACGATCGCCGCGTCCGTTACCGTTCTGGCCATCGGTCCAGCGGTATCTTGCGTTCGCGAGATCGGGATAATGCCGCTTCTGCCGATTAGTCCGACCGTCGGCTTAATCCCGACGATATTGTTCTGGCTGGAAGGGCTTATGATCGAGCCCGACGTCTCCGTTCCGATCGCGGCGGCCGCCAGATTGGCGGCTGTCGCGACGGCCGAACCCGAGCTCGAGCCGCCCACGAACACTTTGCCCGGACCATATGGATTAAGCGTAAGACCGCCTCTCGAGCTGTAGCCGGCCCATATGCTGCCGGACATGAATCCTGCCCACTCCGTCATATTCGTTTTCCCCAGAATGACCGCCCCCGCGGCTCGGAGCCGCTTCGCAACCTGAGAATCCTCTGCCGCGAAGTTGTCCGCCAAAGCGACCGAACCGGCGCTCGTATGCAAACGATCCTGGGTGTCGATGTTATCCTTGAGCAGGATCGGAATGCCGTGAAGCATTCCCCGGCTGCCTTGCTCGCTTCTCTCGCGATCCAACTCGCGCGCGATCGCTATCGCGTCCGGGTTCACTTCCAGTACCGCTCTTAATGTATCGTTGCATGCCCGTATTCTTTCGATATATACGCGGACGAGATCTTCCGAACGCACCGTTCCTGCCTCCATGGCAAGCTGCATGCTCCCGATATCCGCTTCGACGATCCATTGTTCAAGTGTAATTCCCACAGCGACGACTCTCCTTAGCCAATTCTTCATGACATTAAATCCCACATGCTATTAATTCTTGCCGTGGAAATCGAATCCTGCTTGTCCCGTCTTGCAAGTTAACGTTATGATGAACAGACACTGACGACTAGAGGTTCACGACACCATGAGAATTAAAGATTGGGATAACAATTTAAAGCTCCGCCTAGGCGGAGAGTTCGCTTATAACTTGATTTTTTGGGCGTTCTTCCCGTTCCTGTCCATCTACTTCGCCGCTTCGTTCGGCAAGGGCTGGGCCGGCATCCTGCTCATGCTTTCGCAGAGCTTGTCCGTAGTGGCCAACTTGCTCGGCGGCTATTGCTCGGACCGGTTCGGACGCAAACGCATGATGGTGCTCGCCGCGGCGGGCCAAGCGATCGGCTACGGCTTATTCGCCTTCTCCTCGTTGCCTAGCGTCTCGCTGCCGCTCGCCGGCTTCTTCGGCTTCACCCTCGCCAGCTTCTGCGGTGCCTTGTATTGGCCGGCCAGTCAAGCAATGGTGGCGGACGTCGTACCGGAGGAGCATCGTTCCGGCGTATTCGCCGTCTTCTACACTTCCGCCAACATCGCGGTCGTCTTCGGACCGCTCATCGGGTCGCTTACCTACTCCAACAATTTGTCGCCCACCCTATTCGCCGCCTGCGCTTTATGTACGTTGCTCTTCGTCGTACTCGGCCGCAGCCTTAAGGAGACGTTGCCCGTATCGGTCGCGGGACGATTCAAAGCAGACGCCGGACAGCCTTGGTATAGCTTCTTGTCCGCGCAGCTGCGCGATTATCGCGTCATCGCGACGGATCGCGTCTTCCTGCTGTTCATCATCGCGGGCGTGCTGCTGTCGCAGACGTTCATGCAGCTCGACCTGCTCCTTCCCGTGTTCATTAACGAAACGGTGCATACGACAAACCTGTTCGCCTTCGGCGATTGGGATCTAACCGTAACGAGCCAGCAACTGTTCGGAATAATCGTCTCCGAGAACGGTCTATTCGTGGCCTTGTTCACCGTCGTCGTAACGAAGTGGATGCTCGCTTACCGCGATCGCGTCGTATTCGTCAGCGGAGCGTTATTTTACGCGCTGGGTATCGCTCTGTTCGGCCACATGTCCACGTTCTGGGGCTTCACGATCGCGGTCGTCGTATTTACGCTCGCGGAGCTGATCTCGGCCGGACCGCAAATGACGTTCGTCTCGCGGCTGGCGCCCGAGCATATGCGCGGGCAATATTTCGCGGCTTCGAGCCTGCGCTTCACGCTTGGCCGGACGATCGCGCCGCTCGCGATCCCGCTAAGCAGCGCGATCGGCTTCGAGTGGACGTTCTGGCTGCTTACGGCCATCGCCGTTTTGTCCGCCGTCCTCTATTACGTCATGTTCAACGTCTACGAAAAAAAATAATTTATTGCATTAAATTTAGACGAATCTTTACTATTCTTATCCCCTTCGCGTTGGTATAATTGGCGTTGCTTGCAAATATGCCCAAGGCATATGGAGCGCCAACCATTCGGAGGAGGGTACATATGAAATTCAGCTCATGGGACTTGGGCGGCAAAGCGATCTTCATCGCCACTTGCCTAGCTTTCGTCTCGATGTTTTTCACCTGGGTCGATATCGGATTTTATTCCGAGAACGGCTTCGAACAAGAATCGTACATTATGCTTATTTGCTTCCTCTATCCGATCATTAAGTTGCTAAGAAGCCGGTCGATCAGCAAAATCGGCGGGTACGTCTGCGCGATTGCCGGCATCGTATGCGGCGTCGCCTATATTAACTGGAAGAGCGGCGAAGTGCTAGGCGTATCGCTCAATGCCGCCGGCAACGGGCCTTACGTCTTTATCGTAGCCAGCGCCATTCTCGCTTTCGGCGTATTTCAGTACGACAAACAACGTTAATCCGCACCGCTCTTGCGAAGCACAATACAAAAACGACTTCCTACGTCTATTGTGAGACGGGAAGTCGTTTTTTTTTCGTTACGCGTTGTCGAGCGGATGAAGCTCCATAATATGATTTCCATAAAGCATGAACGCGGACAACACGGCGGCTAGCAGCACGTACGCGATCAGCACCTTCCACTTTACCGACGCCGAGGATTGATAATACGTACGATTCCGGGTTTGCTCCTCTTCGATCTGCGCGATGACCGACTCCGCTTTGCGCCGGGTTTGAACAAGCAACTCCGATGGCACGGGACGGTCGGGATCGTTGTCCTCGTATAGCACCGGCTGATGCTCCCATGCCAGCAACAGCTCGCGGGTCCGCGCGACGTGCCGCAGATCGATCGCCGCTTTCTCGCGGGAGAACTTCTCCTTATCGTGCAGGAACGGAATCGACCACTTCCGCATTTCGCCGGCATGACGCTGGGCGGCTTCCGCTTCGGAGGCGAGCTGCATTTTCAAAGCCCATGTGCTCGTCAATTTCGGCCATTCCCGCACCATTGCCACGAATTGCTCCAGCTTCAACTTCTCATAGGCGAGAACGTCGCTCCGGTAACTTTCCCTGGCCCGATTCCACCATGAGAAGGCACCGATCAGCAGGATCAAGTACATAATCGGACTCGCGGGAGTCGAGACGACGATAGCGAGCAGGACGACGAGCCCGACCAGCCATATTTTCGTCGAGAGGACGGAGACGATTCTGCCTCCATCGAGCGGAGATATGGGCAACAAATTGAATAAATTCAGCATTGCCCCCATATGAATGACAAGTCCCCAGAACGGATCGCCGGTCGACTGGTAGAGCCATACCGCCGGCAGGAAGGAGATCAGACCCGCGAGCGGCCCGCCATACGCTAAGTACGCTTCCGTCGCCGCATCCCGCGGTTGCTCCTTCATCGAGATCATTGCCCCGACGAACGGAATGAAGACGGCGGGAGACGTCCGTATCCCTTTGTGACGCGCGGCAACCAAATGCCCCATCTCATGAACGAAAATCAAATAGACGATCGCAATCGCGAACTTCCAACCGAAAAACAACGCATACGCGGACAAGCTTACCGCCATCGAAATGAGCGTGCCGCCGAATTTGGACCATTTCAGCAAAGCATATATCCACTGCACCTTCGCCAGCAGGAATACGCCGATCGCGGTCAAGGTAGAACGGGTTTTGGCTTTCATATCGCAACGAAATCCTTTCGTGACTCGTCCTGTGAGAGTATGAACTGATCATAAGGATAAACGGTTCGATTTGCAATAAGTTAGACGGGTGAGACTGCCGAGGTGGCACGATTCGCGGACAAATTCGACGCTATTCCGGGCATTCGAGGCAAACCGTCGCATGTGGCGGACACCATAGCCATTATTCCCGGTAAAACAATAAAATGGACGGACGGTAAGAGACAATAACGCCGCTGATGTCCGTCCTCTCCGCCAACCCCATGCTTTTCGCCAAACTAACGCCTCCTGTGTCCATCCGAAACGAATCATATCGCATAACAGAGAGCTTAACGAAACACAGGGATATCGCAACTCCGCCTAACCGCGCGAAAAAAAGACACCCGCGAAGGTGTCTTTCCCGCTATTCCTGCCTATTCCCTAAACTTCCCAATCCTCTTACCCAACGCGCGCAGCTTCAAGTTCCAACCTGACTCCCGCTGCGTCTATCGTGCAATCGCGTCCATACAGGCGGACTTGAACCGGATCGCCGGAAACGGCTTTCACTTCGACGTCGCTTTGCGTCGTCTTCACGCTGAGCACCGTGCCTCGGTACAGGAACTTGAAGCTGTACCCGCTCCATTGGCTCGGAATCGACGGGTTCAACACCAAGCCGTCCGGGCCGTCGGAGCGCATGCCCCCGAAGCCGTATACGATGTTCATCCAGGACGCGGCGATCGAAGTCGTATGCAGCCCTTCCCGCGTATTGCGGTTATAGTTATCCAGATCGAGACGGGTAGCGAACTCGAAGAACTTGTAAGCTTCCTCGTGCTTGCCGAGCTCGGCCGCGAAGATCGAGTGGATAGACGGTGACAAGGACGACTCGTGGATGCAACGCGACTCGTAATATTCGTAGTTCGCGCGCTTCGACTCGAGCGAAAATTGCTGGTTGTACAAGAACATGAACATTAGCACGTCAGGCTGCTTGATCATGTCGTAGCGATAGATCCGATCGTACGACCAGTTATGGTAGAGCGGGAAGTCCGTAACCGGTATGGAGTGGATATCGATGTGCGGCATATCGAAAAATCCGTCGTGCTGCTCGTAGACGCCCGTCTCTTCGTCCAGCGGGATCTTCATATCGTCCGCCAGGCGTTGCCAGCCCTTCCACTCCGCCTCAGTCACGCCGAGGCGCTCCGTCAGACGATCGAACGACTCCGGCACGTCCTGGCGCATTTCCTGAATCGCTTGCAGCGTGTATTCGAACAGGTTTTTGGCCATCAGATTCAAATAGCAGTTGTTGTTGACCATCAATTGGAACTCATCCGGCCCCATTACGCCATAGTAACCGAATTGCCCCGTCTTCTGTCCCCATTGCCCGCGGCTCTCGTAGAACCGGCACAGCTGCAGCAGCATCTCCATGCCTTGTGCGTGCAAAAACGTCTTGTCGCCTGTTACCTTGACGTAATGCCAAATCCCGTAGCCCACCGCGGTGCCTACTTGAAGCTGCAGGTTCGAGTGCTGCCACAGGTCGCAGCTCTCGGTACCGTCGATCGTTGCGATCGGGTAGAACGCGCCTTTGCAATCGACTTCCTTCGCCCGTTCGAGCGCGTTCGGAAGCGATCTATAGCGGAACTCGAGCAAGCTTCTGGCCGCCTTCGGGTTGTTGAACAGGTAGAACGGCAGACAATACGTCTCGGTATCCCAAAAAGCAAGCCCGCGGTACGCTTCGCCGGTCAAGCCTTTGGCGCCGATGTTGAAGCCCGGATTGTCTCCGCGGTACGTCTGGTACAGTTGAAAAATACAAAACCGGATCCCCTGCTGATTGTCCGGGTCTCCCTCGATCGCGATATCCGACGTCTCCCAAATTTGCGTCCAATAAGCCGCTTGGTCAACGAGGAAATCATTGAATGTTTTGATCGGCATCGCTTGCGCCAGACCGATTCCTTTGTCCCATAGCGATTTCGCGTCTACTCTCGTATCCTTCTCCGCATAGTTCACGGCCAGCTTGCTGAAGTAGGATAGTTGCCCTGGCTTAAGCGTTAGCTTGAACGCTTGCATCACTTTCTTGTCGTCTTCGACGATCGCCGTCGTCGCGCCGGAAGACGTGTCCAGCGTGAAAGCCGAGATCAGGCGGTTACCCGTGCTGATCGTCTTGGCGACGATCGCCGTCCATTCATCCTGTTGGCCTCTTTCCGTCACGTCCCATAGGTTCTTGCCTTGATCTTCGTGGATCGGCGAGAAATCCAGACCCGAGCGGATGTGAATGTCCCCTTCGAAATCGTCGGATTCGAACGTCACCCGTTGGCCGCCTAAATTCGACTGCGTCATGCTTACCAGGCGCTCGAACGTAATGCGAATCGACTTGCCGCTGGCCAGATGCCAGATGAATTGCCGCTCATAGACGCCCGTCCGGAAGTCCACGCGGCGGGTGTAGCCGGAGAACGTGCTCTTTGCCAAATCAAGCGTTTCGCCGTCTGCTTCAATGCGGGTATATAGCCAGTTGACCGCGTTCGCCATGAACCGGAGTCTGCGAATGATGCCTTTGTAATGCGCGCCGAGCTTCATTTCTTCATATAGACCGTTGAAGTAGCTGCCGACCAGACTATCCCCGCTATACCCCTCGTCCGGATATCCGCGCACGCCCATGTATTCGTTACCCAAGGAGAAGATCGATTCGGATACCCGGTTGCGCGCAGGGTCGAAGCCCTCCTCGACGACCGCCCAAGGGTCTACTTTCAAATATTTATCCGCTACTTTCGCCATGCGTGACCAGCCCTTTCCCTAGCAAGATGGCCGCGCTTTTTCAAGCGTTGTCGCGGCTTCTTGAGACAGGATATCATGGCTCGCGCGGCACCATAATGTCTGATCGTATGAAGATCGTTGGCATTATTACGGAGTTTAGTTTTTGGAGTCGCGTAGGACATTTCGCCTCTATTGTCGAATAATGGAACATACCAACTTTGAAAAGAGGAATTCACTTGTTCAGTCATCGCCTCATGAAGCTCGTACTGCTTGCTTTTACCTTGCTCTTACTTCAAGGCATCATAACGCCGATCGCTAACCCCGTTATGGCTGCCGCCGCGCCTGCTTTCAAAACGAATTTATACGGCCAGGCTATCGTCTATAGTAAGGACAAGACGGTCGAGCTAGCGAACGGAATCCCGTTCATCTCTCTCGATCTGTTGGCCAGCGCCATCGGTTTGTCTTACACCGTTCCGAAAGGACAGGATCAGACCCTAACGCTTAAATACCTCGACACCACCTATACCGCTACCCTCGGATCGAAGACGGTCGCTTATGCGGGACCGAATAACAGGAAGGGTACGGCTACGCTTGCCGCGGCCGTCTATAAGAGCAAGGCTACGAGCCGGTACATGTTCCCCGCCCGTATGGCATCTTCGATCTTCGGTCTGGAGTATAGCTGGAGCGCTCAGTCGAAAGTTCTCGGGATCGGACACCCCGCATCGCCGGGTTCTTCTGCCGCCGACGCCATGAAGATCAAACAATTAACGGATCAGAACAATGCCCTCGCCGATCAGGTTAACGCGCTTCAATCGGAAGTATCGAGCCTCAAATCGGACAAGGCCAAGCTCGAATCCGAGCTGGAAATGCAAACCGAAGCGGATTACAGCAAGGCGGTGGACGGTTGGATCACTTACGAAACGACGCACCTCGTCATTCATATCACGCCTAAAGCGGACGTCAAGTTCCACTATCTCGTCACGGATGCGGAGAAGATGCTAGATGCCCACGAAAGCTACTTCGGCGCAAATACGCTGAAGGGCGACAAGGTCGATTTGTGGATTCATGACAATAGCGGGTTCTTCCAAGTAGCAGCTTCAGGCAGATATCTTCCATGGATGGACGCCTTAACGATGAACGTCGAGGATGCTTACAAATTGGCCGGCGATGACTCGGTGCGATTCCTCTTCGCGCATGAGATGGCCCATGCTTATCAGTACCATAAATGGGATATCGACAAGCTGGGCAGCAAGCTGAGCGGCCAGTTTGCCTGGTTACTGGAAGGTCAAGCGGATTACGTCGCCAAGAAGCTCTCTGGGTACACGCAATACGGCATAGACACGGACGCGCCGGGCGCGCAACGGGATCTTGCGTACTACAAGACCGAAATGAGCAGACGATCATCGCCTAGCGGCTGGACGCCGATGAATTGGTCCGATATTAAGACGTTCACGGATCTTAACGGCTATCCGGGCTTCTACTTCGGCTTCGAAGCGATGGTCTACTTCTTCGATACGAACTATGGTCGCGATAAGTATTTGATGCTATATAACAACCTGGAGAAAGGGCAGACCGCCGCCGAAGCGTTCAAGAACACGTTCGGCAAAACGCAGGAAGCGCTCATGACGGAATATAAGGCTTACTTCGGGATCGATAAATATTAGGGATTCGCGAAAAACCCCCGCGATGGAGTCGCCAGCTTAACGGCTTCCATCGCGGGGGTTTTTGCGTTGTTGGAATTATTTGCGCTACTTCGCAACGCTCTTAATGAGATTCATCACGTTAGCTAGCGCGTCCGTATGCGGAGCGCCTTTCACCATTCGATCGATATAGCTCTGGCGGTTATCGTACAACTGGTCGATCCGCGAGATGAGCGTGTCCGCCGTCAAATTCTCTTCCTGCAGCACGTCGCTGTAGCCGGATTTGCGGAACGACTCCGCGTTAAGCAGTTGATCGCCGCGGCTTTGCGCTTTCGTGAGCGGAATGAGCAGCATCGGCTTGCGCAGGTGCAGAAACTCGAAGATCGAGTTGGCTCCCGCCCTGGAGACGACGAGGTCGGTCATTGCGAGGATGTCAGGCAGCTCATCCTGCACGTATTCCACTTGCACGTAACCCGGCGCCGATACGGCCGGATCGGTCTGCCCTTTGCCGCACAGATGCACGATCTGATAACGTTTCGTTAACCGCTCGAGCGCCCCTCGTACCGCCAGGTTTATTTTTCGGGAACCGAGACTGCCGCCCATAATGAGCATCACCGGCTTGCGGTCCGAGAACCCGCTCCACGCTCTCCCGCGCGTCGCGTCCCCTCGGTCCAGCGCCTCCCTAATGACGGGTCCGACGTACTGCGTCTTGCCCTTGGGCAGGTGCCGCTCCGTATCGGCGAACGTCGTGCACACCTTCGTCGCGAACGGAATCGCGATCTTGTTTGCCAGTCCCGGCGTCACGTCCGACTCGTGAATGACGACCGGCACGCGGTTCAGCTTCGCGCCTAGCACGACGGGAACGGAGACGAACCCGCCTTTGGAGAAAATAACGTCCGGCTTGCTACGCCTGATCGTGTTGTAAGCTTGGAATACGCCTTTGACGACCCGGAACGGATCCTTGACGTTGTTCCAATCCAAATACCTGCGCAGCTTGCCCGTCGCGATGCCGTGATACTTCACGTTCGGCACGTCCGAGAGCAGTTGCTTCTCGATGCCCGCGTGCGAGCCGATATATTCGACGGTCCAGCCTTCCGATTGGAACCTCGGGATTAACGCCAGATTAACCGTGACGTGGCCGGCCGAGCCGCCGCCCGTGAACAAAATTTTCTTCACTCTGATTCACCCATTCGCTTTTGCTTATCCGATACTGTTCATCTTCTCCATTATACGATCAATCGCCTCTTCGATGGTTATCGTATTTTTGACGGCTTGCTCGCGTGACTTGAATTCGACGATTCCTTCGCCGGCCTGCTTGCCCACGACGACCTGCATCGGGATGCCGTATAAGTCCGCGTCCTTGAACTTCACGCCGGGGCGCTCGTCTCGGTCGTCTAGGAGGACTTCGACGCCTTGGCGGGTTAACGTCTCGTACAATTGTTCCGCCGCCTGCATCTGCGCCTCGTCTTTGACGGACACCGGAAGGATATGCACGTGGTACGGCGCTATCGCGAGCGGCCATACGAGACCGTTGTCGTCGTGATGCTGCTCGCAGGCGGCGGACATCATGCGGGAGACGCCGATGCCGTAGCAGCCCATGATCGCCGCTTGCGGCTGACCCGCGGCATTCAGGAACTTCGCGCCGAGCTTGTCGCTGTATTTGGTGCCGAGCTTGAATACGTGGCCGACCTCGATACCGCGGTGGAAGTCGAGCGTGCCTTCGGCGCAGCGAGGACAAGGGTCGTGCTCGATTACGTTACGGAAATCGGAGACGTTGTCGAGCGGGAAGTCCCGGCCCGGACAGACATTGCGGAGGTGGTAGTCGCGCTCGTTCCCGCCCGCGATTCCGCTGCTCATGCGCGCCACCGCGGCGTCGACGAGCACGGGAATGGCGAGGCCGGTAGGCCCTAGGAAGCCGACCGGCGCGCCGGTTAGCGTGGCAATCGTCTCCGCGTCCGCCATTTCGAAGCTTTCCGCGCCTCCGAGGTAGTTGCGCACTTTAATCTCGTTCACTTCGTGGTCTCCGCGCACGAGCACGGCGACCGGCTTGCCATCTACGAGGGCGACGATTGTCTTGATCAGTTCGCTGGCTTCGATGCCTAGCGCCGCGGTCAATTGATCGATCGTGCGGATGTCCGGCGTATGGAGCTTCTCGGGTTGCGGCGGTTGCGACGGTGGTGCGGCAAAGTTACTCGGTTCATCGTCGGGTAGCGGCGGTTGTGAGGTAGAGGCGTCACTCGATAAGTCGTCGGATGCGTCGCGGTCTCCCGCAATCGCCTTTTCCAGGTTGGAAGCGTAGTCGCAGTGCGTGCAGCTCGCGATTGTGTCTTCGCCGATGTCCGCGAGCGCCATAAACTCGTGCGTGCTGCCTTCGCCGCCAATCGCTCCCGCGTCAGCTTCGACGGGACGGACGTTCAAGCCGCATCTCGCGAAAATAGTCGCGTAAGCTTCGTACATTCTCCAGTAGATACGGTCGAGGCCTTCCCAGCTCGAGTCGAAGGAGTATGCGTCTTTCATCAGGAATTCCCTGCCTCGGAGCAATCCGAATCTCGGACGCCGCTCGTCGCGGAATTTCGTCTGGATCTGATATAACGTAATCGGGAGCTTCCGGTACGATTGAATCTCGTCGCGCACGAGCGCCGTAATGACCTCTTCGTGCGTCGGACCGAGCGCGAAAGCACGGTCGTGGCGATCGTTCAGCCGAATGAGCTCCGGCCCGTACACGGAGTAGCGGCCGGACTCCTGCCATAGCTCCGCCGGCTGCATCGCCGGCATAAGCAGCTCTTGCGCGCCTGCCGCGTCCATCTCCTCGCGAACGATGCGCTCCAGCTTGCGAAGCACTCGCCAGCCGAGCGGTAAATACGTATAGATGCCGGATGCCAGTTGTCGGATGAAGCCCGCGCGCAGCAGCAGTTCATGGCTGATCGCCTCCGAATCGGCAGGCGCTTCGCGCAACGTCGGCGCGAATAAGTGGTTTTGACGCATGATTGGTTACCTCCTGTATGTGGGTAGGTGATCCTCGAGCAATAGCGGAACTTGGTTCCGCTATTGCGGGGGTTGGCTCGGTTTCTCGCGATAACGGAACGTGGTTCCGCTATTGCGGGGGGTAGCTCGGTTTCTCGCACGATAGCGGAACGTGGTTCCGCTATTGCGGGGGTTGGCTCGGTTTCTCGCACGATAGCGGAACATGGTTCCGCTATTGCGGGGGTTGGCTCGGTTTCTCGCACGATAGCGGAACGTGGTTCCGCTATTGCGGCGGTTGGCTCGGTTTCTCGCACGATAGCGGAACTTGGTTCCGCTATTGCGGCGGTAGGCACGGTTTCTCGCACGATAGCGGAACGTGGTTCCGCTAATCCCATCACACACCAGTCCCAGCCGCCCCGGTCCCCACTCCCGCCCACGCATCCCCGCAAAAACGCAAAAAAGCACACTCGTCAGGGACGAATGCGCTCGTGGTACCACCCTAATTTTAACCGCATCGGCAACGTAAAAACGCCGAACCTTCGGTTCTCAATCGGATAACGGGATTGCCCGGCAACGGATACTCGATTCTCCGCGGCAGCTCGCAAGGCGGGGATCGTTCACTCGCGTCGAGAAGCCTTGCACCCTAGGGCTTCCTCTCTGTACGACCGTTGTTGAACGTCATTTCCTTGGATCATCGCTATTCCATATGGTTTGACTAATGGTTAGTAATCTACCGCATCCGCTGAACGCTGTCAAGGAAGTAAATCCGTTATAATGTTTATATCATACACCGGAGGTGCCCCATCCTAATGAAGCTGCGATTACTTGGTGAAATAGACGAACTGCTACCAGGCATTAACGCCATTGCGCAGGAGCTCGGCATAAAGTTGGAGGACGAAGAACTCCCCGTGCAGGTAGATTCATCGGCGGACGGACTGGAGGTCGGCTACGCGGATGGCGTCGCCTATATTCGGTACGAACGGAAGCATCAGTTTTTCCGCGCGCTCGGTTTGCTTAAGCAGCACGGCACCGCCGGACACCCGTTCCGCGTGCGCGAGCGCCAGCAATTCGACCAAGTCGGTCCGATGTTCGACCTGTCGCGCAACGCCGTGCTGACGGTCGAAGCATTCAAGTCGATGCTGAACAAGCTTGCGCTCATGGGCATGAACACCGTCATGCTCTATATGGAAGATACGTACGAAATCGCCGGCGAACCTTACTTCGGCTATATGCGGGCGATATTCGCAGCCTGAGCTTCGGGAAATCGACGATTACGCGGACCAATTCGGTATCGAAGCGTTCCCTAGCATTCAGACGCTCGCCCATCTGGAGGAATTTCTGAAGTGGGAGCCCGTCTCGCAATATCGCGATACGAAAGGCGCGTTGCTCGTGGGAGACGAGCGAGTCGACAATTTGGTCGAGCGCATGATCGCATCCGCCAGCGCGCCGTTCCGCAGCCGTAAAATCCATCTTGGCATGGACGAAGCGGAAGAACTGGGGCGGGGCAAATATTTGGATCGTAACGGCTATCGCGACCGGTTCGACGTTATGACCGAGCATCTGGACAAGGTGCTGAACGTCGTTCGCCACAGCGGACTGAAGCCGATGATGTGGAGCGATATGTTCCTGAAGCTCGCCGCGGGCAACGCCGGAACCGAACACGATTATTACGACAAGGGCACCGTTATTCCGGAAGAGATGGCGAGCCGGATTCCGAAAGACGTCGACCTCGTGTACTGGGATTACGTGCATATGGAGCCGGAAGAGTACGAGAACGTCATCGCCAATCACCGGCCGCTAGGCTGCAACCTCGTATTCGCGGGCGCGGTATGGATTTTCAATACGTTCGGAGTCAACTACGGGTTGTCGTTGAACGCGTCCGACACTGCACTGCAAGTATGTAAAAAAGAAGGCATCAAGGAAGTATACGCGACGATGTGGGGCGACGACGGCAACGAAGGCAATCCTTTCGCCGCATTGCTCGGCTTGCAGCTTTACGCGGAGCATGCCTATTCGGAGGGCAAGCCAGAGTGGAGCCAGGTCGCCGCGCGGGCTCAGCTGTGCACCGGCATCGAAGCGGACGCTTTCCTGCGGCTCAAAGATCTCGACGAGACGCCGGGCTCCGAGCCGAACAACCGGAAGCAGAGCAATCCGTCGAAGTTCCTGCTCTATCAAGACGTACTGCTCGGACAGTTCGATAAGCAGATCGAAGGGTTAGCGTTGAGTGCCCACTATGCGGCGTTGGAGGAGCGGATTCGAGCCGGCCGCGTTCCCGAAGCCGCGCTTGACTATTTGTTCGAGATGCCCGAGAAGCTGTGCGCGGTGCTGAGACTTAAAAGCGAGATCGGCATCGCGTTGAAGCGCGCCTATAACGCGGGGGACGTTGCGGCCTTGCGCCGCATGGCCACAGAAGATTTGCCGGCGATCGCCGGCGCCGTTCGGGCATTGCGCGTAGCCCATCGCGAGCAGTGGCTCAGCATGTTCAAGCCGTTCGGCTGGGAAGTGCTCGACATCCGCTACGGCGGCGTGCTGACCCGGCTTGATACGGCGGCGGCGCGGCTGCTCGACTACGCGGAGGGACGGCTTACGCGGATCGAAGAGCTCGAGCAGGAGCGGCTCGTCTATAGCTCCACCAACCGCTTCAACCACCGCGGCATCGGCTGGGGCAGCTATTACTATCGGATGGCTTCGCCGAACGTGTTCTTTCACGTGCTTAATCCTTTCTGACGTTAAAGGCTAGGCGTACGTTGCGCTGTAACCTCGTTATTGGAGGTTACAGCCGCACCAAACGTTCGCCCCTACGCTCCAACCTCGATTTCCGCGGTTACAACAGTCTCGCTCCCTGGTTCCCACGCTCCAACCTCGATTTCCGTGGTTACAACAGTCTCGCTCCCTGGTTCCCACGCTCCAACCTCGATTTCCAAGGTTACAGCAGTCTCGCTCCTGGGTTCCTACGCTCCAACCTCGATTTCCATGGTTGCAGCAGTCTCGCTCGCGGACTTCGACACTCTAACCTCGATTCCCACGGTTACAGCCGCACCAACATAGCAAAAAGAGGCTATATCCCGGCACCTGCCCGGATATAGCCTCTTCTTCACATCTATTATTCGAACGGCACCCGCAACTCCGCGCCCTCGGCAGCCGACTTGCCCGCCGTATCCAATACGGCGATGACGCGGCGCGCCTGCTCCGGCTTCACGACGAGCTCGCCGCCCTTCGTCAAATGGTCGACGATGTTCTCGTAATAGCGCGGCCACTGCGACCCGCCGGTCTCGATCTTCCGCTCGACGCGCTTGCCGTCTTCTTCGGTGTAGAGCGTTACTTCCGTATCTCCGTTACTGATAATCGCGCCCTTCGTCCCGAGAATGCGGCGGTTCGGACGCGGCGCGTAGGAGATGCTCGATACCGTGAGGCTGGCGGACGCGCCATTGTCGAATCCGATTACGATTTCCATGTGGTCCTCGTTAGTCACGTCGTGCCACTTCAGCTTGTTCGTGAACCCGCGAACGGTCGTCGGCTTGCCCGGCATAATGCCGAATAACGCGTCGAGGAAATGCGCGCCCCAATCGTACGCGATGCCGCCGGAAATTTCTTTGTTTCCGCGCCACCAATGTCCCGGATGCCCATGTCCGCCCGTATACAGCTCCGCCGAGAAAATATCGCCGATCGCCCCTTCCGCGACCAGCTTCTTGACCGCCATATACCAGGCATCCCATCTGCGGTTATGATACACGGACAGCATGACGCCCTTCTCCTGCGCCTTGCAGACGAGCGCGTCGCCTTCCTCCGCCGTGATGCACATCGGTTTTTCGAGTATGCAATGCTTGCCGCTCTCAAGAACCTGCATGCCCAGCGAATAGTGCGTATTATGAGGCGTAATGACGGCTACGAGATCGATATCCGGCTGCGCTAACAGCTCTTCCACGCTTGTGTAACCGCGAATGCCGGGAAAATCCTTCAAAGCTTGTTCGAGCCTTTCTTCGTTCATTTCGCATGCGGCCACGAATTCGATTCCGCATTGCGTCATGTGGTCCGCGTGCATCTTCGCAATGTTGAACGCGCCTCCGTACCCGATTACCGCGCTTCTGATCTTTCTTCCTTCGATGATCGCCATATCCATTAACCTCCCGGTTCGCCCGAACCGCATTCCTAACCGAATTTCCCCCGAAAAACACTTTTAGTCTAGCACAGCGCCCTGTCATCCTCTCTACGTTTTCGCGACATGCGAGGTTTGAGTTTCTGCCATTGGGTACCCGATTTCCTGCAACTTGTGCTCGACAAGCCGATATGGTTAACTGATTCCATGATCGATTCAGTCACCCGGGAGGAATTTCATGCGTTTCATCGACAACGGCAACATTAACGATCCGACTTTGAACCTCGCGCTCGAGGAGTATATTTTACGCAAGCTTCCCGTCGAGGAAGAGGACTATCTGCTTTTTTACATTAACGAGCCTTCCATCATCATCGGCAAAAACCAGAACACCGCCGAAGAAGTCAACGCCGATTTTGTATCGGAGAACGGCATCCATGTCGTACGGCGTTTGTCGGGCGGCGGCGCGGTGTATCACGACCTGGGCAACTTGAACTTCAGCTTCATCACGCGGGACGACGGCAAGTCTTTCCACAACTTCCGAAAGTTCACCGAGCCGGTCGTCGATGCCCTGCGCAAGCTTGGCGTTGAAGCCGACCTCAGCGGACGCAACGACCTGCAAGTCGGCGAGCGCAAAATATCCGGCAACGCGCAGTTCGCCACCAAAGGCCGCATGTTCAGCCACGGGACGCTGCTATTCGATTCCGAGATCGACGCGATCGTCTCGGCGCTGAACGTCGACCCGTCGAAGTTCGCTTCGAAGGCTACGAAGTCGGTACGCAGCCGCGTCGCGAACATCTCGGAATTTCTGGCCGAACCGTTAACGATGGCTCAGTTCCGCCAATCGCTGCTCGAGTCGATCTTCGCGGATGCGCCAGAAATTCCGGAGTATAAGCTGAGCGAAGAGCAATGGGCGGAAGTGCGCGCGCTCGCGGACGAACGATATCGGTCGTGGGATTGGAATTACGGGCGGTCCCCGGCATTCAACGTGCGGCAGAAAAAACGCATCGAAGGCGCGGGCACATACGACGTGCGGTTAAACGTGGAAGGCGGCGTGGTGACGGAGGCAGCGATCTACGGTGACTTCTTCGGCACGGGCGAAGTCGCCGACGTCACCGCGCGGCTCATCGGCGTCCGTTACGACGCGGCTTCGATCTCGGAGGCGCTGGCGGACGTTGATCTGCGAGCTTACCTAGGGCCGATTACTCGCGAGGATTTCTTGGGGATGTTGTTGTAGGGCGTGGGGGGCGTGCTGCGGAAGCTCGCATTATACTGTAAAAGGCTCGGTGCTCTCATAAGCCGCGGCAACGTGCGATTGGAAAGATAGTTGCATTACGTTCTGCAACTCATCCAGCAGGGTGATCCTTCGAACGTTCGACATAGTATCACCTAAGCCATCATATACGGAGGACCATTCTCCAGCAACACACAAATGTTCGCCGCACATAAAAACGCATTCGTCAGGGACGAATGCGTTTTTCGTGAGTCTATGAAACCATTTACTTAAACACGATTTCGTTCAATGCACGGAAGAGCAGAAGCGCGCTTTGTTCTCTTGTCGTCTCCTCATTAACCGTGAAGGCGAACGGGTCATTCGATCGAGCAATAAGCCCTGATTGAACGGCTTCATACACGTGCGGCTTCGCCCAATCCGGCACGTCCGCGAAACCATTAGCCGATGAGCTTGTATCGACGCGATAACCCGCGTAATGCATCGCTCTGACGACCATCGTCACCATTTCCTGATGTGTGATCGTCTGATTCGGTCGGAACGTGCCGTCATCATAACCGGTTATTAAGCCTGCCTTCACAGCCGCTTCGACAGAAGGCGTGAACCAGCCGTTAGACGGAGTGTCCTTGAATACCTTCCCGCTCGCCGATCCGCTGGTCGTGATTCCTAATGCGCGAATCAACATAGCGGCGAACTCCGCCCGGGTAACTTTGGCTTCCGGCTTGAAGGTCCCATCCGGGAAACCGTTAAGAACGGTCCGATTCGCTAACGCTTGAATACTATCCGCATATACCTTGTCACTCGGCATATCCTTGAACGTCATTGTATTGCGGACTATGGCATAGATCGAATTTCCTTTACGATACATAGACGCATGAAGTACGCCGTTAACGTAGGCGAACTTGGCAGGAACAGGCACGAACTTGCGTGAGACCGGATCATACATGAGCGCGGCCAGTTCATTCAGCGGTACCGCTGGCGTTGTTACCGAAAGCTCATGATTGACATATTCGGAGAAATTGTCGAGAACCTTTATTTTACCGTCCACGATAATCGACGCCTCGAAGCTCATCGGCTGTCCGACGAGTTGCCCGCCGGCAGGTAAAGCGTTGCTTGCGTAACCATCTTTCGCTTGTCCAATTCTGATAGTTAGTTCCGATCCGGCAACGCTGCTTCCGATCGCATCGAGGAGGGTTTGAACGGGTATTGTCCACGAGCCCGCCGGCGTCTCGACGACAAGACTTCCATCCTTCGCTTGCTTCGACAAGCTGTCCAAGACATTAGACGATAGTTGGAACTCACTGCCCGATGTCGTAACGTCGCTTCTCAGAGTGACTGTCTTCGTCTTCTGGTAGGCTTCACCCGCCAGCTCGCTGGCAATGGTTTTATCTGTCACTTCAACGACGGTAAAGAGATTGCCGTTAGGCAGCTCAGGTATCGTCGGAACGACAGGACCCGGAAGGACTGGACCTGGGAAGACTGGACCCGGAGGATTAATTATGATCGACCCACCTCCGCCGATTGTCCCTCCGCTGCCGCCATCGTTAGTAATTGCCGGAATGGTCACTTGCGTTGCATCGCTTTCGAATTTTCCCGGAGATGTTCTAGTAATGAGCAATCGCTCGCCAGGACTCCCAAAACTTCCGATCCTGATTGTTATCGATGTCTGTCCTGCACTAACTGGACCGGTAATGAGCAGATAACCCGATTCGTTATATACTCTAATGATATCTCCGGCTTGCAGATGATTCACCGTAATTGAATCCTGCGCGACCTGATACTTAATTATGACAATATCGGATAACGGAATCTTATTGGAGATATGATCCGCAAAGATAAGATATTGAAATACAGGGGCCACCTCTTCACCCCTGGCGTAAACGATCGCCAAGCCTAGCGCTCCCTGCGGAACCGCGGTTTTAGGAAGCGTGTACGCATACGTATCCTCCCCGCCCCCCATTTGGACTATAGCATCTCCGATCGTCTCGTCTTCGCTGAAGAAGTACAAGCTATAGGTCAAATCCTCAAACTCGTTCATCGGCGGTGTCCACGTAATAGTCCCTTTAACATAGGAAGGATCCGCGTCTTCGTCGTTGAATTCGAAAGTCGGGGCGAAGTAAGTCGGCACATCCCAGATTAATTTCTTCGCCACTCCGACTTCGGGTGTCGGAGTTGAAACCTTATCTTTAAGAAAAGCCGATACGCCAATATATACAGCTTGATCAGGCACATCGGCACTGATCAACGAATACCACTGAATACCGTTCTCCAACGACTGATTGAAGCTTGCAGAGATTTCTCTCTCCAACTTATTGCCGTCTTTATCGTAAAAGTAGAAGCTATACCTGTAGATCCACTCCTCATCCTTCGCAGCTCGGAACAAAATATGGCCACGAAGTTGATTGGGCTCGTCCCCCGTATCGATGACGACGATATCGGATGGAGTCAGCATAGTCTTGTAGTAGTCCCGAATATCATCGACCCCTGAAAATTTATAAATTCGATTATTCAATGTTAATAGATATATCGCTCCGTCGTCCGACATATACGCCTTTTTGATATGAAACGGAAGCTCGATCTTCTTAGTGTACAAATCCTTGTCATAGATTGCGTTCTCGCTGAATACAAGATCACCGAATACGCTTAGGACTTGTTCCGGGTATGTACCTTTGACTGTCGCTATGTCGCTCTTGTCCATTCGCTTCATGCAATGATATATACTGTCCCCCTCTAATATCACAGGAGATTGATATGCACTACATGTATTAGGTTGCCGCGTCTTCTCGGTCAATTCCATTGTTTCGGCATTGACTTTATAGAACCAAAATGAGTCCATCGCAAGGAGCGTGCGAGTCGAAGAGTCGTAGACCGCACCGCCATAGTAAGGGGAAGCATTCTGAATTACAGGTTGAACCGTTGTGCCATCCGTAATTTTAAAATCATTGAAAACCTGTTCGTCCCAATAAAAAATCTGGTTCGTCCCTCCAACGAATAGCTTCTGAGGATTGGACGGTACAAGGATGCGCTGTATGTTTCCTTGGATGTCGCTAGTATCCAACACGCCAATATGCGTCTCCCCCTGGAACGCAATATATAGCTTTCCATCTTTTAAATCGATAGATGCCGGCTTAGAGCCGATATACCTTTGATCCACGAGAGTTAGATCGCTTTTATTAACGACCGCTAGCTCATTCGTCTCGCTTGAGATCATGTATATGTAAGGGGAAGAATCTTCTGATACCCAATCATTAATGAAGAAGTCGCTTTGGATCGAATATTCATTGACCGTGGTCAAAGTTAAACTGTTCGCAGGACCCGTTAAATCGAGGTCGAATGCTTCAATATTACGATAATCGCTATCATAATCGAGCTTCATGAGATAGACGCGGCTTCCTTTATCCATTAGTGCTTTAGTTGATTCATAGGGTAGATTGGCAATTGGGACATAACGTTCCTTGTCCACCACTGCTTGTTCCGTCACAATGTATGATCCGGAAATTTCCAGCAGCCCGGCGTCAAGATATGAACGACTGCCCAATCTCGGGTACTTACCATGGATTTCAGCCAAATTCATCCCGTTCATTCTTGAACCGCCGAAAAACACATCCGTACCGTCGAACAAAATTTTTGGATACGGACCGCCAAAGCCATAACCGCCATCATATGAACTCTTGCTTACAATCTCATCCGTCAAGTAATCGATCGCGATCAAATCCGACCCCGATGAATTTGTCTCACCGACATAGATTAGGTGGTTCAACTCGTTGGCCCGAAGCACGAAGCTACCTAAACGTCCAGTTTCCCTGCTCGTACTTATGCCGGTTGATCGATCCATTTTGTAAAGCAACGTATCGACCATACTATCGGAGACGCGATAAAATAAATAGTCATTCGTCACTGCCAGAGTAACCGGTTGCCCCGTAGTCGGTAGCAAAGCTCCCAATTCTCTAGTCGCTATGTCGACAACTTGTATGCCCGTTGCGCCGGAGAGCGCAATAAATAGTTGATTTCCATATAGCTCGATATCCGTGGGCTGAGAGCCGACAAGCAACTCCTTCTCTACTGCCAACGTACGTCCGTTCAAGAAATAGAGCTTATTGGTTGCAGTGGTAATTGCATAGATCATGTCCGCATTATTATCGTATACCCAATCCGCGAGCCGCGCGTCCAATGTGACGCTAGCCGATGGTTGCGGAGTGGAGCTTGAACTATCCGCATAGGCTGTCCGGGAGGGAACGATCAATGAACCTACTGGTGTTAATAGAAGCAACGCAAGCAACAAAATAAAGACTCTTACACTAGATCCGCGATTAACCCTCACGCATGAATCCTCCGATTTATAAGAAAATATTCCAACTCTTTCTAAATACGTCCTCAACATATAAAACCCCTGCCTATTGCTGTAATCTTTCACTATTTTTTAGATTGTTTCTTCAGAAATTCATTTACGCTTTTTGAAAAGATCAAAAATATTGCGGTTATTATACTTGAAATGATTGTAATTATGGAAACAATATATACAAGATTTGATGACCCGTTATTACCGTACTGCGCCGGAACAGTTAGGAGAAAAAATAAACTCAAACTTGTTGCTATTATGAAATACCACTTTGCAGTTCTACTTCCAAGATAGATATAAATGCACACATCAACCAGAAAAACGATGAGACTACATTGCGATAAACATCATAATATTAACTTAGAATAAGGACAGTAATGATTAGTCCCATATTCACTAATGTTATTGATCTGAGTATTATCTTGCCTCTAATAAATGGTCTTTGAACATAATCATTTTGGGGATTTGTCTCCATATAACCTCCTGAATTTAATGATTCTCACACCAATTGGAGAATGCTGTAAATTGCTGTCTAAACCATCGTATACGAGCAAGCATTATCCAGCAATACCCTTTTGTTGCAAAAAGAAAAAACTGCCAAACACAAGTTCGGCAGCCATTATTTTTCTAATAATAAACCTTCAACTCCGGCTCACGCCATCGCTCCCCGACCGAATGGCATTCGTATCGACGAACAGTACGTCGCGCACCTGCAAAAGCATCCGTTCTTCCCGCTCCAGATGCCCTTCCGCCAGTTACCCCCGCATCTTATGAATCAGATCCATCTTTAACTGCCACGCCTCGGCGCTTAAATTCACGCGATACTGCTCCGGATTGAGCTTGCGCAGTTGCTCCGGCCAGAATAATCCTAGCTGTTGCTCGTGATACTGCCTGATCGTCGACAGGTCCGGCAATGCGTACACAAGCTCTCCCGCTTGGAAAATCGGCTGCAACAACGCTATGGCATCGTAATCGGCGATGTTCTTGTAGATGTACGAGTGGACGGGATCGATCAGCTTGATCGGCTCGCCAGCGTTCAGCTTCTCGTGCCGGAGCGCGATGTAGTCGCCTTCCGCCTTTCCGGTCTCCCGGCTAATAATCCGGTATACCGACTTGAAGCCAGGCGTAGTCACTTTCTCCGGATTGCCGGAGATCTTGATGACCGGCACGTATTGTCCGCCTTTCTCCCTCGCTACCAGCTTATACACGCCGCCAAGCGATGGCTGGTCCCCCGCAGTGATCAACTGCGTTCCGACGCCCCACGTATCGATCTTGGCCCCTTGTGCTTTTAAGTTGAAAATAATATTCTCGTCCAAATCGTTCGAAGCGACGATCTGCACGTACGAAAGTCCGGCGTCGTCGAGCATTTGCCGGGCGGTACGCGATAAGTACGTGAGGTCTCCGCTGTCCAGCCGGATCGCGTTCATGCGCTTGCCCTTGCTCTCGAGCAACTTCGCCGTGCGAATGGCCGCTGGCACGCCGCTCTTAAGCGTATCGTACGTATCGACCAGCAATGTCACTTGGTCCGGCAGCGCCTCCGCGTATTTGCGGAACGCCTCGTCTTCGGTATCGTGCCCTTGCACCCAAGCATGCGCGTGCGTCCCCTTCGTCGGGATGCCGAACAACATGCCCGCGCGAAGATTCGAAGTCGCATGAAAGCCCGCGATATAAGCGGCCCGCGCGCCCCAGACGGCGGCATCCGCTTCCTGCGCCCGTCGTGACCCGAATTCGAGCAAGCCGTCCCCTGGGGCAACCTGTCTGATGCGGGAAGCTTTCGTGGCGATCAGCGTCTGATAGTTAACGAAGTTAAGCAGCGCCGTCTCGATCAAATGCGCCTCGAACACCCGCGCTTCCACTCGGATAAGCGGCTCGTTCGGGAAGACTACCGTCCCCTCCGGTACGGCATCCAACTGCCCGGTGAAACGGAACGACCGAAGTTCTTCGAGGAATGCCTCCTCGTACGACTCTTCTTGCGTTCGTAAATAGGAGATCTCTTCCTCGCCAAACCGCAGGCTGCGGATGTAGTTCACGACCCGCTCCAACCCCGCGAATACGGCATAGCCGTTACCGAACGGCAGCTTACGGAAGAACACCTCGAATACCGCTCCATCGTCTTTCGAACCCTGGATCCAATGCGCGTACATCATATTGATCTGGTATTTGTCCGTATGCAGCGTCAAATTATCGTAGCTCATCCTTATTGCTCCCTCCCTCCCTTTCCTTAACATAACTAATCAATTATATACTCATGTCCTTCGGAGCAACCGAATAGATAGTTGATTGTCCCTTTCGTTAGGTGCCTGTCCGAGCATAAAGTGTACGAAACCCTTTCCTTCGAGGTGAGTCGTACAGACATGAAATTTAGCGTCATCATGCCGACTTACAATCGGTCCGCGCAAGTTACGTTAACGTTGGCTGCGTTCGAGAAACAAACCTGGCCAATGGACGACTTCGAGGTCATCGTCGTGAACGACGGCTCGACGGACGACACGTTGGAAAGGCTTAGACAATGTCATACGCCTTATCGTCTCGTTATCGTTACGCTCGAAAGCACGGGCGGAAGATCGGTTGCCCGGAACGTGGGCGTCAGAGCGGCACAGGGCGAATATTTGATCTTCTGCGACCCGGATTATATTGTACTGCCTCGCTTCATCGAAGTGCATGCCCATTATCTCAACCGACATCCGAATACGGCCATTAGCGGCGTGCCTTACATGTGGAAGAACGCCTATACCCAAGTATTTCCCGATTATTCTGCCGAGGAACGGGTAAAGGTAACCGCCGTATTGCAACAAGCTGGCTTATGGAACGAGACGTTCGAGAACCTCGATCGCGTCATAGAGATCGTCACGCCGGACGATATTCGTCAGCACACCGGCAAGCTCGAGCAGGTCATTTCGCCTTTCGAGGAAGCATCCGAGCCGGTCATTCAGCAATTCGTGCGGACGGACGTCGCGCCTTGGCTGCTATGCGTAACGCGCAGCCTCTCGATGTCCAGGGAGATGTTCGACCACGTGGGCGGGTTCTACGAACCGTTCAAGATGTACGGCTTCGAGGACTGGGAGCTCGGCTATCGCCTTCACCGCCTCGGTTATCCGTTCGTCTGCATCGGGGAAATCATCGGTTATCACCAAGAGCACCCGTCGGCCTTCCGTAACACGGACGTTAACGGGGATAACTTGAGGATGGCTTTTCGGATGCACGGCGTTCATGATCCGGAGCTGTCCATGTTCGCCGTATGCTCTCCGTCGGAAGATATTCTCTTGTATAAAAACGCCCTTAAAAAGCTCGTCGATTTGCAAAATAGCCCGAGCGAATCAGACCGCCAGTGGGCTCGGCAACTGACGCTCGCGTGCGCGCATGTCGCGCAATTGTTCGTCGACCAACCGGACTCCCAAGAATATAAGCTTGCCAAAGCCGCGGTTAAACAGGCGTTGATCGACGCTATTAATTCTCAGCCCACACTGACTCCGCCCGCGGGCGTTCGCAAACGCAAACTCCGTAAATTAAAGCGCCGCCGCTTGAGATTACGTAAACGCAGATTGCGCGGTCGCAAGCTTCGCAGATTGGCCAGGGGCTCCATACGCAGAATAACTCGCAGCTCCAAGCGGAGAACGGCTCGTAAACCGGCTCGGAGAATAATCCGCGGAACGGCCCACATTAGAAGAAAATAAGCCTCGAAGAGGATAAACCTGGGGGATTGAAGTGCACCCCTTATAGTGGACATTGTATAAAACACCCTGGTGTTTTACCGATGAAAACTATAG
>NZ_JBHSNC010000021.1:0-159622 GCF_042655785.1 Cohnella yongneupensis
AACCTAAATCGATAATGAATAAAACAGGGCAGTCCCTAAGTCAATGACTTTTGGGACAGCCTCTTTGTTGTTTCCAAGGAAGCTGAAGGATGGCTCTAGGCTCTAGGCACATTTTCCGACCGTCGTGTATAAGGTATTAAATCACGCAACAAGCATCGAGAGCTGACGCTAATGACCGCGTCATTCATGAACACCGATCTCGCGAGGCACACCAGTTCCTTCTTTCTAGCAAGAGTTGGTATGCATTGTTTCCATTCCGAAACTTGCACATGCATTTGTCGAATGAAGGCGAAACCCAAGACTTTCGACCGAATGGACGTGGTTGACGTTTCGGAGCGTTAAGAGGCATAATGGAAGGAATAACTTCAGGGGACACTTCCGGCGCCGGGCGCCGGCGGAAAGGAACTCGGCATGGGCATGGAGCAGTTGCTCGAAAAAGCATCGACATATATGAAGGAGCAGGACTTGCTCAGAGTGCAAGACGCGTACGAATACGCGGACGAAGCACACCGCGGTCAATTGCGCAAATCCGGAGAGCCTTATATTTTGCATCCCGTTGCGGTTGCCGAAATTTGCATGGGCATGCAGATGGATGTCGTTACGGTGATGGCGGCGCTATTGCACGATGTCGTCGAAGACACGAACGTGACTGTCGACGACTTGCGCGATCGGTTCGGCGATGCGATCGCCGGGCTTGTCGACGGCGTGACGAAGCTGGAGCGCATCCAGTTCCGATCGAAGGAAGAGCAACAGAACGAGAACTATCGCAAAATGTTCGTCGCCATGGCGAACGATATTCGCGTTATTCTGATCAAGCTGGCCGACCGCCTTCACAATATGCGCACGCTCAAGTTCCAATCGGAAGAGAGCCAGCGGCGAATCGCCCACGAGACGCTCGAAATTTATTGCCCGATCGCCCACCGGCTCGGGATTAGCGCGATCAAATGGGAGATGGAAGATATCGCGCTCCGGTTTTTGAACCCGCAGCAATATTACCGGATCGCCCATCTGATGAAGAAGAAGCGTACCGAGCGGGAGCAATACATTACGGAGCTGATCGACCGCATACGCGAAAAGCTGGACGAGATGGGTATTCAAGGCGACATCTCCGGACGGCCAAAACATATTTATAGCATTTTCCGCAAAATGACGACGCGCAACAAGCAGTTTAACGAAATATACGATCTGCTCGCGATCCGTATTTTGGTAGATAACGTTAAGGATTGTTACGCTACGCTTGGCATAATCCATACGCTATGGAAGCCGATGCCGGGGCGATTCAAGGATTATATCGCCATGCCGAAGGCGAACATGTACCAATCGCTCCATACGACGATCGTCGGTCCGACCGGCGAACCGACCGAGGTTCAGATCCGCACTTGGGAGATGCACCGCACGAGCGAGATCGGGATCGCCGCGCATTGGGCATACAAGGACGGCAACAATTCGGGCGTCGCGCAAGGCAGCTTCGGCGACAAAATGAATTGGATCCGCGAAATTATCGAGCTCCAGCAAGAAACGCGGGATGCGGCGGAGTTCATGGAATCGCTTAAGATGGATTTCTTCACCGACCTCGTATTCGTCTTTACGCCTAAAGGGGAAGTATTCGAGCTGTCGGCCGGTTCGGTGCCGCTTGATTTCGCGTTCCGCGTTCATACGGAAGTCGGCAACCGGACGATCGGGGCGAAGGTGAACGGGAGAATCGTCCCGCTCGACCATAAGCTCAAGACGGGCGATATCGTCGAAATTCTCACGTCCAAGCATTCGTACGGTCCAAGCCAAGATTGGCTGAAGATCGCGCAGTCTTCCCATGCGCGGAGCAAAATCCGCCAATGGTTCAAGAAAGAGAAGCGCGAGGAAAGCGTGGAAAAAGGCCGCGAGTCGCTCGAACGCGAGCTGAAGCGGCAAGGGCTCGATCCAACGGAGTGGATGACGGAAGAGAAGCTCCAGGAAGCGGCCAAAAAATTCACGTTCAACGATACCGAGGATATGATGTCCGCGATCGGCTTCGGCGGCATTACGGCGGCGCAAGTGTGCACGAAGCTGACCGAGAAGCTGCGCAAGGAAGCCGAAGAAGCGAAGCAAATTCAGCTGACAACGGAAGTACAAGAGATGAAGACGCCAGCGGCGCAGACGGCGGAACGCCGTCGTCCGACGAACGGCGTCAGCGTGAAGGGCGTAGACAATTTACTCGTCCGGTTCGCGCGCTGCTGCAACCCGGTGCCAGGTGATGACATTATCGGATATATTACGCGCGGACGCGGCGTATCCGTTCACCGGACGGATTGCCCGAACATTCCTACGGGAGAAGAGGGCGAAGAAACGGCGCGCGTCATCGAGGTCGATTGGGAAGACGCGGTCGAGTCCAATTACAGCGTAGAGATCGAAATTCTCGGTCACGATCGCCGCGGACTGCTTAACGAGGTGCTGCTCGCGGTGTCCGAGAGCAAGACGAACATCGCCGCGGTATCCGGTCGTTCCGACAAGAACAAGATGGCGATCATGCACATGACCATACTCATCCGCAACAAAGACCACCTGCAAGCCGTCGTGGATAAGATCAAGCGGGTGAAAGATATTTTCTCGGTGCAACGGATGATGCAATAGCTTGGAGGGTTTCGTTTGAAAGTAGTCGTACAAAGAGTTTCCGAGGCGAGCGTTACCGTCGAAGGAAACGTGATAGGCAAAATCGGTCAAGGACTCATGCTGCTCGTCGGCGTCGGACACGAGGACGGGGAGCAAGACGTCGTCTGGATGGCGGACAAGCTGGCGGGCTTGCGAATTTTCGAGGACGATGAGGAAAAGATGAACTTGTCGGTAGAGGACGTTCGAGGCGCGATTCTATCGGTGTCCCAATTCACGTTATACGGCGATTGCCGCAAAGGCAAACGGCCGAACTTCATGGCCGCGGCTCGTCCCGAGCAAGCGGAGGCGCTGTACGAGCAGTTCAACGCACGTTTGAGAGCGAAGGACCTTACGGTCGAGACCGGGAAGTTCGGCGCCATGATGGACGTAGCGCTCGTGAACGACGGACCCGTGACACTAATCATAGACAGCCGCAATTAACCGTTTTGGTTGAATAAGCCGCTTACTGGCGATACTACATGTCGACACCTCTACGGGAGATGATGGCATGCGGCAATCGAGTAAGGAAACGAAGCTGGAATGGTTCATGCGGGAAGGCTTGATGCCTGAGCGCCGCGAGGCGATGGTATTCCGAACCGGAAACGAGGAATTCGCGGGCGAGCTTGGCGCTTCGGGCCCGACGGCGGGCGCAGCGAACGGAAGGCGGCATCCTCCGGGCGGCCGGGGTTAACCGGACTTGAATATTAAAAAATCCCTATCGATTCGCAGACGTTGAACGACTGCGTAAACGATAGGGATTTTTTTGACATTGTACGTTCGTTACGTGGCTTTCTCGGTCAACGAAACGTTATCAATCCAGATGCTGTGCGGCGTGAAGCTTTCTCCGGGTACGTTGTTGCTGCCGAGCAGGAAGTTCAGCTTCGCGTTCTGGTCCGTATCGCCGGTCACCGTGAATTCGACCGTGTACGTCTGCGTAGCGCCGGTCAAGGCGATCGGATGAGCCGCAAGATGAGCGGTGCCTCCGCCGCTTCGTCCGACTTCGACGCTTACCGGTTTGTCGAACGACGAGCTGGCGTCGAAGCTCAATACGTACGTCTTGCCGGATTCCAGCTTCAAATGGTCTTGATACACCTGAGTGGACCATGGGAACCAACCGTCGTAAGCGGAGAATCGAACCTTGAGCTTCTGTCCGTCAACCGAGATCGCGGCATTAGAACCGTCGCCCGTATACGTGCTCCAGCTTTGCGTATCGGTATCGAAAGTTCCGTTCAGTACCGCATGACCTTCCGGCGGAACTAACGGAGGAAGCTGCACCTCGACCAAGCTGACGTTATCGAAGGAAACCGTATGCGCGTCGCCGATCGGATCGCCTACTTTGCCAAGCAGGAAGTTAATATGGGCTCCCGCATCCGTGGCCGAAGTCGAAGTGAACGTATAGCTGAACGTTTGAGGCGTGGTCGTCAACGACAGCGTACGAGTGGCTAAATAAGGCGTATAAGGCTCGCCTGCATGCTCGACGACGACTTGAATGTTGCGGCTCAAGCTGGCGCTCGCGTCGAAGGTGAGGCGATAGCTTTTGTTCTGCTCGATCGTGATGCCCTTGTAATCCGCTTGCACGTTCCAGAAATCGCCGCCGCTTCCGCTTAGCTCCGCGACCATATGTCCGTCGGCGCCGTACACAGAACCGGTAACGCCACCGCCATAGAAGCTGGTCCACCCCGCGATATCCGAGCCGAATTGCCCGTTCGCGACGAGGTTGCTAAGCTCCACCGATGCCTTAGGCTCGAAGACGATGTTGTCGATGTAGACGTCGTGTGCGCCTAGCGTTGGATCTCCTGCAAGCTTGCCTAGCAAAAACTTCAGGGCGACGGTCTCGCTGCCCCCTTTGGTGAATTCGAAAGCATACCGTTGCTTGGTCGTCGTCAGATCGACGGTCTGGTCGAAGGAGCGGTTAAACGACGCGTTCTCCAAGACGGCTTCAAGCTTACGGTTCGTCGTGGCGTAGGCGTCGAACGCGACGACGTATCGGACGCCCGCGGAAGCACTAAGATTACCTTGGTTCAGCATGATGCTCCAAGGATTCGGACCGACCGCGCCGATGGATAGCTTCGCGGCAGAGTCGTCAGCGGAAGCCGTTACCGTGCCCCCGTCTAATCCGAACGTCTCCCATACGGCAAGGCCGCGATCGAATTGTCCGTTCTGAAGCGGGAATTTCGCGACGCTTGGATCGAGATAGATGCTCGTGCGAACGAGCTTAATATTGTCTAGCTTCACGCTGCCTGTCGCGCCGCCGGCCAGTATGGCAAGCTGTGCGTCTTCGGTCGTCGCCCCGGCGTAAGTAAAGGAGAAGGTTTGCGGGCTTTCCGAGGTTGAAAGGTGTAACGTACCGGATGAGTAAATATCGTCCCCGTTATTGCTGCGCAGTTGAACGGCGAGATCGCGCGCCGCGCTTGCGCTAGCGTCAAGAGTTAAGCGGTATTGCTGTCCGTTGATCAGGCTGAGCCCGCGTTGCACGACTTGCACTTGATCGGCAGAAGTCCCGCCGTTAGTTACGTTCAAGCGCAGCTTGCGCTCGGATGGATCGACGGTCGCCGAAGCTTGCGCGGATCCGGATGTGCCGATGTGCCAGTAGGAGAGGCGGGTAGGTTCGCCTTGGTCGAACGTACCGTTATAAATGTGATTGCCTTCGACGCCGAACGGGACTTTCTTGACGTCATGATCGAACGCGATCGTATCGATCTCCACGAGCTTTACGTTGCCGATCCAGACGGGATGGCTGTTCGTGCCCATATTGAATTCGATGCGCGCGGCAACGTCCGAGTCTTGCTTCATCTGGAACGACATTTCGTAGGATTGCAGATCACCGGTCAGAGGTACCGCAAGCGCCGGCGAGTACGCGGCGAAGCCTCTGGATGCGCCGCCGGTCAGCTTCACGTTCATATCCCTTGACGTATCCGTCTTCGCGTCGAACGTCAGCTTGTAATTGCGGCCTTTGGCCAAAGAGACGATCGCTTGCGGTTGTATCGAATAAGGATTGCCTCCTGCGTTCGAAATACTGACCTTGGCAAAGTTCTTGCCGCCGATCGTTTCGATCGCTACGCTTGCGGCGTCCGCGCCGGGCTCTTTAAAGAGGCTCCAGTGCGCCGTGCCGCCGATGCCCATTCCCGCGTCGCCATCGACGTTCTGCGTGAAGTCCGCGTTATAGACGAGGTCGTTGTCCGGCGCTTGCGGCAAATTAGAGCCCGGAAGGTAGTTTTCTTTCGCCAACGTCGGAGGGATCGGCGCGGCGTATGGTCGACCCGTCAACTCGTAGACGCGAACATAATCGATTTGCATCTGTTGCGGGAACACGGTATCTTCGGTCGGGTTTCCGTCGAAGTTGCCGCCGACGGCCACGTTCATGAGCAGATGGAACTGCTGGTCGAACGGGGCAGGATACGCATTGTTAGCCGGTTGGTCGGCGCTCTTGCTGTACCAGTCGTTCTGCGTGGCATACAAATGTCCATCGACGTACCATCGAATTTCGTTCGGCTCCCACTCGAGCGAATACGTGTGGAATTGATCGATCGTACCGTTATCCATCTTATATTCCTTGCCGGTATACGTATTGCCGGGCCATTGTTGCCCGTAGTGGAGCGTTCCGGCGATCGTGTCGGGCCGGCTGCCCCAGGTTTCCATAATGTCGATTTCTCCTGAAGCCGCCCATGTCCCGTAAGCGTAATTTTCGGGCAGCATCCAGATCGCGGGCCAATAGCCTTTGCCGACCGGCGTTTTGGCGCGAATTTCGTATTTGCCGTACGTTTTGCTGAACAGGCCTTTCGTTTTGATACGCGCCGACGTGTAATCGTAACCTTCGTAACTTTCTTTTCGCGCCGTAATAACCAGGTTGCCGTTCTCTTCTTTGACGTTTTCCGGGCGATCCGTATAGTATTCGAGCTCGTTGTTGCCCCAGCCCGGATTGCCGACGGATTGTCCGTTCGTCAGATCGTACGTCCATTTGGTAGGATCGATCGTCCCGTCGTTGAACTCGTCGTTCCAGACGAGCGTCCAAGGGTCGGAAGTGCCGCCGGACCCGTTAGATCCGGTTGACGAACCGCCGCCGGGGCTTGTTCCCGTAGAAAGGAGCGGAGCGCCGTTCAACAAGACGCCTGCAGCTTGATTGTCCACATGCTCGATTGTGCCGTCGCCTTCGATCTTAGAGGATCCGCCGTCCGAAGCTACGATCAAATGCTTAACGACGGCGCCCGGGGCAAGGACAACGTGCGTCAATCCGTCGATGATCAGCCGATCCACGGTACCGCTAATGACGACGCGTACGGTTCCGTTCGCTTTATCCACGTGGAGTACGCCGAGCGTCGAGCCGTCGATCGTCACGCTATGCTCGCCGCCGCCTTGAACGAACGTCGTTCCCGATACTTTAACATGATCCAATCGGGCGTTTCCTTCGCCAAGTCCGGGAGTCAAATACAGATTGCCTTCGACGGTCGTATCTTTGAGAATGGCATCGGTATGGTTCACGACGACGTTGCCGTGTACCGTGCCGGCGGATACCGTCTTCGCTTCGTTCACGAACAGCGCGGTCATCCGGTCAAGCAATACGGCAAGCTCCGCGCGAGTAATCGTCTTGCCCGGTTTGAACGAGCCGTCCGCGTAGCCTTTGGCAAAGCCCGCGCTCGTAAGCGAACGGATCGCGGCTTGCGAGGCGGCGTCAAGCCCTTGAATGTCGTTGTACGAACCGGAGCTGTCTCCGGCGGCAGACGCCAAATGATAGATAACGGACAGTGCCACCGCGACTTCCGCGCGGCTAAGCGGCTCGTTCGGCTTGGCCTCGTTGTTCGGGCCGAGTTTCAAGTAACCGGCGGAGACCGCCTTAGCGATTTCTTTATAAGCCCATGAGCTTTCCGAGAGATCGCTGATCGCGAGGGACGTCTGCTGAGGTTGCGGATAACCGAATAAACGGTTGACGATGGTTGCGAACTCCGCTCGCGTAACCGGTCTGTCGGGTTTGACCGAGCCGTCCGAATAACCGGAAATAAGGCCGTAATCTTTAAGTTTGCCGATCGATTGCGCTGCCCAATGCGTCGTGGTCATGTCTTTGAAAATAGCGGTCGCTCCTTGCGATGCGGAGGCGGCTAACGCTCCGTTACAAACCAGAGTCAGGCTAAGGATGAACGTGCCAAAGGTCAACATGCTTTTTTTGAAAAGGCGTTGTCCATGCATATCGCTAATTCGTCCTCTCTTTGTTCGACTTGTTATTGCGTCGTTTGCGGTTCCTCCGGCCGCGGTTTTAGTCGATTCATGTAAGCGCTTACCGTGAGTGTAAAAAAATAATGTCCTACGTGGGACATTTTTGATTATAGAACGAGATTTTTTAATAATCAACCCTTTTTTAGCAAGCGCATACTAACTATCTTCGATCGTCGGAACGGGCAAACGTCGAGGCTCTTTCGACGAGTTCGGCTTGAAATACGGCAGGGGAAAAAGAAACCGATCGCTCACTCGGATTTTCTAGCCGGTCGATTAATCGCTCGGTCATATCGATCGCCATCTCGATCCGGGGAACGCGCATCGTCGTTAGCGGGGGATGCATGTATTCGGAGATGAGCAGGTCGTCGAAGCCGATAAGGGACATTTGTTCCGGCACGCTTATGCCTTGACGGATTAACGCCTTCAAAGCGCCATAAGCCATGAGGTCGTTAGAGCAGAAGAGGGCTTCCGGTAGACGGTCGTCCGCGAGCCATCGGTCGATCGCTTCCGCCCCGCTTTGCTCTACGAAATGACCGTGGTGAATATGGTGAGGAGAAACGCGCAAGCCGCGATCCTCGACGGCTTTGACGAATCCTGCAAGACGTACCGGCGCGCAAGGGATGTTCATGTCGCCCGTGACGATGCCAAGCCGCGTATGGCCGAGATCGAGTAAGTGCGTCGCGGCTTTGTAGGCGCTCGTCCAATCGTCCAACCGAGGAATTGGCACCAGCCCATCGAGCGGATCCGCGTTGTTCTGATCGAAGACGGCGATCGGGAATCCGGCTTTCGTCGCTTTATCTACGATCGCCTCGACGTTGCACCAGCTGATGATTACGCCGGCGTCGACCGTTTTTTGCTTAAAGAGGCTAAGCAATTGATCCGGATCCGTAACGTCCATGATCGATACGAGCGTATTATAAGCTCTTGTGTTGCAATAGCTAATAATGCCGCCGATAACTGCCCCGTAGTACAAATCGTCCGTGTACAGTTTATATTGCTTGGCGTCTTGGACAATAAAGATCGCGACTGTGGTCGGTTTGCTCGACGACAGCTTGCGGGCGACCGCGCTAGGCTCGTAGTGATGCTCTTCCATGACGCGTCTGATTTTCTCTTGCGTCTCTGGTTTGACGTTCGTCGCGTTATTGAGAACCCGTTGCACGGTTTTCCGCGATACGCCCGCCAAGCGCGAAATATCGAAAATATTCATTGAGAGCCGTCCTATCCGCCGATCGCGTATGTTATGATTCGATCCGTTAACCTAGCCATAGTCTATCGAAACGAATATTTGGGGTCAATACGCATCGAATGTATGCTTTTTGTAATATAACTGTAATCTTTTATTCACGTGTGCTTAACCTAAATGGATTACTCTATAGACGACCCCCTTTTTTCAATATATTTAACATTGAACCTGCCGAAGCTTTCGGTAGGTTATTTTCTTTCCGCGGGACGTACGTCGCCTTGACAGTCACCTTGCAACCGTCTACAATAAATAACAATTGTAAACCTGCCACAAATTCGATGACAGGGCAAAGTAGTCCGGACCCAGGTCCCCAGAGAGGAAAGCCCTTCCTGCCAACCGACCGCGGCGATCGCCGTTAGGAGAAGTTGCAGATTGGCTGCAAGCTTTCCGGCAATGAACGGACGAAAGACCCCCTTGAGAACCCGATGCGAACGGCTTTTCCGCTCGAAAGAGCGATGAGCCCACTAGCGTTACGGCGTACCCGGGCGTTAACCGGATGAAGCGCAAGCCGAACTTTGCTCGTACCCGAACGGGGACGGGTCATAAGTCAGCTTGAATGGCGGGTGGCACCGCGGGAGCATGCAACTACAGGCTCTCGTCCCCGACGATCCGAAGATCGTCGTGGGGCGGGGGCTTTTTTGATTGTCTAGAGAAGGAGTGGATTAGACATGGGGTATCAGAAGCCGCCAGGCACGCAGGATATATTGCCGGGTAAGAGCGCCTTATGGCAGCACGTAGAAAATAAAGCCCGCGATCTAGGACGGCGCTATCGTTACCAGGAAATTCGCACGCCGATTTTCGAAGCGACGGATCTGTTCAATCGCGGCGTCGGCGAGACGACCGACATCGTCGAGAAGGAAATGTACACGTTCATGGACCGCGGAGATCGCAGCATGACGCTGCGGCCGGAAGGCACGGCGGGCACCGTTCGCGCCTACGTGGAGAACAAGCTGTACGGAGAGCCGGATATTTCCAAGCTATACTACATCGGTCCGATGTTCCGCTATGAGCGGGCGCAAGCGGGCAGATACCGTCAGTTCCACCAATTCGGCATCGAGGCGATCGGATCGACGGATCCGGCGCTTGACGCGGAAGTTATCGCGCTCGGCTATGCCTTTTACTCCGAGCTGGGCCTGACCGGCGTCACGGTCGATCTGAACTCGGTAGGCACGCCGGCCGTTCGCGATGCGTTCCGCGAGAAGCTGCTAGCTTTCCTGTTGCCGATGAAGGACAGCCTGTGCAAAGACTGTCAGTCGCGCATGGAGCGCAATCCGCTTCGCGTGCTCGATTGCAAAGTCGACCAGGCGAAATTCGAAGGCGCGCCGTCTATTTTGGACAGCTTGGATGAAGAATGCGAAAATCATTTTTCGCGGGTAAAGGCGATCCTGGACGAGATGGAAGTACCCTACCAGATTAATCCTCGCCTCGTTCGCGGACTCGACTACTACACGCACACCGCCTTCGAATATAAAGCGCAAGGCATCGGAGCGATAGATACGATCGGCGGCGGAGGACGGTATAACGGACTCGTGTCGCAAATCGGCGGCGAAGACCAACCGGGCGTAGGCTTGGGTCTTGGTTTGGAACGCACGATTTTGCTGCTCGAGAGCCAAGGAGTAAATCCGGAGCTCGGCGGCGATCTCGACGTCTATCTCGTCGCGCTCGGCGAGCGCGCGGAGCAAGCGACGCCGGGTATTCTGCACCGGTTGCGCAGCGCGGGCATTATCGCGGAACGCGATTATATGGGGCGCAAGACGAAGGCGCAGTTCAAGGCGGCAGACCGCCAACGCGCGAAGTTCTCAGCCGTGCTCGGCGACGACGAGCTCGAACGCGGAGAAATCGCTTTGAAGCATATGGCATCGGGCGAACAACGGGCGGTCCCGCTCAGCGGGCTGGCCGAAGCGATACAAACATACCTTCCTACAGAGGAAAAGGGGACGATCAACAATGATGCTTAAAAATATCGACTGCGGAAAATTGACTAAGGCCAACGTGGGCCAACCCGTCGTACTAAACGGTTGGGTGCAAGGATGGCGCGATTTCGGGGGCATTCTATTCATCGATCTTCGCGACCGTACCGGAATCGTGCAAGTCGTATTCAACCCTGCGTTTTCCGGCCAGGCGCTTGAAATCGGAAGCCGCGCCCGCAACGAATACGTGCTCGCCGTCAAAGGCGTAGTCGTGGATCGCGATCCCGAGACGTTCAACGCGAACCTCGCGACGGGCGAAATCGAAGTGCAAGTTCACGAAGTCGAAATCATCAACGCCGCCAAGACGCCTCCGTTCCCGATCGAGGACGGCGTCGAAGTCGACGAATCGCTTCGTCTGAAATATCGTTATCTAGACCTGCGGCGCCCGGAAATGCAGAAGACGTTGAAGCTGCGCTCGAAAGCGACAAAGGTGTTCCGCGATTATCTCGACGAGAACGACTTCATCGACGTGGAAACGCCGATCCTGACGAAGAGCACGCCGGAAGGCGCGCGCGATTACCTGGTTCCGAGCCGCGTACATCCGGGAGAGTTTTTCGCGCTTCCGCAATCGCCGCAGCTGTTCAAGCAGTTGCTTATGGTCGGTGGTCTCGAGCGTTACTATCAAGTCGCCCGCTGCTTCCGCGACGAAGACCTTCGCGCGGACCGTCAACCGGAATTCACCCAAGTGGACATCGAGACTTCGTTCTTGTCGCAGGATCAATTGCTCGGCATGATGGAGACCCTCATGGCCAAGCTATTCCGCGAGACGCTGGACGTCGAAATTCCTACGCCTTTCCAACGTCTGACTTACCATGACGCGATTCATAAATACGGCTCCGACAAGCCGGATCTCCGCTTCGGCCTCGAGATCGAAGACGTTACCGATATCGTTAAGGGCAGCGAAGTGAAGGTGTTCGCTTCCGTAGCGGCATCCGGCGGCGTCGTCAAAGCGCTCAACGCCAAAGGCTGCGCGAGCTGGAGCCGCAAAGAGCTCGACGACCTGCAACCGTTCGCCGCTCGTTACGGCGGCAAAGGCATCGCGTGGATCACGGTCAAAGACGGCGAATGGCGCGGTCCGATCGTTAAATTTTTCACCGAGGAAGAGAAAGCCGCGCTTACCGAGCGCCTGAACGTCGAAGAAGGCGACTTGCTCACGTTCTCCGCAGACAAGCTGAAGACGGCCGCGGACGTCATGGGCAACTTGCGCCTGAAAGTCGGCCGCGAACTCGGCTTGATCGACAACAAAGCGTACCGCTTCCTGTGGGTCGTCGACTTCCCGTTGCTCGGCTGGGACGAGGAAGGCAAGCGTTGGGTCGCGGAACACCATCCGTTCACCCGTCCGCACGACGAGGACCTGGCTCTGTTCGACACCGATCCGGGCGCGATCCGCGCGCAAGCTTACGACATCGTGCTTAACGGCTACGAAGTCGGCGGCGGTTCGATGCGGATTTACCGTCGCGACGTGCAAGAGAAGATGTTCACGGCGCTTGGCTTCTCGATGGAAGAAGCAAAAGAAAAATTCGGCTTCTTCCTCGACGCGTTCGACTACGGCACGCCTCCGCACGGCGGCATCGCGTTCGGTCTTGACCGTCTGGTCATGCTGTTGGCCGGCCGCACGAACCTGCGCGAGACGATCGCGTTCCCTAAGACCGCGAGCGCGACCGACCTGCTGTGCGACGCTCCGTCGCCGGTAACGGATCGCCAGCTGGACGATCTGCACGTGCGTTTGTCGGCTAAGGCAATCGCGGCGCAGACGAAAGCCGCCGCGCCTGGCGAAGCTGCGGAAGCGGAAGCTTCGGCAGTTCCAAGCCAAGGCTAATCGAAGGAGCGATTCCGATGCTGCATCAATTTTCACGGACGGAGCTTGCGATCGGACCCGAAGGTCTGGCGAAGCTGAAAGGCAGCACCGTCGCCGTACTAGGCATCGGCGGCGTAGGGGGTATCGCGGCGGAAGCGCTCGCGCGCTCCGGCGTCGGCCGGATCATCTTGATCGACAAGGACGTCGTGGATATCACAAACATCAATAGACAGATTCACGCGCTGACGACGACCGTCGGACAGCCGAAAGCGGATCTGATGAGAGACCGGATCAAGCTGATCAATCCGGAGTGCGACGCGATCGCGCTTCGGATGTTTTACACCGAAGAGACGTACGAGGAGCTGTTTAAGTATCCTCTCGACTACGTGGTGGACGCGTCCGATACGATTTCCTACAAGATCCATCTCATCAAGCAATGTCTAGAACGCGGCATTCCGATCATTTCGAGCATGGGCGCCGCGAACAAGATGGATCCGACGCGGTTTCAAGTCGCCGACATTTCCAAGACATCGATGGACCCGATCGCGAAGGTCATCCGCAAAAAGCTGCGGCAAGAAGGCATCAAGCGCGGCGTAAAGGTCGTATTCTCGACCGAGATCCCTATGAAGCCGCGCGAAGACGTCACGCAGCGGATCGTGCCGGAGAACGCGCCGGAAATCCGCAAAGCGCAGCAACCGCCGTCGAGCAACGCGTTCGTGCCGCCCGTGGCAGGATTGATTATGGTAAGCGTAGTCGTCAAGGATCTAGTCGGATTCGGAGAATAGTTGCTGCTTTGGTGGGGAGTTCGTTCGGATAGGTAAATTCGCGATTTGGCCTATGCTGGTGTCCCTATCGGCAAACGCTTTGGCTTCATAGACTGTAGCATCATCTATGAGGAGGCGTTGCTAAGTGGGAACGTACAGGCATAAACATCAGTGCGACTGCCATAAGAAAAAACATCACCATAAGCGCAAAAGAACGAGTCCTGCTAACACATCCGACGGCACGGGAACTCAGCATGAGGAAAATGTCAGCACTCCGAACGCTGTGGCGCCTTCGGGTTTCTGGGGTCCGCTCTGGGGAGACGATTTCCCGAAGGTCGGTCGTTCCGAAGGGATCGGCGGTTGGCTTTAACTTGCATAGCAAAGGTTGATAGCAAGCTCCGGGCGACCGGGGCTTGCTATTTTGTTTGACCGGGCGTGCCACTGGTTATACGCCGTTTCCGCGAACGTCGGGGCGACATACGTTGATTCCGACGAAACAGTAAGGGCTGCGGCGGAAAGGCGGAGTCGGCTTGACTGTACCGGTCATGGAGCTGCGAATGAGCGAGTCCGCGATCGCGGCGTTGGAGAGAAACTTATGGAGCGAGCGCTATGTCGACGCGAGCCTACGCGAAGGCGAGCGCTCCGTACAGGTTAAAGTGCGATACCGTGGTGGACATACAAGGAATTACCCTAAGCGATCGTACGAAATCTCCGAGAACGGCAGACATACCCACTTCAATGCGGAATACGACGATCCTTCAATGATCAGGAACGCGCTTTCTTTCGCTTTTTTCAATAAGATCGGCGTACCTTCTCCCACGACGAGGCACGTGAGGCTCGTCGTTAACGGCCTTCCGGCAGGGTTGTATTTGGCAATCGAAGGCGTCGGGCAGCCTTTCTTCCGTAGACGCGGCCTTGGCGCGGCCTCTTTGTTCTATGCGGTGAGCAACAACTCGGATTTCGGCTTGTACGTGCCGGGAACCGGCGAGCGCAAGCAGTCGCTGCTATCCGGTTATGAGCATCGGTTCGGCGGAGCCTCGGAAAAAGCAAGACTGACGGCTTTCATCCGCGCCATACATGAGCCGAAGGCCAAGAGGGCGATCGCGCGCTTGACGGCCCGACTCGACTTAGTAGTCGCATTCGAACCTACATCCGCGAGCGCAGATCGGCGGTAGTCGCGGCTCTAGCCCGATTGTGAGGGAACGCCCGTTCCTGTTTGTCTTTCTGTAACCGCCCCGATCTGCTATGATAAGAACAGCAGAAAGGCGGGAATACGATGGATTTATTCAGCTACCGGGCGGACTCGGAGCCGCGGGCGAGGTTGCTCGCGGACAGAATGCGTCCGGAGTCGCTTGAGGAATATATAGGCCAGGAGCATTTGATCGGTCCAGGGAAGCTGCTTCGCAGGGCGATCGAAGGGGATGTCGTTTCCTCGATTTTGCTCTTCGGCCCTCCGGGTTGCGGCAAGACTACGCTAGCGCACATCATATCGAAGCAGACGAAGGGCGACTTCGTGAGGCTTAACGCGGTAGACGCTTCGGTCAAGGACGTTCGCGAAGTGATCGAACAGGCGGAGCAGAACAAAAGCTTGTACGGGCGCAAAACGATACTGTTCCTGGACGAGGTGCACCGCTTTAACAGCGCGCGCCAAGACGCGTTATTGCCGGCGGTCGAAAGGGGCACCATTATTTTCATCGGCGCGACGACCGAAAATCCGTTCCATTCGGTGAACGGAGCCCTGCTGTCCCGATCGACGTTGTTCCGGTTAGAGCCGTTGACGAAAGTCCACGCGATGGCCGCGATGCGTCGCGCGATCGCGGACGAGGTTAAAGGGCTCGGCTTCATGAAGCTGACCATCGACGAGGAAGCGCTGGAGCATATCGCCGCGATGGCCAGCGGCGACATTCGCCGCGCGCTGACCGCGCTCGAGCTTGCGGCGGTCACGACGCCGTCGCAGCTCGACGGCACGGTTCGCGTTACGCTCGACGTCGCGGAAGAGTCCATTCGCCAGCCGAGCGTGCAGGCGGACGAATCGACGCAGTACGACGTGCTGTCGGCGTTTCATAAGAGCGTCCGAGGCTCCAGCGACGCGGCGTTGTTCTGGTTTTTGTACGCGGTCGAGAAGCTCGGCATGGATCCTATGGTGTTCCTGCGCCGGTTGACGGTGGCGTGCAGCGAAGATATCGGTCTGGCCAATCCGCAAGCCATGGTGCAGGCGGTCAGCGCGATGGAGGCGTACCATCGCATCGGCTGGCCGGAAGCCAAGTACATCGTCTCGCAAGCGATATTATTCGCGGTGGAGAGCCCGAAATCCAACGCGGTCGCGGTTGCGATCGGCAACATTATGTCGACGTTCGACGAGGTGAAAACGGCCGAAGTGCCGCTCCATCTGCGGGACGGTCACTACAGCGGAGCCAAAAAGCTCGGACATGTCGGCTATTTGTACCCTCACGATTATCCGGGTCACTACGTCGCCCAGAATTACTTGCCGGACAAGCTGGCTGGACGCACGTTCTACGAAGCGACCGAGCAAGGCACGGAGGACAAAATCCGCTTGAACCAAATGAAGCGCAAACGCACCTAACAATAGGAAAAACCTAGCATTTTCGTACGATCTTCGTGTAAAATGACAGTAGTCGATCCATTCCGACAAAGCGTAGCGATGGAGGCATGACCATGCTTCGAGGCACCGATCGGCGATTGTCGATGATCTATATTTGCTCTATCGGATTGATCGTTATTATTTGCGTCTCTAACTCTTATTTAACGATCTTCATCTCGTTGCTGGCCATCTTGGCGAACGGATTCCTGTTCCGCACGACGCGCAGGGCATTGCGTTCAACGATCGAGAGCGAACGCCGGTATAGAAGACTGATCGATAGTTCCCCGGATGCGATAGCGGTCCACCAGGGCGGCATAATCGTGTTCGCGAATCCGGCTTGCTTAGGTCTTATGGGGATCGAGCATACCTCGCAGTTGATTGGTCAACCCGTCATGAAGTTCGTTCCGCCGCATCTTGCCGAAGTCGTTGCCAAGCGGGCGAAGAGCGCGATTAAGGAAACCGAAGTCGGCACGATGGACGAGCAGTTCGTGCGGCCCGACGGTTCTGTCATAGACGTGGAGGTAACGGCGATCGGCATTCCTTATAATGGCCGACCGGCCGTGCTTATCATTTGCCGGGACATCGGCTTGCGCAAGGAAGCCGAGAGGAAGATGACGGAAGCGAACGCGCTGCTTGAGAAGCTATCGAGGCTCGACGGATTGACCAGCATTTCGAATCGACGCGCTTTCGACGAGCAAATACTCATAAGTTGGAATGCGGCGAGCGTAGATAACGGACATTTATCGTTAGTGCTGCTGGACGTCGACAGCTTTAAAGACTATAACGATCACTATGGCCATCAAGCCGGAGATGCATGTCTTCAGACGATCGCGAAGCTCGTGGAAGGCGTAGCGAACGAAGCGGGCGGAACCGCCTACCGATACGGAGGAGAAGAGTTCGCCGTCTTGCTTCCCGGATACGATCGCAACGCCGGCAAATCCGTCGCGGACCGGATCCGTAAGGCGGTCGAGGAATGCGGAATCCCGCATGAAGGCGCCGCGGAAGGCGCGATCGTAACAATAAGCGTCGGCGTGGGGACGAGGCAACAAAGTTCCGATGCCAGCTTGGAGCAATGGGTGCAAGCGACCGACCAAGCGCTCTATCTAGCGAAGAAGCAAGGTCGCAATTCGACTATAGAAGCACCCTTGTACTAGAATCGTTCGCAGGTTATACGAGTAAAATCGTTGGAATCGAGGATTTCCCGCCTTAAGGTCCGAAAAATCGGCATAGGAGGCAGGCAGGAGCGAATAGAGATGGGTACTACGGCAAATTGCTGTGGCATCCGGCGTTTGACGGTCCGCTGTAAACCGTCTAAGCTATAGTAAAGCATTAATGTACATTAAAGGAGGTGTACCTATCCTCTCTCGAATGCGGGGATAGGGATTATTTGGACGGTGACCCCTTTCCGCTAAGCGTGAACTTGGTCTTGATTGCTTTTCTCGTATTTTTGAACGGCTTCTTCGTGGCCGCGGAATTCGCGATGGTAAAAGTACGCGGCACTAGAATCGAATCGTTGGTTCAAGAAGGCCATTCGCGCGCCAAACGCGCGTCGCAGCTCATGGACCATCTGGACGCCTATTTATCGGCATGCCAATTGGGAATTACGTTAGCTTCCTTGGCACTCGGTTGGATCGGCGAGCCCGCCATTGCGAGAATGCTCGAACCGCTTTTCGTATCGCTTAATGTGAGCGAAAAGTTTATTCACCCGTTAGCGTTCTTAATCGGATTCTCGTTCATTACGTTGCTGCATATCGTGCTCGGCGAATTGATGCCGAAGACGGTAGCGATCCGCAAAGCCGAGATGGTTACGTTGTGGGTGGCGGCTCCGCTAATGTTTTTCCGTAAGCTGATGACACCATTTATTTGGTTATTGAACGGTACAGCCGGCATCTTGTTGCGACCGTTCGGCATTAATACGGCCGAAGAGTCCAACTCCGCGCATACGGAGGAAGAGATCCGCATCCTCGTCAAAGAAAGCCACAAGAGCGGTTTGATCGACAATACGGAGCTTACGCTCGTGGGCAACATCTTCGATTTCGCGGAGACGAACGCCCGGGAGATTATGATTCCGCGTCTCGAGATGATGTGCTTGTATGTCAATCTTCCTTTCGAGGAAAACAAAAAAATCGCCTTGCGCGAAATGCATACCCGGTACCCGGTGTGCGATAAAGACAAAGATAATATCATCGGTTTCGTTCATATTAAAGACCTTCTGAAAGCGACCGACGCCATTCACGATATTCGCGAGATCATGCGTCCGATGACGACCGTTCCCGAAAGCATGCCGATCAGCGCGCTGCTGAAGCTAATGCAGAAACGGAAGTCGCAAATCGCCATTTTGATCGACGAATACGGCGGCACCGCCGGGCTCGTAACGCTGGAAGACATCATGGAAGAAATCGTAGGCGAAATCCAAGACGAATTCGATGAAGAACGTCCCGATGTCGAGAAGCGCGACGAAAGCACTTATTCCATTAACGGCATGATGCTGATCGAAGAAGTGAACAGCTTTTTCGGCCTCGATATACCGACGGACGATTACGATACGATCGGCGGCTGGATCTATTCCCAGATCGAGAGCCCTCCGAAGAAAAACCAATACGTCGAATCGGAAGAAGGTCTCCGGTTCACGATCGAAGAGACAGATCATCTGCGCATTTCCCGCGTCAGCGTAACTAGAATGGACGAAGCGGTATGGGAGCTTCAAACAGCCGAAACCGGCTGAAGGGATTAGTAGGGCCTCATAACTAACAATAAAAACGGGTTGGCGCGGTGTTTCCGCTCCAACCCGTTTTTGCGTGGTGGTATATTGTGCGTTATTGTAGTCGGACAGTTAAAAAGGGTATATCGGAATATTCTTCGGAGATTAACTTCACTTTGTGGGGTGAAGCCGCAGCGGAAGAAGATATATACCCGGCACAAAGTTTAAATCGACGATTACGAAACGGATGACTTCCGATAATGCATCAGCAAAAACCCAGCCGCACCTAAGAAAGCAAACAACGCGCCCAACTTGAACGCCGACGAGAAGCCGATCGCATCGATCAACCAACCGCCGAGCGTGCCGGCGGCTACCCCCGCCAAGCCGCTCCAGACGACCGCGAAGATGGCTTGCCCGGAGGAACGGAATTCGTCCGGAATAATGATCTGCAAATACCGCAACGAGGTAATGTAGAAGATGGCGAAGGTGACGCTATGCATCGTCTGTAGCGCAACCATCATCCACGGTTCGTTAGCAAGACTGAGCAGGCTTAATCGAACGACGTACATGGCGCTTGCAATGGCGAGCAGCGGCAGCTCGCGGAACCGATGACCGAATTTCGCCAGCAAGAAGAACATCGGGATTTCGCTAACGGACGAAGCAAGCGACGCGAGGCCGATGACGGAGTCGTCGGCGCCGTGCTCCCGCATGTCCAACGCCAAGAAGCCTTCATTGATCCGATGCGCGATTGAAACCAACATGATCATGACGAAGAACGCGATCGTCTCCCGCTGTTTGAAAATATTGACGAGGCCGCCGAATTCGAATTTGCGCAGCGAAGCTTGGTAATTCCCGACGAGCAAGGAAAAGACGAGCGACACGACAACGACGGCAATTCCGATGACGATCGTCTGATCCGAGCCGTAATGCTTCAAAATATATCCGAATAGTACAGCGCATACGGCGTAACCGAGCGAGCCGAACATCCGGATGGAAGGGAAGCTCCGGTTCATTCGTTGCGCGGCAAGTAGGCTGATGCTGTCCATCATCGCGTTCATCGGCGTCTGGCAAAAGTAGAAGAACGCCATGATGCCCGCCATGATGCCGAATTCTTTTTGCGGGAGCAGCAATGCGAGTCCTAATATTTGACCCATAAACAGGATGCTCAAAATTCTTCGCAGGTTTTGCGTTCGATCGCTTACGATGCCGACGACGATGTTGGAGACGATCGACAGCATTGGACCGATCGAGTAGATGGCGCCGATTTCGAATTTCGAGAAGCCCAGACTATCGAAGTAGAGCGGGAAATAAGAAATCAAGAGTACCATGAACGCGTAGTTCGTGAATTGCATCCCGCGAAGAATGAACAGCTGGCTTTTTTCATTAAACGGTTGATTTTCCATTGCTTAATAATCCCCTATACGATGAACTTCGATTTACTTGGCCGCCCGGTGATTGCGCCGGAACAACCAAGCAAGAAATACCAATTCTACGGCAACGCCGCCGGACTGTGCCATCGAGCCGAGCGCGCCGTTCCAATCGGGCAACGCGAACGCTAACGCAACGATAGTAGCGACCGTCGTAATCGCGTTGGCGAGCTGTGAGCCGAACATGAGCTTAGTTTCCCCGTGCGCCATGACGATACCGTTAAGCGTATCGAGCCATGGGAAGACGAACACGAGCGGCAGGAAGCCGCGAAGCGCGTGAATGCTGGCCCGAAGCAATTCGTCTTTGACTCCGAGAACATGCGAGAACATCCAAGAGCCAATGGGCGTAAAGCACATGATCGACATCGTTATTGTTGGGATAAAGCCGAGCATAAGCGTGAACTTGCGTACGAGAAGCGGATGAGTCTTGACGAAGAGCAGGGCAATCTGATGAAAATAAGTGAAGAAGCCAAGCATGAGGTTCATCAAGCTTCCCGCGACCGCGAACGAAGCGATCGTAAGCGAGCTTTTCTCGGTCGTGCCCAGCAAAGCGTTCAAGATCGGGCTTACCCAGACAACGATGAGCGCGGAGTAGAGCAACGGATTATAGAAGGTCAATACTTGTTTAGGCTGCGTTACTTCGCATTGCTCGTCCTTTTCGGGCATCTCCTTAAGCAATCGGCGCGCTTCCATCCAGCTGATCGTCGCTTCGATGATCATCCCGAACAAGAAGATGGTTGCGCCTTGCAAAGCGCTATGTACGCCGACGTGAAGAAAGTATTGCGATAGCGCGAACATGCCGGATAACCGGAACACCATGCCGATCGTGAGCCAGCGCGTCCGCATTTTATAAATAATGATGCCTTGATACAAGCAACGCAATCCGGAGAACACGGACAAAAACATGAGCGCATGGTACGTGTCGATCGCTTCGCGTTCAACGACCGGATCGGCGCCGAAAGCGCCTCCGAATATCCAATGGCCCAACGGAGTGTAGGCGACGGCCGCGCCGAACAATAGTCCGACGCCGAATACGTACGCGGCGACGCGCGCGACCGCCCGGAACGAAAGACGGTCTCGAACGAGCGCGGAACACGTCTGTCGAAGCAGAACCGCCGGGCGTTCGGATACCGTCAGCAAGCTCATCCCGAGCGCATACCCGGCGATGATCGTCTCTTGGGCGCTGGAGTGGGAGCGGGCGAGCGTGCCGTTAATGATGACGTGGGACAGGTTGATTAACAATACGGAAACGCCCATCGGGATGAAAAACAGGAAAAGCCGCCTCAGCGAGACCGGCTCGTTAGCGGGATTCATCGTTTTGGAAGGATTCATCAATACACGCTCCGCGGACATGAAATGACTGACAAAGACGACAATATTGCTTGTATTATATCAGATTTCCACTTATAACGCGGTTGAATAACGGAAGGTTTGTGCTGGATTTCGTTGTCGCGAAATGATAAATTAGAAAATGATATGTTTTCAAAGGTTCCAGATAGGTGAATGATGCGCATGCAGGCGGAAGAGAGAACTTGGCTGGATAGCCAATTCGCGTTTAACGAACGGCTTGGGATTCGCGTGCCCCGTCTTATGGAGGATTGGGACTCTCTGGAGCTAGGGCGCCAGATGGCCATACTCGCGCAATGGGAACACATTCGCGGCAACATTCCCGATCATGTGAAGCGTTTCGAAGAACAAATTAAGATCAAGCAGTCGATGTTATACGAGGAAGAAGATTTTGCCGCGTCGTGTGTGCTGAACAGCGACATCGCGGAACTGGCAAGTCGAATTAACGATTTGCATATTTGGTTCCGAACGCAGCAAGATCTAGATCGCGAAAGCAAACGGCATGGCTGATCGAGCAAGCGGAGGGTATCGACCGGAATGGACGGTAAAGAGCTATTGTCGGGCCGAACGCCCAAGGGACCGTTCACGCTGATGACGAGAGTGTATAAGTACGTGTTGCCGGAAGTAAGAGCGGAGCTTGCGCGTTGGCGACGAGTGGCGGAAGCGATTCCCGATCCCGAGCTTCGCAAGCAAGCTATCGATAGTATGACGACGAAGCAATTCCATTGCGAGGGCGGCGGCGTATATGCCGCGGCTAACTTGGAGCAGCGTCATGTGCTTATTCCGCTAATCGTCGCTTTACAGACGATCAGCGATTATTTGGACAATTTGTGCGACAGAAGCACGTCGCTCGATGCGGAAGATTTTAGGTTGTTGCATCAGAGCATGCTCGATGCGGTTACTCAGGGAGCGGCGCAACGTAACTACTATGCGCTTCGAACGGAGCAAGACGACGGAGGGTACTTGTCCGCGCTAGTCGCGCAGTGCCAAGCGTCGATCGCGCAATTGCCGGCTTATTCGCATGTCGAACATCATGTGCGCGAGCTTGTGCAGCTATATGGAGATCTGCAGGTATACAAGCATATCGCCTGCGATAAGCGCGAACCCGCGCTTCAATCGTGGTGGGCGGCTTATGCCGATCGCTATCCCGAGCTCATGTGGAACGAGTTCGCGGCGGCCACGGGATCTACGCTAGGCGTGTTCATGCTCTTCTTGTCCGCTAGCGACGCGTCGCTGGACGCTCGTCAAGCGAAGCGGATCCGCGATAATTATTTTCCGTCGATATGCGGCTTACATATCCTGCTCGATTACTTGATCGATCAGGCGGAAGACGAGCTTGGCGGCGATCTGAATTTCTGCAGCTATTACGCCGATAAGGGCGTGATGGGCGACAGGTTGGCTAATATGGTGCAATCGGCGAGAAGGTCTGCCGACGACTTGCCATTCAGCAAATTCCATCGCATGATCGTCGAAGGTCTCGTCGCGGTGTATTTGTCGGATCCGAAGGTGAAGGGGCAGCATCACGTCAAGGTGACCGCAAGGCGCCTCATGAAAGGAAGTCCTTGGACGCGCGTGTTTTTCTGGCTGAACAGCCATTGGATAAGAAAGGCCCTTTGAGGGCTTGGACACTATTTAGGAGGAATCGGAAATGAGTGCAGTGAAAAAAATTGCCGTTTTGACGAGCGGCGGAGATTCTCAAGGGATGAATGCGGCCGTTCGCGCCGTCGTGCGTAGCGGATTATACCGCGGATTGGAAGTATTCGGTATTCAACGGGGTTATCAAGGACTGTTGAATCAAGATTTGCGTCCGATGGATTTGCGCAGCGTAGGCGACATTATTCAGCGCGGAGGCACGATTCTGCAGACGGCACGCTGCAAAGAGTTCATGACGCCGGAAGGCCAGCAACGCGGAGCGGACGTGCTGCGCGAGCACGACATAGACGGACTGGTCGTCATCGGCGGCGACGGCTCCTACCAAGGCGCGAACAAGCTGAGCAAGCTCGGCATCAAAACGATGGGCTTGCCGGGCACGATCGATAACGATATTCCGTTCACCGATTTCACGATTGGCTTCGATACGGCGGTCAGCATCGTAGTGGATGCGATCAATAAGCTTCGCGACACGATGACGTCGCACGAGCGTTCATCCGTCGTAGAAGTAATGGGGCGCCATTGCGGCGATATCGCGCTTTACGCCGGTCTTGCGAGCGGCGCGGAAGCGATTCTCGTGCCGGAAGTTCCGTTCGACGTGAAGGAAATTTCGCTGCGCATGAAGGATAACTTCCTCAAAGGCAAACGCCACGGCATCGTCGTCGTCGCCGAAGGCGTCGGTTCCGGAGAAGACATCGCCCGCGGCATTACGGAATTCAGCGGCATCGAGCCTCGCGTTACGGTGCTCGGCCATATTCAGCGCGGCGGCTCGCCTACGCATAACGACCGCATCCTAGCTAGCCAGCTCGCCGATTACGCGGTGCAAAAGCTGCAAGAAGGCGATTCCGGCAAAGCGATCGGCATCATTAAAGGCGAATTCGTCGCCACGGATATCGATAAAGTCGTCTCCACGAAGAAATCATTCAATATCGATCTTTACAACTTGGCTATGCGCCTTGCGCAATAAGCATTGGATAATAACAGAACCGTCGGGTAATCACCCGGCGGTTCTCTGCGTCGTAGGAGCGAAACGGGGTTTCTCGTGGAATAGAATGGAAGGCGTAAGGGTATATTGGAAATGCGCTAAAATCCGTGCGAGGAAAGCTGACACTCCTTAGCGAGCGTCGGCTTTTTATGCGTAATTTTACCTAGCGGAAAGGCATTAAATGGGCTATAATAGGCGCAGTAGAACATAATTTCATCCAGGGTGAACATAATTTCAAAATTCTGCCCTATGAAAGCGTGTGACAATTGTTGGAATCCGACAAAATCAAAAAAGTAATCGAGGCCGCCAAGCTGTATTATCAGCTTGACTACAGTCAGAGCGAGATCGCGGAAATGCTCGGCGTATCGAGGCCGACCGTCTCCCGGCTGTTGCAGCAGGCGAAGTCGGAAGGCATCGTGAACATCGAGATCCACGACCCGACCAAAGACATCGAGCAGCTGCGCAAGAAGCTGAAGGAGAAGTTTCAGCTCGAACAGGTCATCATCGCATTTACTCCTACTTATGACGAAGTCATCGTGAAGAAATATATCGGCCAAGCCGCCGCCGATTACATCATGAACCTGGCGAAGGACGGCGACACGATCGGAGCTTCCTGGGGCTCGACGATGTATCAAGTGGCCCTCCATCTGCAGTCGAAGTCGCTTAAAAATTCGCTCGTCGTGCAGCTTAACGGAGGCGTTAGCGATGCGGATATCTCGATTTCCCCTTCCGAGATCGTCCATTTATTCGGCAAAGCGTTCGGGGTTGTTCCTTATTTCATGTATTTGCCTGCGATCGTGGATCAGACCCTCGTGAAACAAGCCATGATGACGGATCGGCACATCCGCCGCGTCATGGACATGGGGAAGAACGCGAACATCGCGGTATTTACGGCGGGAGCGCCTACTCCGGATTCGGTGCTAATCAATTCGAACTATCTGCGTCCGGATGAGCTTGAGATCGTTATGACGCGGGCGGTCGGCGATATTTGCTCCCGTTATTACGATCAAGACGGCGAAATTTGTTTGCCGGGCCTCAACGAAAGGACCGTCGGGATCGAATTGGCGGAACTTCGGCATAAGGAGCACGCGATACTGGTCGCGGGCGGAGCATCGAAAGTGAACGCGATCTACGGAGCATTGAAAGGAAGATACGGCAACACGCTTGTCACCGATCAAATTACGGCCAAAGCGTTGCTCGATAAATCAAAGAGATAGAGGATGGATAGGTGCGGATGAAAGCGGAACAAATCGCAGGGATGATAGACCATACGTTGTTAAGCGCTGTAAGTACGGAACAAGACGTTACTCGCATTTGCGAAGAAGCTAAACAATACGGTTTCGCGACCGTGTGCGTCAATCCGTTCTGGGTACCGGTTGCGGCAAAGCTCTTGAAAGGCAGCGACGTCGGGGTGACGACGGTAATCGGATTTCCGTTAGGCGCAAGCCGTACCGAGATCAAGGCGGCGGAAGCGACCGACGCGATCGAAGCGGGAGCGACCGAGATCGACATGGTGTTGAACGTCGGCGCATTGAAATCGGGACTTAAGGACGCCGTATCGCGAGATATCGAAGCCGTAGTCAAAGCTTGCAAAGGCAAAGCCGCAGTGAAAGTCATTATCGAAACGTGTTATTTGAACGACGAAGAGAAAAGCATGGCGTCGTTGCTATGCAAGGCGGCTGGCGCGGATTTCGTCAAAACGTCGACCGGTTTCGGCACCGGAGGAGCGACGATCGAAGACATCGCGCTCATTCGGCACGTTGTCGGACCGGAGATGGGCATTAAAGCTTCAGGCGGAGTAAGAGATCTCGAGGTTGCCCGCAAGCTGATTCAAGCAGGCGCGACCAGACTCGGCGCGAGCTCGTCTATCGCGATCGTGACGGGCGGAACGAACCAAGGTTATTAAAGCGGGAGGATGCCGCCTATGAGAACGGTTGATTTAATAACGAAAAAACGAGATGGCGGAGAGCTCTCGAAGTCCGAGATCGATGCACTCGTCCAAGGATATACGCAAGGCTCCATTCCCGATTATCAGATGTCGGCTATGGCCATGGCGATTTTCTTCCGGGGAATGACGCCTGACGAACGGGCGAATTTGACGATGGCGATGGTGCATTCCGGCGAAGTTATCGACTTGTCCGGCATTTCGGGCGTCAAAGTCGATAAGCACAGCACGGGCGGGGTGGGGGATACGACGACGCTCGTACTCGCGCCGCTTGTAGCAGCCGTCGGCGTGCCGGTTGCCAAAATGTCCGGCCGCGGCTTAGGCCATACGGGCGGAACGATCGATAAGCTCGAATCGGTACCGGGTTTCCACGTCGAGATCGATAACGAGCAATTCATCTCCCTCGTCAATCGCAACGGGCTAGCCATTATCGGCCAAAGCGACAAGCTTACGCCCGCGGACAAGAAGCTGTACGGGCTTAGGGACGTAACGGGTACAGTCAATTCAATACCGCTCATCGCAAGCTCGATCATGAGCAAGAAGATTGCTTCGGGAGCCGATGCGATCGTACTCGATGTCAAGACCGGCGACGGTGCGTTCATGAAAGAGATGGACGAAGCCAAGGAACTCGCGGCATGCATGGTCGATATCGGCAATCGCGTCGGACGGCGTACGATCGCGGTTCTGTCTGACATGAGCCAGCCGCTCGGCAACGCGATCGGCAACGCGCTTGAAGTTCGGGAAGCGATCGATACGTTGCGCGGAGTCGGACCTAAAGATTTAACCGAGCTATGTCTCACGCTCGGCAGCCATATGACGGTGCTCGCGGGCATCGCAGCGACGCAGGCGGAAGCGGCGGAGCTGCTTAAAGAAGCGATCGCTAGCGGCAAGGCGATCGAGAAGTTCAAGACTTTCCTTACGGCGCAAGGAGGCGATGCTTCCGTCGTCGACGAGCCAAGCCGACTGCCGACGGCATCTTTCCAGATCGAGGTGAAGGCGGAGCGTTCCGGCTACGTCGCTTCGATCGCGGCGGAAAGCATGGGCCTCGCGGCGATGATGCTCGGAGCCGGAAGGGCTACGAAGGAATCCGCTATCGACTTGGCGGTAGGCATCGTGTTGCATAAGAAAGTCGGCGATCCCGTGACTGCGGGCGAATCCCTAGCTACGATTCACGCGAATAGCGAAGAAGTAGCGGAAGTTCGTAGCAAAATCGTCGCATCGATCGTCATTCAGGATGCGCCGGTCACTCCTCAGCCTCTTTTGTCGGGAGAGATCGTATAAGCTCGAATGATACTAGCCTCGACGGATATTAGTTTGCGGAGGGGCATACTTGGAAGGAGGTGATGGAATGGGCCAATTACTTCAGTCGATGGAAGACGCTAAAGCGTTCATTCAATCACGGATTACAGCGCAGCCGCAAATCGGCCTTATATTAGGCTCCGGTCTAGGAGAGCTTGCGGAAGAAATACAGAACGCCGTTAAAATCCCTTACGAATCGATTCCGCATTTTCCGGTATCGACCGTAGAAGGACACGCGGGACAGCTCGTCGTCGGGGAATTGCAAGGCAAACCCGTCGTCGCGATGCAAGGACGATTCCACTATTACGAAGGCTACTCGATGCAAGAGGTTACGTTCCCGGTACGCGTCATGAAGGCGCTCGGCGTTCGGCAATTGTTCGTCACGAACGCATGCGGAGGCATGAATCCCGCGTTTAAACCGGGGGACCTGATGATCATTCAGGATCACTTGAACTTAACCGGCGCGAATCCTTTGATCGGCAGCAATGAGCCGTCGCTCGGACCGCGATTCCCGGATATGAGCCGGGCGTACACGCCCGAGTTGCTCAAGCTCGTCAAGGACACCGCGGCATCACTTGGCATAGAAGTTCAGCAAGGCGTATATGCGGGCATCTCCGGTCCGAATTACTTACCGCCGGCAGAACTGGTTATGCTACGACGCTTAGGCGCTGACGCCGTAGGCATGTCTACGGTGCCGGAAGTGATCGTGGCGAGCCATATGGCGATGCAGGTCATCGGCATCTCTTGCGTGACCGACATGGCGATCGGAGAAGAACTCGAACCGCTAAGCCACGAGCAAGTTATCGAAGTGGCGAATCGCACGAAACCGAAGTTCATTTCCCTCGTGAAAGAAATCGTCGCGAAGCTGTAAAGCGCCACCCCACTCATGGTTTTACGCAACACATTATATATCTATTAGACAAAGGAGAGTCATGAAATGAAAAAGACAGCGAAAATCTTAACAGGCATTATGCTCGTAGCCTCGCTCGCGCTAACGGCTTGCGGAGCAAAGAACGACAACAACAACAACACGAATCAAGGTGCAAGCCCAAGCGAAGCAGCTAGCCCTGCTAGCACTGCCGGTGTCGGCAAAAAGTTCGCTATGGTTACCGACGTTGGCGGCGTTAACGACAAATCGTTTAACCAAAGCGCTTGGGAAGGCTTGCAAAAGCTGTCCAAAGACACTGGTGCAGACGTAAAGTACCTCGAGTCCAAAGAAGCTACGAACTATTTGACGAACATCAACCAATTCGTTCACGACAAATACGATCTCACTTGGGGCATCGGCTTCTTGATGGGCGATGCGGTTAAAGAAGCAGCAACGAACAACCCTGACGCGAAGCTGGCAATCATCGATAACGTCGTTGAAGCGCCTAACGTCGAATCCGTTACGTTCGCTGAGAACGAAGGTTCCTTCTTGGTCGGCGTTGTTGCGGGACTTATGACGAAAACGAACAAAATCGGCTTCGTCGGCGGTATCGACATCCCGGTTATCAAACGTTTCGACCTCGGCTTCGAAGCCGGCGTTAAAGCGGTAAATCCACAGGCTGTGGTCACGAAAAACTACACTGGCGCATTCGACAAACCCGACCTTGGCAAAGCGGCTGCAGCTACTCTATACAACAACGGCGCGGACATCATCTTCCACGCTTCCGGCGGAACGGGCAACGGCGTATTCAACGAAGCCAAAGAACGCAAAGCAGCGGGCAAGCAAGTATGGGTTATCGGCGTAGACAAAGACCAATCCATCGAGTTCGGCGACGACGTTACGCTCACTTCGATGCTTAAGCGCGTTGACGAAGCGGTATATCGCGTAACGAACGACATGATCAACGGTAAATTCGAAGGCGGTAAAGTTACGGTTCTCGGTCTGAAAGAGAACGCGGTAGGCTTGCCTGACACTTCCACGAAGAACGTTCCTGCGGACGTGCTTGCCAAAGTGGAAGAGTACAAAGCTAAAATCATCAGCGGCGAAATCACGGTACCGACTGCCCAATAATATCGATAAAAGGGTGCTACTATGAACATGGCGAGAACAGTCGTAGAAATGCGGAACATAACGAAGCGTTTCCCCGGCATCGTCGCCAACGACCGCGTCAACTTCGAGCTGAAGCAGGGCGAGATTCACGCCCTGCTCGGCGAGAACGGCGCGGGCAAGTCGACGCTCATGAACATTTTGTTCGGACTGTATCAGCCAGAAGAAGGGGAAATCTTCGTTAACGGTCAAGAGGTCGCGATCGACGGCCCTAATAAAGCCATTAAGCTTGGCATAGGAATGGTGCATCAGCATTTCAAGCTGGTGCACCCTTTTACCGTAACGGAGAACATCATTCTAGGAAGCGAGCCGAAGCATGGCTTAGCCGTCAATTACAAGCAAGCGAACGAGAACGTCGAGAAACTCTCCAAGCAATACGGATTGAACGTCGACCCTCTTGCTACGATCGATGAAATCTCGGTCGGCATGCAGCAACGGGTCGAAATATTAAAAACGCTGTACAGGGGCGCGGACATTCTTATTTTCGACGAACCGACGGCCGTCCTTACTCCGCAAGAGATCGAAGAGCTGCTTGTCATCATGCGCAAGCTGGTCGAGCAAGGCAAGTCGATCATCTTGATTACCCACAAACTTAAGGAAATAATGGCGATCGCGGATCGGGTAACAATCGTTCGCCGCGGCAAAGTGATCGACAGCTTGCCCGTGGCCGGCACGAATCCGAACCAATTGGCCGAGAAGATGGTCGGTCGGGAAGTATCGCTTAAGCTAGATAAAAAAAACGCCGTGCTAGGCGAGCCTGTGCTCGAAGTCGACAAGCTTGTCGTCAAGGGACGCCAAGGACTTCGCGCATTGAACGAAACGTCGTTCGTCTTGAAACGCGGCGAAATTCTAGGTCTTGCGGGCGTCGAAGGCAACGGTCAGAGCGAGTTGATCGAAGCGCTTACCGGTTTGCGTCCGATCGATAGCGGAACCGTGAAGATTGCTGGAGTGGACTTGACGGGCTCGAAGACGCGCGTCATCTCCGAGGCCGGTGTATCGCTTATTCCGGAGGACCGCCACAAACACGGGCTCGTGCTCGATTTCCCGATGCGCGAGAACATGGTGCTCGAGACGTATTACCAACCGCCGTTCAACAAAGGCGGCTTCTTGGATTATGCCGCGATCGACGAGCATGCGAAGCGGTTGATCGCCGAGTTCGACGTGCGTACGCCGAGCATCCACACGCAGGCGCGCGCTTTGTCCGGCGGTAACCAGCAGAAAGCGATTATTGCCCGGGAAGTAGACAAAAACCCGGAAGTGCTGATCGCCGCTCAACCGACGCGCGGCTTGGACGTAGGCGCAATTGAATTTATTCATAAGCGTCTTGTCGAGCAACGAAACATGGGGAAAGCCGTGTTGCTGATCTCGTACGAGTTAGACGAGATCATGCAGCTGTCGGATAGAATCGCGGTTATATACGAAGGCCGGATCGTCGGGGAAGTAGATCCGTCGCAGACGAACGACGAGCAGCTCGGCTTAATGATGACCGACTACAAAGCGCCGCAGGGAGGCGAACAACGTGAATAAGCTCATTAAAGTCGTCACGAAAGACTCCGCGGTCGTTCCGTTCGTCGCCATTTTGCTGGGACTAATCGTCGGGGCCATCATCATGCTTTTCGGCGGCTATGATCCGATACTGGCATATCGCTCCTTATTGGATAAAATATTCGGCAGCCGCTACGAATTCGGAGAGACTTTGACGGCGATTACGCCGCTCGTCTTTACGGGCTTGTCGGTCGCGTTCGCGTTCCGTACGGGTCTCTTCAATATCGGGGCGGAAGGCCAATATATTATGGGGATGACCGGTGCGACGATTATCGGAGTGCAAGTGCATGCGCCATGGTTTATCCATGCACCGCTTGCGATAATCGTCGGAGCGTTGTTCGGGGGATTCTGGGGCATGATCGCGGGTTATCTAAAAGCAGCCCGCGGCGTCAACGAAGTCATTACGACGATCATGCTTAACTGGATCGCACTGTATTTGGGCAACTATCTCGTCAACCGGTTTTTGCTTGAGCCGGGCAAAGGCCGTTCCTACTTCGTCGACGATTCGGCGAACGTGACGATCGGTTGGCTTTCCCGCGCTCTAGACGACGCCCGTATGCATTGGGGAATGTTCTTCGCGCTGTTGGCGGTCGTCTTCTTCTATGTGTATCTATGGCGGACAAAGCAAGGCTACGAGCTGCGCGTCGTCGGCTTCAACCCCGATGCAGCGAAATACGCCGGCATTAACGTGAACAACGGCGTCGTCAAAGCGATGTTCATTTCCGGAGCGTTAGCGGGACTCGCGGGCGTATTCCAAGTGCTGGGCGTGTTCTTGAACCAAGCGATCTCCGCAAGCCATACCGGTCATGGATTCGATGGCATCGCGGTCGCGTTGCTTGGCGGCAATACGCCGGTCGGCGTACTGTTCGGAGCGATCCTATTCGGTTCGCTCTCGTACGGCGCGGCAGGCATGAGCTTCGGCGCGGACGTTCCGCCGGAAATTATCCGAATCGTTATCGGCTCGGTTATTTTCTTCGTGGCGACTCCCGGTATTATCCGTTGGGTTCTAAAACAACTTAGAATTCGGAAAAGCAAAGGCGAGGTGGCTTAGATGGATCTGGTTACACTCGGAAATATGCTAAACACCGCCTTAGTGTTCTCGACCGCTCTTATTCTGGCGGCGCTGGGAGGCATTCTATCCGAGCGCTCCGGCGTCGTCAATATCGGTCTGGAAGGGTTGATGACGGCCGGAGCGTTCGCGTCGGCGGTGTCCGCGTACCATGCGCAGGAAGCCGGCTTTGGAGGCGCGACGCCGTGGATCGGCTTGTTGGCTGGCGGATTGTTCGGCGTCTTGTATGCGCTAATCCATGCGGTAGCCACCATTACGTTCCGTGCCGACCAGGTCGTCAGCGGTATCGTAATCAACTTTATAGCGGCAGGCTCGACGCTGTATCTCGTTAAATTGATGTTCGAAGGGGCAGGGGAAACGAGTCTCGTCAACGAGACTTTCCACAAAGTCGCGATACCGCTCTTGTCCGATATTCCGGTGATCGGCGAAGGACTGTTCCATGCGTATCCGACGACGTACTTGGCATTCATCCTCGTCGCGGTCATTTATTACACGCTGTTCAAAACGCCTTTCGGTCTGCGTCTTCGCGCGGTAGGCGAGCATCCGAGCGCGGCCGACACGGTCGGCATCAAGGTGCTTCGCATGCGTTATATCGCGGTTTTGCTGAGCGGCGTACTCGCTGGCTTAGGTGGTGCGACGATAGCCATGACGACGACGGGCAGCTTCTCGCATAACACGATTTCCGGCCAAGGCTTTATCGCGCTTGCCGCGGTAATATTCGGCAAATGGAATCCGCTAGGCGCGATGGGTGCGGCGATCTTCTTCGGATTCGCGCAGTCGATCAACAACATTCTTCAGCTGTTCGATTGGTCGTCGAACATTCCGCCGGAATTTATCTACATGCTGCCGTACGTGCTGACGATTGTCGTGCTCGTAGGCGCGGTAGGACGTTCCAAAGCGCCGGGGGCGCTAGGGGAACCGTACTTCGCCGGCAAGCGTTAGCGGGGAATGGAACGGTTGCAGATAAATCCTAAGTGAATTGAAAATGGCTGTTGTCCGGTCCTAACCGTGACAGCAGCCATTTTTTTAATGGCCGCCATTAGCGGCACGAGGTACCGCTAACCCTCCGCCAAGCAAATAAAAGGCCGTCCGGGAAGGGACGGCCTTAATGATAAGTGCATTAATATTTTACGCCTGTCGAGTAAGTGTTGCCTGCGTTCCATAAGAGGAATTCGTCGACGCCCGTGTCTCGCAGCGCCTTGATTTGCGCTTCGACTTCGGCGGCGCCGTACTTCGTGTAATGTCCCGCGCCGAGCCACTTGGCCGTGAAGTCTTGGATCCAAGGCCGGATAATCGGCTGCGAATCGCCTAGCGGATCGAGCTTCTTGTGCGTGTCGAGCATTGCGCCTTTGATCGTCTCGTAAGGTGCTTTGTCCGGATCTTTCTGCTTGAACCATCCGGTGCTGTAGTGGCTCGGATAGATCATCGGGGAGATGACGTCGACGGCGTTCGAAATTTTGACGAAGTCTTGCCCGATTCCCTCGGCGGCTGGCACGGAGGCCGCGTAACCGAAGATGTCTACCGATACTCTTACGCCGAGCGGCTCGAGCTGCTCCTTAGCATATTCCACGAAACCGGCTACGATATCGACGCGACTCAGTTCGTTTTTCGTGAACGTGAGAGAGTCCGATTTCTTCTCGAAGCCTTCCGGGAACCGGACGTAGTCGAATTGGATTTCTTTGAAGCCCATCTTGGCCGCTTCCTTGGCGATTTCTACGTTATAGTCCCATACTTCTTTGCGGTAAGGGTTAACGAATTTATCCCCGTTGCCGTTATGCCAGAGGGTGCCGTCTTTTTGAACGTAAGATAGCTCGGGATGTTTTTTGGCGAGAATGCTATCCTTGAAAACGACGATCCGAGCGATCGGGTAAATCTCATGCTCCTTGAGCGTCGTCATCAGCTTGCCGATGTCTTTGATGAAAGGTTTAGGATCGCCCTGCGCCTTCAATGTTTCGTTATCTGTCTTGTAAGTAATATAACCCGTGTCGTCTTTGATATCGATGACCATGCTGTTCAAGTCGGTCGTGTCCAGCAGTTGAAGCAATTTGGACATTCGTTCGCCGCCCGCGCTGTAAGCGGTAACATAAACGCCCTTGACTTTAGGGGCATCCTTTTGCGGGTCCGCATGCGGATCGGTTGACGGTTCCGTTTCGGTAGGCGCGTCGGTTGGATCCGTAACGGCGGGATCGGTACTTCCGTTATCTTGCGTCGTGCCTGGCTTTGCGTGAGCTTCGTGCGCTAGGGTGAGTTTTACCGTGTTCCATAGCTTGCCGATTGCCGAATGATCTTGTTGTTGTCCGCTGCCAGAGGCGGTGTTAAGCAGTAGGAACAATGCGAATAAAATATCCATATAATCTCTCCCCAATCAGCTCTGTAAGTTGATTATAAACGAGTTTGACTGGGGGAGACACAGGTATTTTGTAGTATTTTGTAGCTTCGTGGCGAATATGAATCGATTATTTCGCCTAGGTCGTCCGGCGGCGGAATTCGCCTATGACATCGATCGTTTGAACGATGTTGACGAATGCCTTCTTATCTACCTCCAAAATGATTTTACGCAATTCCGCCAGCTCGTATCGCGTCGCTACGGTCATCAGCATATCTCGTTCCTCGCTCGTATATGCGCCTCTAGTCTTAATGATGGTAACGCCGCGGGGGATCGACATTAGACGTTCCGCCAGCTCCTGCGTATTTTTGGTGATGATAAAGGCGGTTATTTTTCGATGAGGGGTATGAACCATATCAACAATTCTTCCCGTTAAGTAGATCGACAGCATAGAATATAGGGCGGCGTTCCAATCGTCGATCAAAAAACCGAGCGCGGTGACGACGAACATGTTGAGCACAATTACGAGCAAGCCGATCGGGACGTCCCGATACCGGGAAACGATGGAAGCTACGATATCGAATCCACCTGAAGAACCCCCGTAACGTAACGATATGGCGCTTCCGAAACCGACAAGTACGCCTCCGAAAACGGAACCGAGCAGCCGATCTCCGTTCGTGATCTCGATTTCAGGAATGATTTGCATTAACAAGGTCGTGGACACGACGGCGACCATGCTAAGCACGACGAACCGCCGTCCAAGCACGCGATATCCCCAGAGCAAAATCGGCAAGTTCAGGGCAAAATACAACCAGCCGATATCCCAGCCGCTCACGTACCCGATAATCATGGCCACGCCGGATGCGCCGCTGCTGAGAAGTTCTTCGGGAATAAGCAACCATTTAAACCCGCAAGCGACAGCAACGGAACTAAGCACCATCAATACTGCGGGCCCTAATGCGGCAAATCTTTTCATCGTTAGCACTCCTGTCGTTAGCATCCAAGGAAGGATATGGGGTTAGGTTCTCCTGGAGAGAGCCGATCATGCGAAAAAAAATGGTACTCGTTTCCTCATAGTGGAGTTTACAAACAGGTTTGTGTTATAATGAACTGATTATTTTTTTTGGAAGCCGTAATTAGTAGGCCCAATACAGAAGGAGTTAGAGAATTTGAGTACATTTGCAGAATTTGGGTTGGAGCCGGACGTTCTTCAAGCCATCTCAGAGATGGGGTTTGAAGAAGCGACTCCGATTCAAGCGAAAGCTATCCCTGTCGCGATTTCCGGCAGAGATATGATTGGTCAGGCACAGACAGGTACAGGCAAGACTGCAGCTTTTGGTATTCCGCTTATTAGCCGTATTCCCGTTAACGAGGAACGCATCGTCGCATTGATCATGGCGCCTACGCGCGAATTAGCTATTCAGGTAGCTGAGGAAATCGAGAAGCTTGGACGATTCAAGGGAATCCGTTCTTTGGCTATATATGGCGGTCAAGACATCTCGCGTCAAATCCGCTCCTTGAAGCGGAAACCGCAAATCATCATCGGTACACCTGGTCGTTTGCTCGATCATATCAACCGCAAGACGATTCGCTTGGACGACGTACGCACGGTCGTACTGGACGAAGCGGACGAAATGCTCGACATGGGCTTCATGGAAGACATTCAATCGATCCTGAAGCTTGTACCGGAAGAACGCCAAACGTTGTTGTTCTCGGCTACGATGCCGTCGAACATCCAAAGACTGGCGCAGCAGTTCCTGCGTAATCCGGAGCACATCTCGGTAATTCCGAAACAAGTGAGCGCGCCTTTGATCCAGCAATTTTACATCGAAGTGCAAGAGCGGATGAAATTCGACGGACTTTGCCGTTTGCTCGACATGGAACCGCCCGAGCTCGCCATTATTTTCGGACGTACGAAACGCCGCGTAGCTGAATTGTCCGAGGCGCTCATGAAGCGCGGATACGCTTGCGATGGCTTGCACGGAGATTTGTCCCAAAATCAACGCGATACGGTTATGCGTAAGTTCCGCGACGGAAGCATCGACGTTCTCGTAGCGACGGACGTTGCGGCTCGCGGTCTCGACGTATCCGGCGTCACGCACGTTATTAACTTCGACTTGCCGCAAGATCCCGAGAGCTATGTTCACCGGATCGGCCGTACGGGCCGCGCAGGCAGAGAAGGTACTTCTTGGTCGTTCGTAACGCCACGCGAGACGGATCACCTTCACTTCATCGAGAAGATCACGCGTCATCGGATCGCTAAGAAGCCTTTGCCGACGATGTCCGAAGCGATGGAAGGCAAGCAAAAGCTTATGGCTGAGCGCATTATCGAAACCGTGAGCGGCGAAGAAGACACAGCTGCATTCAAATGGGTTGCGATGCAGCTTCTGGAGCAGTACGATTCCGTTCAATTGTTGGCGGCGGCAATGAAGCTGCTTACCGGCGATAAGAAGGACGTAAACATCGAGCTGACGCCAGAAGATCCAATTCGCGGCAAGAAGCGCAAGTTCGAAGGCAATCGCAGCGGTTCCGGCGGCGGCTATCGCGGCGGCGGATCGAGCGGCGGATCGAGCGGCGGCTACCGTGGTGGCAGCAGCGGCGGCAGCAGCAGCGGACAAAGCTCTTGGCGTCAAGGCCAAGGACGCAGCGATTCCCGCGGTCCTGGCACGGGCTACGGCGGTCAGCAACGCAAGCCATACAATGGTGGCAACAGCAGCAGCGGCGGCAGTCGCGGCGGCGAAGGCTATCGCGGTGGACGCACGGAGCGTCGCGACGAGCCGAAAGGCAACAGATCGCATAGCGAAGACTTCGTAAACATCTAAGTATATCTACGCTTGTCATCAGGGAGGAAACCCCATGGAGATGCGGGGCATGATGGGTGGCTTCTATCGGCTGTCTGAATGGGTCATGCGGCTATCGGTTACGAACGTACTTTGGTTGGTTACGGCATTGCCGTTTTGGTATTTCGCATTGGTCGGATTTCAGAGCTTGCAGCTGGCGGAGACGGATGAGGCAGTACTCAGTTCGTTCCAAACCAGCGTAATCTTGCTTGCGGTCCTTGCTCCCTTCACTCTGTTTCCGGCGACCTCGGCTATGTTCTCGGTCGCCCGGAAATGGGTGTTAGGCGATACGGACGTTCCGCTCTTGAAGACGTTCTTCCGGAACTACAAGCAAAATTACGTGCAATCAATGGTAGGCGGCATCTTCTACGCGTTGCTCTTCGCGATTATGATCATCGATTTCCGGGTATACCTTACCCAGATCGACGGATTCCAGATCGTAGCGTATTTGTTTATTGCGCTCATGGCGTTGTTAACGATTTCGCTTTTGCATTTCTTCTCGCTCTTGTCCCATTTTCATATGAAAACGGTGCAATTGATCAAGAACGCTCTGATCTTGACGATCGGAAGACCTTTCCGTTCGGTCGTCATGGCTATGGGTACGGCAGCCGTTCTGTACTTAAGCTTTAAGTTCACGTTCCTCATCCCGTTCTTCTTCGGAAGCATTATCGCGGTATACACCTTCTATAACTTTAATCTCGTTATGCAGAAGATGATGTCGCTGAAGGATGCGCTCGAGGCGAAACAAGCCGAAGAGGCCGAGGAAGAAGAAGGTAAAGAGGCGTAAGTTTACTTACGTATTCGCCTGATCTATAATGGAGCTATTCCTGCGATGTACGTTACGGCGCTTAATTGTTTTGAACCAATGTTTGTTTCCAAGGGAGCCCTAAATTGCCCTGCGGCTGACACGCCCCCGAAAGGGGAAGTCAAATGCATGCGCTGCGAGCACCCACCTGCGAGAGCGGGTTCGGAACATACACGCCGGACGGCATAGGCGGGTTTTTCTAACCTTACTCTTTAATCGCCGGGTTAGGCGTGGTAAGATAGATGGTAGCGCCAATGGCACCCGGAGGGAGAGAGAGCTTTGCTGAAGCGAGTGCTGATCGGATTGATCCGAAGCCACGAACATACGAGCGATCGTGCGAAAGACCCGAAGCTCAAGTCCCATTACTATCGGCTTTCTAAAGACCGCGCTTGGGATGAAGTCAGCTCGATTCTTAAGAAGATGAAGGGATATAAAGTCCTTCACGAAGTGCAAAACGTCGGTGAGATCGTAATGGAGAAGAAGACGTCGGTCGGTCGGACGATGGATATCACTATCCAGGTCGTCGGTACAAGCCCCGGCAGCACGGCGGTCGATATTTATTCCGCATCGCGTGGATCGCTAGGCGATCTCGGTGCCAATTATCGAATCATCCAAGAAATTTATAGCGTGCTCGATCGTAAACTTGCTTCATACAAAACCTCATGATGAATCTAAAAAAGCGAGGAAGGCGTTAGCCCATCCCTCGCTTTTGTTGTTTTTACGATGTAGTTAGATCAGCGCTTTAACCGCTGCTACCGCTGCTTCGTAATTCGGGTGCTCCGTCATTTCGCCGAGTACTTCGACGTAAGTAATTTGATCATTGCTGTCTACGACGAAGATCGCTCTCATGTCCAAGTGCAATTCTTTGATGAAGACACCATAGGATTTGCCAAAGACGTTGTCCTTGTAGTCGGACAGAAGGACGACGCGATCCACGCCTGCCGCACCACACCAACGCGCTTGCGCGAATGGAAGGTCAGCACTGACGGTAATGATAACGACGTTATCGCCAAGCTTGGAAGCTTCTTCGTTGAAGCGGCGAGTTTGGGCATCGCATACGCCGGTATCGAGCGAAGGCACGACGCTGATGAGCTTAACTTTGCCAGCGAAGTCTTTCAGCGAAGAAGTTTCGAGCAAGTTTTTGTTTAACGTGAAGTCAGGAGCCGGTTGACCTGGCGCGAGCGATGGGCCAACTAGCGTAATCGGATTGCCTTTAAGCGTAGCGGAGCGTTCTTGAGACATGAAATTGTTCCTCCTTCGTTGATAAGGGTTGCCGTAATCATTATAATCTTTATCGAATACCGTTGTCCAATCTTTGGAATTGTGGATGGGAACGTCAGGGGAGGCGCGAAATCGTGGAACTTAGGCAGCTGCAATACTTCGTGCAAGTCGCGCGCATGCAGCATGTAACGAAAGCGGCAGAGGAGCTTCACGTCGCTCAATCGGCGGTCAGCCGGCAAATTCATCGGCTGGAAGAGGAACTTGGCGTTCGATTGTTCATGCAGCGAGGACGCAACGTCCAATTGACTCCGGTGGGCCAATTGTTCCTTAAGCGAGCGGAAAGCGTTCTAGCCGATTTGGATCGCGCCGTAACGGAAATTCATGAATTTCTAGACCCTGAAGTCGGAGAAATCCGGCTCGGTTTCCCGCATAGCCTCGGTATTCAACTCGTGCCGAAAGTCGTCGCCGCATTCCGAAAGCTGCATCCGAACGTGAAGTTCAAATTCAGGCAAGGGATGTATCCGTCGCTGATCCGGGATGTCACGGAAGCGGAAGTTGACCTAGCGTTTATCTCTCCTTATCCGGACAAGAGCGATCACGTGACGGGCGAAATCATCCTGACAGAAGAGCTGTTCGCGATTTTGCCGGCCAACCATCGTCTCGCCATGGAAGATTCGATTAAGCTTAGCGAGCTTAAGGATGACCAATTCGTTCTGTTCAGCCAAGGTTACTCCTTGAGGCCGATCGTCTGGGATGCCTGCAAAGAAGCTGGATTCACGCCGAAGATAGGCTTCGAAGGCGAAGAGACGGATACGATTCGGGGCTTGGTTGCGGCGGGAATGGGCGTTAGCTTGCTTCCGGAGATTGCGATGTATCAGACGAGTGCGATGATGCCGGCCGTTGTCAAAATCAGCGAGCCGCACGTTACCAGATCGATTGCGCTTATCCGACGTTCCGGCGAAAAGATGCCGATGGTCGTACAGATGTTCCATTCGTTCTTGATTGATTTCTTTAATGGCGAGTATAAGGACAAGTAAAAATAATGATTCTCCAAAGTTTAATAAAAATGGGCTATCCCTTATCGGGATAGCCCATTTTTATTAAATAGCCGGTTATTCTCGATTTTGAGTGAAAATCATAATGTACTTGATGAGCTCCAGCAACGAAATTAGAGCGGCTGCGACATAGGTTAGCGCGGCAGCGTTCAAAACTTTGGCGACGCCGTGTTCCTCGTCTTGGGCTATGAAGCCTTCTGATATCATAATATCGCGAGCGCGGGAGCTGGCGTTGAACTCGACCGGCAACGTCACGAGCTGGAAAGCGACCGCGGCCGAGAAGAAGATGATCCCGACACCGACTAAGTTCATCGCGTGGAATAAAAAACCAGCGATAAGCAAGAATGGAGCGATACCGGAAGCGAACCTTACTAACGGGAACATCCGGTGGCGCAACGTAAGCATTGGATAACTGTGCGCGTGCTGGATCGCGTGGCCGACTTCGTGGCAAGCGACCGATATGGCCGAGATCGAATGCTCGTAGTAGACGGGCTCGGACAACCGGACGACGCGATGGATCGGATCGTAATGGTCGGTCAAGCGGCCTTGTACGGGTTCGATCGGCACGTCGTGAAGTCCGTTGCGGTCGAGCATTCGGCGGGCGGCTTCGTAACCGGTCAATCCGCTGCGCGCGCGTACTTCCGACCAGCTATTGAACGTACCTTTCACGCGAAATTGAGCCCACAGCGATAACAGAAAAGCGATAATGATTAGAAAATCCATCGGGTGAAAGAACATGGTGAATCTCCTTCCAAGAGTCTGTAGCCGATAAGCCTGCTGAGGATAGGCGCGTCACATGAAGTTACTTTTCCCTAAAAGCAAAAGAAGCGCTTCTACGCATGCTGCGGTCTGCGGTGTAATGGCACGAAACAGCTTTTTGGCTTGCTGAGGCTTCAATTGGTCGAGAACGGGCTCGAGTTCCTTGACTTCCCGTTCCAATTGGGAGAGATGGTTCTGGAGCTCCTCCAGCTTGCGGGTGACGGCTTCGTCGTGCGTTACCCGGTCAAGCGAAGCGAACTGCTCTCGAATTTCTTCTAATGAGAACTTCTGCGCCTTCAATTGTTCAATACGTCGGATGCGCGATAAAGTTTCATCATCATATAAGCGATAATTGCCGGTCGATCGCTTGGCCGGCGCCAGAAGGCCGAGCCCGGTATAATAATCGATCGTTCTTGCGCTAATGCCGGACAAGTCGGATAGTTCGCCGATCCGGTACAGGCGCGGGGCATTCATCGATCCTTGACGCATGGCGTTCACCATTCCTTCCTGATATTCAGCTTCAATCCTATTAATATCATACTCAAAGGCTAACCATACAGTCAAACGTAATGCTTGACTCTGCGCGCCCAAAGTCTAGTCATTTTCTACCGGGATGACATATAAACTAACACATATAAAGTACATACAGAATGCATGGGAGATTTGAACGGCAAAAGCCAGGCGGTTGTCCACGAAATAGCAAAAATGAAACGCGATTTCATGATTTTGTAGTCTAAATCCTAACATTAGTTCACTTTTATTAAGTTAATGTTAGATTTTTGGCGTAATCCATTAAAGAATTTACAAAAAACGTATTGTCAAATCGTGAAGATCAACCTATAATGACACTAAGTCTTTCTTATTGTGTCATGAAACATTACATGTGGGGAGTGGTTGTCGTGGTCAAGAAAAGTTTGTTAGCAATTGGGGCTCTGCTTGTCCTGTTTCCAACGCTTGCATTTGCGGATGATCCATCCGTAGCGCAGCTGAACATGGGACTGAACGCGATTTGGGTATTGGTCGCGGGCGTACTCGTACTGCTCATGCAAGGCGGATTCATCTTGCTGGAGTCCGGTTCCACCCGGATGAAGAACGCGGGTCACGTAGCAGGCAAGACGATTTTCACGTTAGGTCTCTGCTCCTTGATCTACTGGGCCGTAGGTTACGGCTTCTCGTTCGGTACGGAAGCAAGCGAATCGCTGAACAAATTTATCGGTACCGGAAGCTTCCTGTTCGAACCAAGCTTGACGGCAGGCGATGGAGAAGGCTATCCTTCCTCGATCTTCTTCATATTCCAACTGGCATTCGCGGCGGTATCTCTCTCCATCGCATGGGGCGGCTTCGCAGAGCGTGCTAAGCTATCCGCATACTTAATCTTCACGATCGTGTTCTCCTCGGTCATCTATCCGGTTATCGCTCACTGGATCTGGGGCTACGGCTGGCTCGCCGATGACGGCGCGCAAGACTACGCCGGTTCCACGGTCGTTCACTTAACGGGCGCCATGGGTGCCTTGGCGGCAACGATCTTGTTGAAACCGCGTATCGGTAAATTCAACAAAGACGGATCCGCCAACGAAATTCTCGGTCATAACCAAGTATTCACGGCGCTTGCGGTATTGTTGCTGTGGGTGGGCTGGTTCGGCTTCAACGCAGGTAGCGCGCTTGCAGTAGGCGATGGATTCTTCGGATACGTCGCGTTCAACACGCAACTCGGCGCCGCAGGCGGCGCGGTAGCAGCGCTCCTTATCTCTTGGCTCGTAAAAGGCAAGGCAGATATTACGGCGATGCTGAACGGCGCTTTGGCCGGTCTCGTTGCCATCACCGCATCTTGTGCTTACGTTGAACCGTGGGCTGCGGTCGTAATCGGTCTTGTAGCGGGTACGCTTGTATTCTTCAGCGCTATGTTCTTCGAGAAAATCAAAGTCGACGATCCGATCTTCGCCTTGTCCGTACACGGCGCGGCAGGAGTCTGGGGCACGCTGTCGAATGGTATTTTTGCAACGAAAGAGCTGGTCGGCAAAGTAGGCGTCGGTAAACCCGGCTTGTTAGACGGCGGTGGCGGAGAGCAATTGTGGGTACAATTCGAATCCGTCGTCGTGTGCGGCGCGTTCGCATTCGCTGCATCGTTCGTCGTACTGTGGATCGTTAAACAAGTGATCGGCTTCCGCGTAACGGAAGAGCAAGAGATCATCGGTCTCGATCTCAGCGAACACGGCAACTACGGCTATCCGGAACAAATGAAAAAAGCTGGCACGTCGGTCTAATTCAGCAATCACCTACCGGCGACCTTATTAGGAGGCATAAGCCGCATGTCTAATCCCCCGCGGGAGAAGCGGTTGCTTGATATCGCCGTCGCCGAGAACCTTGAGCAGCTAAGGTCGATGCGAGAGTCGGAGCAAAGCCGGTTATCGGCTAAAATCTCCTTCTCTCCGGTTCATGCGGTGGTGGATGCCTTAAATCATCTGCATGACGCGTTGATCGCTAGGACGATTAAGCTCGCGGAAATCGAAATGGCACGGTTGGGGCATGGCGCCCCTCCCGTGCCTTACGCATATTTGTTGTTCGGCAGCGGAGGTCGCTCGGAGCAGACGATGTGCAGCGATCAGGATAGCGGTCTCGTGTACGCGAATCCGGCGGATGAAGAACAAGCAACGCGCTACCGTCACTATTATTTACGGCTTGCCGAGATCATCGTGCAATCTCTAGTCGCGCTCGGTTATCCGCCTTGCGAAGGCAATGTTATCGCATCTAACGCCGAATGGTGCTTGCCGATATCGGAGTGGGAAAGCAAGATCGACAGGTGGTTTACCGAACCGAACTGGGAGAACGTCCGTTACTTGCTGATAGCGGCGGACGTCCGACCGATCGCGGGTCATGTCGCTCTCGCGGATCAGCTTAAAGATCGTTTTTTCAACGATATGCTAGGCAATCCGATTATCGCGCAACGAATGCTAGAGAACACGCTAAGGCACAAAGTGCTGCTCGGTTTTTTCGGACAGTTGCTAAGGGAGCCGTACGGCGACGATGCCGGAAGCTTGGATATTAAATATGGCGCGTATATCCCGATGGTTAACGCGTTTCGGCTGTTGGCTTTGCGGTCAGGGATTCGAGAGACTAGCACGCTCGGCAGAATCGCCGCGTTGCGCCACTCCGGCTTGCTGACGATCGGAGAGGCCGAGACGGCTTCGCAGGCGTTCTCCTTCTTCTTGCGGTTAAGGCTGATCGCTACGATCGCGGGCGAAGACGGCCAAATGATCGGAACGGGTAAAATTTCGCGGGCAAGGCTCACGAAAGAGCTTATGCTACCGCTCAAAAAAGCGCTGAAGGCGGGTAAATTTTATCAACGGAAGGTTGAACGGGAGATGAAGGGCCGCTTCGGCGGGAGGTGAGAGGAATGAAGGAACCACCCAAAAGCACGAATTCGATGGGGAGAATGTGGAATCTCTACAAAATGGGTGGACTGACGCCGGCGATCGCGTCAATGCTAGGCATGTCCAATGCGCAGCAAATGGCGTTCATTCGTTCGATGTCGCGGGATCAACGCAAAGAAAGTTCGCTCGAAATGCAGCTCTCGGAGATGGGAGCAGTCGTGTTCGACTTGGAAACGACGGGATTTAACCCTTATAACGGGGATGAAATTATATCGATCGGCGGAGTGCATATTCGCGGCGATCAATTCGAGGACGCGGAACCGTTCTATCAGCTCGTAAATCCGAAACGTAAAATCCCTAGACATATTACGGAATTGACGGGTATTACGAACGAAATGGCGGAGAAAGCGCCGGACCTTATGCAAAGCTTGCATGATTTCATGGACTTCGCGGGCAAGCGGGTACTGATCTGCCACGGCAGCGGACACGACAAGCAATTTCTGAATTCCGCGCTGTGGCGGACTTCCAAAGTCAACTTGACGCATCGCGTCGTCGATACGATGATGATCGCCAAGTGGCTGGAACCGAAGCTCATCCATTACGGGCTCGACGAAGTGCTCGAACGATACGGCATCGCCGTTACGACGCGCCATCATGCGCTGCACGATTCGATTATGACCGCCAAACTATACTTTCATTTTTTGAAAATGATCGCGAATCGGCAAGTGTCCTCATTGGGCGAGTTATACGCCTATTTAAGCCGACATTAACGCTAGGGTACGCAAGTTAGCGGTAAAGGTATCCATTCGTCGCCAGTATGCTTGAATACAGCTGTATTCGGATGCGGTCCGGCAAAGCCGACGATCCAATACGATTCCCAGGGCACGAGCGCTTGCTCGTCCCGTACGCTTGGCGCGCAAGTGCCGGCAGGATGGGAATGGAACACGCCAACGATGTGTCGTTGGTTTTTTTGTGCTTCGTAACAGGCTGCGATCCAATCGTTGCGGTCGAAGGCGAAGCTGTCGTTAGCCGAGGACGATACGTTGCGAACGAGCGAGAAGCCGTCGGGTATTAACGTCTCGCCGGATTCGGACTTCTTCCCGTAGATGACGCCGCATGCTTCTTGGGGAAGACGGCTGCGGCATGCCGCGATCAAATCGTTGTTCATCTGTTGCGCAAGCTTGACGCTCATTACGTTGGACATAACCGAAATTGCCTCCTCTCATACGCTAGTATGCGTGAACGAAGAGAGCTAGGCAATCGGGAATCACTAACGGCATTTAAACGTTATTGCACCTGCTTGCCCGGCTTAACGAGGAAGAAGACGAGACCAAGCGCGACTAGCGATAAAATAGATACCGTCATGAACACCATTCGGTGCGAAACGCTCATCATCCAACCGAACAACGGCGGACCGAACGCGACGCCGAAGAAGCGCAAGCTGCTGTAGAGCGACGTGATCATGCCGCGCTCCGCCTTTTCGACGGCGCCGGTAATCATCGTGTTCAAGCAGGGCAGAAGCAAACCCGTGCCGATGCTGCTTACGGTCAACAATCCGATAAATACGTACAGGTTAGAGTTGAACCAGATCGCCAGCGCGAGCGACACAACCATCATAATCAGGCCGATATTCATGAGCCATCGCATGAGCACGCCGTTTTTCCGAATCACGGTACCCGTAATGTAGGCGGTCGTGACCATACCGAACAAAGGAATAGCCAGGACGAAGCCTTTGCGTACGCCGGCGATGGAATAAGGTTTATCCTCCAAAATATTGGACAGGAAGAAGAGTACGCCGAACAAAATGAATAGCGCCAAAGAGCCGCTGAAAAACGAAGAGATGAGCCATCGTCCGTGCTTGGCGAATATTTTGCGTATCGAGCGGATGTACTCGCGAATCGGCTTCGGTTCTTGTTGTCGCTTCGGTTCCTTGATGAGGAAAATGATCGCCAGGAGCGATAGCGCGCAAAAAGCGGGAAAAGCAAAGAAAGCGGCATACCAGACGATAAGCGCAAGCAACGCGCCCAAGATCGGGCTAATGACTTTACCCGCGCCGTTGGATGCCTCGATTAGCCCGAGCGCTTGGCTTTCCTGTCCATCCTTGTACATGTCGCCGACTAGCGCCATCGCGATCGGTGCCGTACCGGCTGCGCCGATCCCTTGCAGAGCTCTCGCGCTAATGAGCACGCCATAGGAATCCCATACGGCTCCGAACCCGGCCAATATACCCGCGCCGCCATAAATAATAAGCGAAGGGATGATAACCGCTTTGCGGCTGAACCGATCGGATAAGTACCCGGCAAAAGGAATGATGATCGCCGCCGAAATGGAAAATAAACTGATGACCAAGCTGCTTTGAAATTGCGAGATGGCAAGCTCCCGGCGTAACGTAGGCAATACGGGGACGAGCATCGAATTGCCTAGCACGAGGACTAGCGGGACGGTTGCAAGCGCAATATATTCCCATACTTTGCTTTTGCGACCGCCTTCGGTTTTGCCTTTGTCGCCGGACTTCGCCTTCTCGGCTTCTTCATGTGTTGGCGTAATGTCGCTAGTGAACGTTACGGTGAGCCTTGATCTGGATTTTGTAGCCGCCATGGCGTGTTTCGGTCCTCCTAACGAGTTTGCGGGAATGAATTCGGGTGTAGAACAGACCTAATGTACCCGCGAACGCTGGGGGCTATGCGCTTGGCTTGACGGACGAAAGGCGTTACAGTTCGGTGACAACGCTTGGAACATAGACGATAAATGGGGTAGAATAAGTGCAATGAGGAATGCTTGAAAAGCGAGGATGCACATGAAAAAGAACATCGTAATATTAGCGCTAGTGCTGGCGGCGGTCGTGGTCGTCGTTCTTACGAATAATAACGGCAACAGCAGTGCCGGTACGCAGGAAAACAGTCCGGAAGCTTCGTACGAAGACGTGCAAGGCGTCAACGGGGACATCTCGAAGGCTCCGAAGCAAGGCGCGATCGCACCGGGCTTCACGCTTGCGTCGCTCGACGGAACTTCGGAATTTAAAGTCGGGGGCAAGCGGGATAAAGTATTGATCATTAACTTCTGGGCGGCATGGTGCGGTCCGTGCGAACTGGAAGCTCCCGATCTTGTCGATATATACGACAAGCATAAGGACAAAGTCGACTTATATGCAGTTAACGTAACTAAGTTCGACAAGCTGAGGGAAGCGAAGGATTTCGTGAAAGAGCAAGGGTTCAAGATGCCCGTGCTCACCGACGACAAAGGAGAAGCCGGGGATTTGTACAAAGTGTTTTCTTATCCGACGAGCTTCATCGTCGATCGCAACGGGGTCATCCTCCAGCGAATCGAAGGCGTTATCGACAGAGAGCAATGGGAGACGTACTTGGAACAAGCGATCGCTTCTTAAATGGGGCGAGTAGAATAGACAAAAAGGCTGTGCCGCGACTCATCGATTCACCCGATGAGCTGCGACACAGCCTTCTTTAATGATTCCGATTAGTGATTGATTAACCCGAGCTCTTCCCTACGCCCACCGGATGGAATTTCGTCCTTCACCATGCTGAGCAGGGCGTAGCGGATACTATCGACAAGTGCTTCCCAGCTCGCTTCGATAACGTTGGAGGAGACGCCTACCGTGCTCCAAGTGTCCTTGAAGTCAGTCGATTCGATCAATACGCGCACTTTGGCCGCGGTCGCGTCTTTCTCGTCGAGCACGCGTACTTTATAATCCGTCAAGTGTACGTCGCGGATACCCGGATAGAATTGTACGAGCGCTTTGCGCAGGGCATTGTCGAGCGCGTTAACCGGGCCGTTCCCTTCCGCTACCGTGTACACTTGTTCTCCGCCGACCGTAATTTTCATGATCGCTTCCGTATTCAGCGTTCCGCTCGATTTCTCGACGTTGATCTTGAAGGAATCGACCGTGAACACTTGCTTGGCTCCGCCGGCGGCGTCGCGAAGCAACAATTCCAGCGAAGCGTCGGCGCCTTCGAATAGATAGCCTTGATGCTCCAATTCCTTGATTCTGTCAATAACTTCGCGAGATTTCAAGCCGTCCGATTGCATGTCGAGGCCCATCTCTTGCGCTTTGGACAATATATTGCTCTGGCCGGCAAGCTCGGAGACGAGCACGCGCTGCTTGTTGCCGACAAGGTCAGGCGAGATGTGTTCGTAAGTCTTGGAATCTTTCATAATCGCGGAAACGTGAATACCGCCCTTATGAGCGAAAGCGGCATTTCCGACGTACGGCTGATTAACCGGTAGATGAACGTTGGCGATCTCGCCTACGTAACGGGCTACGTTCGTCAGCATTTTCAATTGATCGTCGCTAACGCAGGAGTATCCCATTTTCAGCTGCAAGGTCGGCAGGATCGAGCACAAATTCGCGTTGCCGCAGCGCTCGCCGTAACCGTTGATCGTGCCTTGGATATGTCTCGCGCCCGCGGTGACGGCGGCCAGCGAGTTCGCCACGGCCAATTCGCAATCGTTGTGCGTGTGGATGCCGATCGGCGCATCGATGACGGAGACGACGCGGGAGACGATTTCCGCGATTTCATTAGGCAGCGTTCCGCCGTTCGTGTCGCAAAGGACGATCCACGCGGCGCCGGCTTCCTTCGCCTTCTGGAGCGCGGCGAGCGCGTATTCCGGGTTCGCCTTGTAGCCGTCGAAGAAATGTTCCGCGTCGAATAGCGCTTCCATCCCGCCGCGGTTGACGAACGCAAGCGATTCGTAGATCATCGCAAGGTTCTCTTCAAGCGTCGTCTGAAGCGCCGTATGTACGTGGAAATCCCATGTTTTTCCGACAAGGGTCGCCGCTTGCGCGCCGGACTCGATCAAATGCTTCAGATTCACGTCTTGTTCGCAGGCGATATTTTTGCGGCGGGTGCTTCCGAACGCCGTCAACTTAGCCTGCAGCTTCATTTCGCGCACGCGCTTAAAAAACTCGATATCTTTGCTGTTGCTGCCGGGATTGCCGCCTTCGATATAGTGGATGCCCAGAGCGTCGAGCTTGAGCGCGATCTTTACTTTGTCTTCTGCTGTCAGGCTGATGCCTTCACCTTGCGTGCCGTCGCGTAAGGTCGTATCGAATATGCATAAGGGTGTTGACATGCGTAAAGAAAAGCCTCCTTCGGATCAAAAAACAAGTTAAACTATTATAGCATGGCTTGCATTAAATGTAGAGAGCGATCCGCTATTATTGCCGCGGCATCCGATCTATTTGTATAATGAAACTTACATCTTAACGGCAACAAGGAGGCGGCGACGGTGAGCGATAGCAAACGCAGAATTATCCTTCATATCGATATGAACGCGTTTTATTGCTCCGTGCACGCCGCCGAGCAACCCGAGTTGTACAAAGGCAAGGCGACCGCCGTGGCGGGCAGCGTGGAACTACGCAAGGGAATACTCGTTACGAGCTCTTACGAAGCGCGGGCGTTCGGCGTTCGGACCGGAATGACCGTTCGGCAGGCGCTTGGCCTTTGCCCCGAGCTGATTTTGATCGCGCCCGATTTCGACCTGTACCGCAAATACAGCAAAGGCTTCATGCAGATCGCCGGCAACTACACGCCGCTCGTCGAGCCCGTATCGATCGACGAATGTTACCTCGACATTACGGGCAGCTCGCAATTCGGAACGCCGCTGGAGATCGCCGATACGATCCGCCGCAGGGTGAGCGAGGAATTGTCTCTCCCGTGCTCGATCGGCGTCGCGCCGAACAAGCTGCTCGCGAAGATGGCGTCCGACATGCGCAAGCCTAACGCGGTGACGGTGCTCCGCAAGCGGGATTTTCCGGCGCTATTGTGGGATAAACCTTGTCAGACGCTGTACGGAATCGGATCGAAAACCGCGGACAAACTATTACGGCTCAACATTCGGACGATCGGACAGCTGGCGGCTGCGGATGAGCGCATGTTGGAAGAACGGTTCGGGGTTTACGGCGCATGGATGAAGAAGGCTGCCCACGGAGCAGACGACGCTCCCGTCGAGCCGGTGCACGAGGCGCCGAAGTCGATCGGACATACGACGACGCTGCCCGAAAATTTGACGGAGCGGGAGCAATACCATCGCGTGCTGCTGAATTTGGCGGATCAGACGGCAAGACGGCTCCGTCATCAGGGCATGGTATGCAGAACGGTGCAGCTGACGATCCGCGACCCGGACATGCGAACGATTACGAGGTCGGCCACGATGCTGGAAGCAACGGACGATGCGCAGACGGTCTATCAAGAATCTTGCCGGCTAATGGACGCCCACTGGAATGCCGGAAATCCCGTAAGGCTGCTCGGCGTGACGCTGCAAACGTTGACCGCTAAGAAGGAGACCCCCGTGCAATTGGATTTGTTCTCGTTCGAACGGCAACCGAAGCAAGACAAATTGACCCTAGCCATGGATAAGCTGAGGAACAAATACGGAGAAGACGCCGTGCTGACCGCGGGCATGTTAGGCGATGATCCCTCCTCGCTCATTCGCAATAAGCAGCGCCGGGGGACGTCGCTGCAGAAAGACTTTTTACGCGAAAACCATTCTCGCAATGAGAATGATTATTAAGACCGTATAGCGATGGAACCGATCTGTAAATTTGTTTGATCTCGCATACGTTTTGTATTATATTGAACAGTAGATGGACTACTTATCGTTAGAGTCGTATTGATATTAGGAGGTTATTCCATGGCCAAGTTTACCTATGTAGATAAAGACACTTGTATTGCTTGCGGCGCTTGCGGCGCGACGGCACCCGACATCTATGATTACGACGATGAAGGTCTTGCTGAAACGATCTATGCCGGCGATGGAAATCACGGTACTAAGGAAATTCCCGAAAGCTTGTACGACGATCTTCAAGACGCGTCGGATGGATGTCCTACAGATTCGATTAAAGTAGCGGACTCTCCGTTCAATATGTAATCTTAACTGACAAGCGATGAAACAAAGCTCTTTTCTAGGGACTAAGTCCTAGGAAAGGGCTTTTTTGTCGTTCTATGCATTACTGTCGTCACATTAGTCATTTTTTGGACAAAATTCAACAAAAATCATAGAGCCTCAGTTATAATAAAAGGGAATATGGAACGATTTTCTTAGAGTGGGAGGGATATCTTTTGAAGGAAAAGATTAAGCGGATCGCTATCGTGCTGAACGTTATTTTGTTAGCGGCGGTATATTTTCTCTATCATTCCCATGCGCTTTCCAAGCTTGATAACTTGTTGGCGGACTTCAATATGGAGGCCACGGCAGATCATGTCGAGAATCCTAACATCATAGTCGTCACGATCGACGAGCCGTCCATCGAGGCGTTGGGGCAATTCCCTTGGCCGCGTGACGTATACGCGCAATTGTTAGCTAATTTGAACCAAGAAGGCAATATGCCGAAGGCGATTGCGTTCGACGTTATTTTCAGCGAGCCAAGCAACGATCCGGATAGCGATATGGCGTTCGCCGAGGCGCTCTCCACGTATCCTAACGTGATTTTACCCGTCGTTGGCAATATGGGCGATGTGTTCAGTACGTCCGTCGCTAAACGGGACGAGCTGATCAAGCCTTCGTCGGTGTTAAAGCCTTACGAGTTGTTCGGAGATCTCGTGCAGCAGGCGCACATTAACAAGGTCAGCAGCCCGGACGGCGTTATCCGGCAGACTTGGCTTAAGCTGCAAGGACCGGACGGGGAAGTCATTCCGTCTCTCGCCTACAAAGCCGCGGAGATGGCTGGCGCGGATCTTAGCCGATACGACGACATGACCGACCCGAAGAAGAACGACGAGCCCGTCGCCAAAAATACGATCACGATCGACTACCAGCTGGAGACGGACGACTTCACGACGTTCTCTTTCGTCGACGTATTGAACGGAACGGCTCAGACGGATCGGTTCAAAGACGCGGTCGTCTTCATCGGCTTCACGGCGGTCGGACTCTCGAGCGACGGGGGTCAAGATACCGGCGTATCTCCGATCGAGAAAGGCTTCAAGCTCGTCTATGCCCATGCAAATATCGCCAACCAGCTGATGACGGGCATTTACGTGTCATATAGCCCGGATTGGGCGGAAATGCTGCTGGCGTTGCTGCTGTTCGCCTTGTTCTTATGGCTGCCGTGGCGAGTAAAGAATGTGTACTCGTTCCTGATTTTCGTAGCGGTCGCGCTCGGCGTCCTTTACGGACAGTACGCGGTGTACGACGCCGCGACGTTCCGAATCGACATCGTGTACGGGTTGCTGGCGATGGTACTGGCATACTTGGCCAACGTCTCGCTCAAATCGTATTTGGATAGCGTGCAGAAGAGCTTCGTTACGAGGCAGTTCGGCCGATACATTTCTCCGGATTTGGTTAAGCAAATCGTCGAGAAAGACATCGATATCGAGCTTGGCGGAGACTTGAAGCTGATTACGATTCTGTTCCTCGATATTCGCGGGTTTACGCCTCTATCGGAGAAGCTGACGCCTCCCGAGCTAGTAGACACGTTGAACACGATGTTCAACATGATCACCGAGACGACGCTTAAGAACGAAGGAACGATCGATAAATTTATCGGGGACGCGGCGATGATTCTATTCAACGCGCCTCTGAACGTCGAGGAACACGAGCGTATGGCCGTCAAGACGGCTTACGAGATTCAGCAGGGCATGAACAAAATTCGCGACGATATTCTCGAAAAATACGGTTGCGAGGTCAACGTAGGCATCGGCATACATACGGGGAACGTCGTTGTCGGCAACATCGGTTCGTATTTGCGGGTCGATTATACGGCGATCGGCGACAACGTCAACATCGCGGCGCGGATCGAGTCGCAGACGAAGAAGGGACAAGTCCACGTCTCGGAGCAAGTGTACGAGAAAACCAAAGCGTTCTTCCGCTTCGACGAGGGCGAGGATCGCATGTTCAAAGGCAAATCCCATCCTATTAAAGTATATGAAGTTTTAGGCATTATCGAATAATGAGAGGAGAACACTTAATGCGTAAAAGTTTGATTCGATTGATGGCGTTGTTACTGATCGTCATGCCGTTTCTCGGCGTATGGGCGAACGAGTCGTCGGCCGCTACGTCGCGCGTCGCGGTCATTAAGGAAATGAAAGGCACAGTTAAAGTCAAGAAGGCCGGAGGCTCGAAGGAGTTTTCGGCATTCGCCAAAATGAGCCTGAACGAAGGCGACGTCTTGTCCGTAGGCGCGAATGGTTCGGCGGTGCTGCAATTCGCGAACGGAACTTCGGAGGACGACCGGATGACGGTATCCTCGAATTCGAAGCTGACGTTCTCCAAGCTGTCGAACAAGAAAGGCACGACGACGAAAGTCAGCATATGGAGCGGCTCCGCATGGTCCGACGTCAAGTCGATCACGAGCGCGGAAGATAACTTCACGTTGGAGACGCCGACCGCTGTCATGGGTGTCCGGGGCACGCATCTATTCATTGTAGTCGACCCGGTTACGGGGGCGACCAGCGTAATGGTAGCGGCGGGCGTCGTATCGACGGAGACGACGGGCACAGATAAAAACAAAAAGCAGCAACAGTTCATCTATCCGACGCAGAACGCACTCGTTACGACGAACGGTTCGGGACAATCGGACATAACGACCGCGACGGTCGATCTTTCGGCGCTGGTGGATGAGATGGATTCCGTCATACTAGAATCTTTTCTTCGTGCAGCGGCAGAGATTAACGAGGAAAATAGACGATTGCAGGATGCTTACATGAACGAAATGCAAATCCAACAAAATGATGTGCAACGCGTGCAGGGCAATATCGAAAATCTACTTGCAGCGGTCCTCAACCAAGCGCTTAACGCGAATAAGATCGACCAAGCGACTCTTAGCAGGCTGGTCCAGCAAGCGAACGAGCACGCGGCGAACATCGATCTAAGCCGCAAACAGTTGGACTTGACGGATGCGGAGAAAAAGCAGCAGGAGCAGCAACGCCTTAAAGGAAAGCAAGCGAAGGAAGATGCCGAGAAACGTTTGCAGTTGGAAAAGGAAGCGCGGGACAAGCAATTGGAGTTAGAGCAGAAGCTAAAGGACGAGAAAAAGAAAAAAGAAAAAGAGAACGCCGAATTGCTGAAGAAAAAGCAGAAGAAGGCGTTCGACGATTACGAAGCTCAGCTAGATCAACTGGAGAAAGACCGGTTGAAGGAAGACAAGGCTAAGCGGGACGCGGAGCAAGGAACAGTGCCGACCGGTACGACAGGGTCGGGTGGTTCCAATTCTAGCGGATCTCCTAGCGTGGAGCCTTATGTGGCTCCGTTGAAGTCGGTTATGCTGGTCTACGACGTATACTCGGATGAGATTTCTGCATCTCCTTCGCCAATGGAAGTTCATATTCCATTGGAAGAAAGCACCTATCAGCTTAAGGTGCCAGACATGCTAGATGACATCCGTCTCGAGATCGAGACGTTGGACCCGTTGGAGGATTCCAATCCGCTAGCAGGCGGCGATCTGAATGTCGTAGCGAATGGCGTTCCAGCCTATTTCGATGAATACGACGGTTATCACATACCTTTAATGGATGAACTAACGACGATAACGATCGACGTGAAGCCGCATGGCGAGCCGGCTACCGAAGCCAATACGAAGCGATTTACTTTAACGGTCATTAGACCTTCTTTGCCGGAAGGTATTAGCTTTACAACCTCGACGGATACCGAGGAAAGCTTGAATTGGAAATCGAAATGGTCGGGAACGTTTAGCGCGATTGCGTCGTCGGAGATCGATTCGATAACGTTTAACCCGAGTTACGGGACGCTATACGATATTGCGACGCTGTCGTGCGATAGCATGAATTGCGAAGGCGTTGATGTCAATGGCATGCAGGCTAGCGGGCTCATGGCCGGAGAAATCTACGAATTCACGCTTTATTTGCAAAATAGCCATCATTCGCTTGCGCTGCGATTCACTCTCGGGAACGAAATCGAGCAGACAGATTGGGCGCAAGTGTTCGAGGATCAATTGAACTTCTATCCGGATTACGAAAGCGAATCGGTAGACTTCGAGCATGAAGGCAACGTATATACCGCCGATGTCGGCATCGACGTCTCACGGATTAGCTTGCCAGCCTATTTCGAGTACGGAGATAGATTCTACGTTGCGGGGGTCTGGGACGAACAAAAGATGTCGTTCGAATCAGATTACAGTTCCATTGCTTGCAACGAGCATTCTGGCTTCTGCTTAAATTTAGATGTCGGTATCAATAAATTCAAAGTCTATGTCATTGATTACTATGGCTTCGGATCGTATACGTACGAGTTAACCGTTAATAGAAGCGATCAGCCTACTGGAATGGTAAGTTGGTCCATCGAACATTCTTTGGACGGATTCCAGTCGGTTGCATCGCTGCCGCTAACACGCAATGCAGTCGGAGGCGAATGCGAGTACTACAATTGCTACTTCGCTCATATCGACAATGATGAAGATAATGGCGTAAGGCTGGCGATGACGTTGGACGGCACGAAGCTTATGGGTTATGAACTGGATCAAGGCGAAGATTATGTAGGTAATGAACTGCCGCCTGAGGCGAATCAACCAATAGTGATCGATTTAGCGCATTTCAAGGAGAACTCAACGTTAGAGCCTGGCAAATACGAATACACGCTACTATTGACGGACCGGAATGATTATACGAGCATTTATAGAATTGTCGTATTCATTGGGGAGCGGCAACCGCCACTTCAGTTAGACGAAATCGATGCAAAAGATAGCGAGAATAATACGACTCTCTTGGATGCGAGATTCGGAGGAGATAATAAGTGGATCGTCAATTCGCAAGACTTGGCAACTTCGCTTGATATCTACTCGCTGAATTCGCTGGACACGCTCTGCATTTCGCCGAACGTATATGGTAGTTACGTAGAGTGCACGAACAATTTCAATCAAGATTATGGATATTTTACGTTATACGGGCTGCTACCAGGAGTCAATTCCATCACTATGGGGCTACTAGACCCGATTACGCGTCAACTGTATGCTGAATACGAATTGGTTATATATAACGGTATCGAAACGCTCCATCCGGCCGACTACGCACTACAGGATTTCCCATATTGGGATCCGGCTGAACTGTACTATGAGGGCGGCGATGTAATTGTCGATCCCGCAATGGTGCCGTCTGGCAAAGCGTTCGTCGGCGTCTACGATGGTCGCGGCCAACTCGTTCAACCATCGGGTGATGGCACGTATCACATAGAGGCCAGCCTCGCTGATGAAACCTATTATGTTGTCGTCCAGGACGGTCAATATATCGTGTCATCGAAGCTGTCCGTAACCATTCCGCGCTAGTCTGTTCTCTATTGATTTGGTTGCTCATTGACTAGCAATCTAGCACCTTCACTCAAAGGAGTTTAAAAAATGCCTAATATTCGCACGAAGACAAAAATATCATTCGCACTGACTTTATCTCTCGCGCTCTCCGTTCCTACTCTCGCATCCGCCGCTGCGGATACGGGCTGGACGAAGTCGTCCAAGCTGTACGAGGTACGTACTTGGACTGGCAAATCCGAGCTCGGCCACACTAACGGAGCGTTGAACGATACGACGTTCTTCCATCCGTATTCGGCTGTGGCACTCCCCGACGGGCGATTGCTCGTATCGGATTTTGAAAACCATCTGCTTCGCGCGGTGTCGGCGACCGGCACGGTGACATATGCGGGTTTGGATCTCGGCCAAGACGAATCGAACTTGCCGATCGGCGGTTATGGCGACGGTCCATTGCTGAAATCCGCGTTCGAACATCCGGCCGGGATGGCGATCGATGCGCAAGGCAACGTCTTCCTCGCGGACAGCGAGAATAACGCCATTCGCCGCATTGGCAAAGACGGTCAAGTAACGACGTTGGCGGGCAGCGGCAAGCTCGGCTCGGATGACGGCGCGGGCGAGGCGGCTAGCTTCGACCATCCGTCCGACGTGGCAGTGGACAAGAACGGAACGGTATACGTAGCCGATACGTTGAATAACGCGATCCGCAAAATTTCGGCAGACGGCCAAGTCACGACGCTGACGGCGAACTCCGATCGCCCGATCGAATATTTCCCAGGCGCCGTCGACTACGCGGGTAATTTCAAGGACGGACCGATCGCATCGGCGATGTTCAACGAGCCTAGCGGGCTTGCGATCGATGCGAAAGGCAATCTATACGTCAGCGACCGCGGCAATCAGCGAATCCGTTACATAGACTTCGCTGCAGGCACGGTCATCACAGTAGCCGGCGGCGGCACGTTGGACAAGCAAGCGCCTTACGTCGAAGGAGATTACGTGGACGGATCGGCGGTTCAATCGCGCCTGAACGCGCCAGAAGGATTGACCGTAACGCCGGACGGCACGCTCATTATCGCGGATAGCTTGAACCATGCGATCCGTACGCTGAAGGACGGACAAGTCGGCACGTTGACGGGCATCGCTACCGAATTCGGCAAGTCGGACGGCGTGTCCGCATCCGCGCAATTCAACCATCCGACAGATGTGACGGTGCTCGCGGACGGACGTCTCGTCATCGTCGACGAATACGGCAACAAAGTGCGCGTACTGCAAAAGTACGCGGCGCCTGCGTCGTTGCCTGCCGACAAAATAATCAAAGTGCTTTACGACGGAGCGTTGGTTACGACGGACGTGCCGGCCCAAATGAAATCCGGCTCGGTTATGCTCCCGCTACGCAACGTAGCTACGGCGCTTGGATATACGGTCGATTATGACGACAAAGCGCAAGCGGCGATCCTCACCAATGGGGAAACCGTCTACACGATCAAAAGCAAATCCAAGAAGGTGACGAAGACGGTGAAAGGCAAAGCGCAACAGATCACGCTGAATGCCGCGACGTTCGAGAAGGGCAACCGGTTGTTCATTCCTGTCCGCTTCTTCGCGGAAGAAAGCGGCTTGGACGTGCAATGGGATCAAGCGGCGCAAATCGTCGTCATCCGTAATAAGCAATTCAATTAATAAGCCGAGGATGTCCTCGATCTTTAGCATCGTATTCATAAGCTCCGTCCCTTCGGGCAACCGAAAGGGGCGGAGCTTTCTTCATTCCGTCCCGCCGCTAGCCGATAAAAGAAATAGAGATCGGGACATCGCAAGGAGCGTGTAAGCGACGGTGAGCAAAGAAAAACGGATCGAAGCGCAAATCCAACATTTTTACGATCACGTACCCGATGTGGATGATGCTTTTCCCCTTAAAGAATATTTATTGAAGCACGAAGATAGCCGAATGGCATGGTATTTGCTCGGCAAGCAATATGAGAGCAAAGGAGATACCGCCAAGGCAACTTATTGCTTCGGCCAGGCGGGCGACATCTATACGGCGTTCGAAGGAAAACCGGCCCCCGCATTACCTGATCCCCAAGAAGAGGACGAGGACAAGAAGGAGCGAAAGGCGTTCTGGATTTGGGCCAGCGTATTCGTCGTGCTCCTAGGCGCGATCGGGCTTGGGATTTACGCATTAGCGAAGGAACAGCATCGACAAGAAGCTTCGCCAATCGAATCGGCTATCGAGTCGGTAGAGACGGCGGAAGCTTCCCCGATCGATAACGCGCAAGTCGTCCCGCCGCAGCCCGTACAGATTCCCGTAGCGTCCGTAGCAGCCTTTGGCATCGTGTCGGCGGCGCGTGACGCTAACCAAGCCGAACAAGGACTCGGTTCTTTGTTGATGCCAGCGACGGACGATCGTGCTAATCTACTCGTTCAGGCTATGCCGCTAGACAAGTGGAACGATTGGCTCAAAAGCGGCAAGCCGCTGGCTTCCGTCGTAGCGAGTGAAGCGCAAGGCGTCTCCGGCGTCAACTGGTTCGATGCGAAGACGTGCAACTGCAAGCCTCAAGAACCGGGTACGACGAAACAGCAAATCAAGCAATGGAAACCGATGCAAGAGAGCAAGCTAGTGATGCGTTCGGCGATCTTGAGTTACCATGAACGCAAGGGCGTTTGGCCTGCTAGTCCGGAAGCGCTGAATGCGGACTATCCAAATAACACGATCGCAGGGTGGAGCGAGGAGATGACGCCTTGGTTCACGGAGGTTATGGCCGAACTGAACGATAAGCAAGACGGCAAGCTGCCATCCACGATCGGTTGGCCGACCGCCTCGGGTCCGGCTAGCGGCTTAGGCACGCCCGCTGGCGCGCTCGCGCCGTTAACGAAACAGCCCGTCGAGATCGTCGTCGATAAGTCGATCCATCGGCTTGCGGTCGTGAGCGGCGACGTTATTTTGCGCAACTACGAAGTAGGCTTGGGGGGCGGGCGGACGCCGGAAGGGTCGTTCGTCATTACGGAAAAAGTTCGCAACCCGAATGGGACCGATAAGGGGAAATTCGGAAGCAGAGGGATGACGTTATCGGATAGCGACTACGGCATCCACGGCACGGATAAGCCAGGCAGCATGGGGAAGGACGAATCTCTTGGCTGCGTCAGAATGAAGAAGGAAGATATCGAGGAATTGTTCGACATGGTTCCGCTAGGAACGAAAGTAACGATATCAAAAGGAAGTTTGCCCAACGAACTCCGCGTGCCTGCCGAGCGATTCAAGCTCAGCAACGCGAAGGACGAGACAAACCCCCATAAGGTTTATGACTGGTTAGATTGAACAACGATCCGTTAAGGATTCCAGATTAACAATGCGGCTACGACGGCGACGACCGCCACGAAAATAACGCCGAGCCAGATGAGAGCTTTCTTGTTCACTTGTTCAGTCGGTTTGTGGGCACGCGGATTAGCAGGGGCTCTTTTTTTGGGTGCGCTCATCGTTCATCAACCTCTCATCGAATAGTTCAACTTTTACTTATTCATTGTAAACGTTTTCGGGCGAAATTGCCAGACGAGCTCCCGTTTTCCGGTCGATTTTCAAAGATTGCATCAAGATATGGCGAATGGGCGATGTGCCCTTTTCTTTTGCCTGCGAAAAGGCTAAACTGTTACCCGAAAGGTTTTGTTCATTAACCTATTGGATCTGACTATTACTCGCATCGATCATCGGAAGGGAAGTTGAATTCGTTGTTGTATAAAATGGCCAAACCGTTCTTGTTCCGCATGGATCCCGAATCTGCCCATCATCTTATCGTCGACGGCATGGGGTCCGCAGCTCGCGTGCCTGGAGTCCCGGCTCTATTGTCCGCGATATGGGGAACGAGAGCGGCGCCGGAGCTAGCGGTTGACCTGTTCGGACTGCATTTCGCGCATCCCGTAGGCCTCGCGGCCGGCTTGGATAAGAACGCGAAAGCGGTAACCGGCTTGTCGAGAGTCGGGTTGTCTTTCATGGAAGTAGGAACGGTAACGCCGAAAGGGCAAGCGGGCAACGAGTTGCCCCGGTTGTTCCGTCTTCCGCCGGACGAAGCGCTAATTAACCGGATGGGCTTCAACAATGAAGGCGCGGACGTAATGGCAGAGAGGTTGGCGAAGCTACCGAAGCGTACGATCCCGCTCGCCGTGAACATCGGCAAAAACAAACTGACGCCTAACGAGAACGCGGCGGACGACTATCGCGAGTGCGTACGGAAACTATATCCGTACGGCGATTTCTTCGTCGTAAACATTAGTTCTCCGAATACGCCCGATCTTCGCGCGCTCCAGTATGGAGACGAGCTGCGCTCGCTGCTCGACGCGGTCAAGGACGAAATGGGCAAGCAAGCGGAGCGTCATGGCGGATTGCCGAAGCCGATTCTCGTTAAAATCGCGCCCGACAATACGCAAGAGCAACTGGCTTATATGGCTGAAGCGATCCAGCTCAGCGGCATGTCCGGCATTATCGCGACTAATACGACGATTAGCCGAGACGGTCTGACGCACGCGAACAAAGGCGAAACGGGCGGCATGAGCGGCCGTCCGCTAACGGAGCGCTCTACGGAAGTCATTCGCGCCGTCTATTCGCTAACGAAAGGCAAGCTTCCGATCATTGGGTCCGGAGGCATTTTCACGGCTGACGACGCCTATGACAAAATCCGGGCGGGCGCAAGCCTCGTAGAAGTATATACGGCGCTCATCTATAAAGGGCCGGGGCTGCTGAAGTCGATCCATAGCGGACTGCTCAAACGGCTTAAGCAAGACGGGTTTACGCGCATTTCGCAAGCGGTCGGCGCGGATCATCGATAAGCGCAGCGTCGCCCGGTGAAGTTCGCGTGGTTAGAGTAAGGGATAGGAGGTTTGCCGATGATGGACGGAAGAGACTGGGGGAAGTTTCTGCTGCCTTATCAGCAGGCGGTCGAAGAACTAAAGGTAAAGCTGAAGTCGCTGCGTTCCGAGCTTAAAGCCAGGGACGAATATGCGCCGATCGAGTTCGTTACAGGCCGCGTTAAGCGGATTTCCAGCATTTTGGAGAAGGCTCGCAGGCTATCCGTGCCTCTCGACCACATCGAGCTGGGCATCGAAGACATCGCGGGCATCCGCATTATGTGCCAGTTCGTGGACGACATCTATCGCGTGGCGGAGCTGATCCGGCAACGCAAAGACCTCGTGCTCGTATACGAGAAAGATTATATAACGAACTTCAAGGATAGCGGATACCGTAGCTACCATCTCATCGTGGAATATCCCGTGCAGACGTCGCTCGGTTCGAAGCCCGTGTTGGCCGAAATCCAAATCCGGACGCTCGGAATGAATTTCTGGGCAACGATCGAGCATTCGCTGAATTACAAATATAGAGATCAGTTGCCCGAGCACGTGAAAGAGCGCCTCCGCAAAGCCGCGGAAGCCGCGACCCAGCTCGATCTGGAAATGTCGAGCATTCGCCAGGAGATCGTCGAAGCGCAGCAGGACTTCGAGGAGAGCTCGATTATCGTTCACAAGGTGCTCAATGAAATTCAGGAGCTGTATTTTTTCCGAAGAGTACGGGAGGCGGCGCAGTTCCAAATCCGCTTCAACGAGCTATGGGAACAGGACGACGTATGGGGAATCAAGGAGCTGTCTGCGGAAATTCAGTCGGCGCTCGATCGCGCGGGCAAAAGCGGACACGAGTAAGCTGGATGCGTTACGTGGGACGGTTGTGGCGAGAGGCGGGGACTTCGGCATGGCTAAGGAAGCTTACGGACTGGCCGATGTGATGGGGGATGAACGCTATTTGGCGTTCATCTCCTATTTCAATACGGACCTTGACTACTACGAGTGTCACGAGGTCATGGAGGAGCTATGGCTGGAGGAAGGACGCCATCCGCTGCTGCAGGGACTGTTGCAAGCGGCCGTCGGCTTGCACCACTGGCATAACGATAACTTCTCCGGAGCGGTGAAGTTAATGGAAGCTAGCTTAGCCAAGCTGTCCGTCTATGCCGACGTCGTGCTAGGACTCGATTTGGCTCGGTTACGCGGCGACTTAGCAACTTCGCTGGCTGCGCTCGCGGCAAGACCTATGGATGCGCCTTTTCGGGCATTCGAGCTGGGCGTGTTGGACGAGCCACTCGTAAACGCGGTTGCGAATTGGGAGAAGGCCCGGCGGGACGGGTGATACCGGCCTTAACAAAAAGACGGAACGAGAAGCAGCTAGCCTCTCGTTCCGTCTTTCGCATTTTACGCTTTGTAGTTAGGATTGAAGTTTTGCTCGATTAGCTGGCGGATCTCTTCGTCGGACTTGCCTTCCTTGCTCCACTTTTCGATGTCGGCTAGTTCTTCGGTGCAAATGCCGCACAGGCCGCTATGGTTCGTCCAAGTGACGCCGTCTTCGGTTTTGCTCGCCACGTAACAGCGGAAAAGTCCGACATGCGGGTCATCCTCGTACTCCATGCAACCGCAGTAGCAGTTCACCGTTTTCATTAGCTCCTCGTACTGTCCGACAATCGCATACAAATGCTTCGTACGCACCGAGAAATTGTCGATGAAAGACGGCATGTCCGCGAGCGACGCTTCTTGCTCCCACGTCTCGCTGTTGGTAGCATGGACGTGCGAGCCTCCGCTTCCGCAGGCGACGAGCACGATGCCGCAAGTGAGTAGCGCCGTCGGTAATGCGAGCAACCATTTGGCTTTCATTAGTCGTTACCTCCCGACTTAATCGTTTCCGTCCGGTTTATGGTCGGTGAAAAACTTCTTGAAGTCGTCTAGCGTATAACCGACGGTATTGGCGGATTCTTTCAAGCCGCCTTCCATTCTGCCGGCTTCGACGCCGTCTTTGTAGTACACGAGCGTTGGCGTCGCGTTGATGTCCATTTTGCCCAGGTAAGACTGGAACTCAAGCAGGTTGAACTGGTGGAAGTTAATGCCAAGATCGTCCGCGATCGGTTTAATCTGCGGTGTCGAGAATAAGCAATGAGGGCAGCTTGCCGAGAAATAATAGACGAAGAAGCTATTTTTGTCGGCGATCATTTGATCCAGTTTGTCCGGAATCAAAATGTTGTTGTAATTCGGATCATCCAAAAGGTCCCTCGTTGGCTGGGATAGATCGCTCGAAGGCATTCCGTACACCGTATCTTTCTTGAAATTGTTAAGAACGACCAATGCGACGATGAGCACGACGAGAACTCCGAAGAAAATGGCTAAATTTTTACCTTTCATCAGGCAATACTCCCACCTATCCGTTATGATTAAGGACGAAGCATGGACAAGTCCATCCATCTTTCTTACATTATACTAGATTAGACTCGCGGGAAAAACCGAAGTTATAATAATGACAACAAACTGCCCCAACTGCATAAAAGGTGGAATAAAGAATGAAAACAACGATCCGATTGGATAAAATGCTCGGCAATCTCGGGTACGGCACGCGAAGCGGCATCAAAATCCTCGTCAAGCAAGGCGCGGTCAACGTAAACGGCCAACGCGCGAAAGACCCGGGCATGCAGATTAACCCACACAAAGACGTCGTCGTGCTAGACGGCGAGACGATTCAATACCGGGATACCGTCTACGTAATGCTTCATAAGCCCGCGGGAGTCGTATCCGCGACGGAAGATAACCGGGACCGCACGGTGCTCGATTTGCTTGATACGGACGTAACCGTACTATCTCCGTTCCCGGTCGGGCGGCTCGACAAAGACACCGAAGGTTTACTGCTACTGACGAACGACGGGAAGCTCGCTCACGAGCTGCTATCGCCGCGCAAGCACGTGCCGAAGACGTACAGAGCTTTGGTAGCGGGCGAAGTGGGGTCGTCGGACGCCGCGGCGTTCACCCAAGGGGTGACGCTTGAAGACGGTTACGTGACGATGCCTGCGCAGTTAAGCGTACTCGCGTCGGCAACGGATCCTGCTGCCGCTATTGGCCTGTCTGACGATGTGGAACTGAACGTTGCCGAGCTGAGCGAAGCCGCGAACATCGCGCGTCAAGCGATCGCATTAGATTATACGGAGTCTCCGCTAAGTTGGATCGAGCTTACGATCCATGAAGGAAAATTTCATCAAGTGAAAAGAATGTTCGAGGCGGTCGGCAAGAAGGTGCTCTACCTTCGCCGCGTTTCCATGGGGCCGCTGGCGTTGGATCCGTCGCTATCGCCCGGCGAATGGCGGGAGTTGAGCGAGGAAGAAGTAGACAGCTTGCGTAATTACCGGAAGGATGGGTTGGCATGACGTATCGGATAATCGCATTGGACGTTGACGGAACGTTGATCAACGACCACCACGAAGTAACGCCGCGTGTGAGGGAGGCGGTTAGAGCTGCCGCCGAGAGGGGCGCGGAGATCGTATTATGCACGGGTCGAGGTTCGACGAGCGCGTTGCCCGTGCTCGCCGAGCTCGGGTTAGAGGGGACGATGATCACGCATAACGGCGCCTCGATCGTCGACAGCGCGACGCGCAACATTATCGCGGAGACGGCGATTCCTCTCGAGCAGGCGCAGCGTTATGTTCATTTTGCGCGGGAGCGCGGTATTCATTACGATATGAACACCGCATTCGATCTCTATGTAGAGTCTGTGGACGATCATACTTCGCAGATGTACAAGCGCATGTTCGCGAATCCGATTATTCGGTCAGCCGAGGATGGAATGCCGGAAGGCTTGGTCAAAATTTCGATGTTCGCATCGAAGGAAGCGCTCGACGACGCGGAAGCGGCATGGAGCGACTGGCAGCACGAGCTGCAGACGGTGAGAAGCGGCGACTATTTCATCGACGTGCAGCACTTCCAGGCATCGAAGGGGACAGCGCTGAGACAGCTGGCTGCCATGAGAGGGGTACCCTGCGAGCAAGTGCTGGCGATCGGCAATTATTATAATGATCTGGGCATGATCTCGTTCGCCGGCTTGGGCATCGCGATGGATAACTCTCCGGAGGAAGTGAAGGCGGAGGCGGATGAAATCACGTTATCGAATAACGAAGACGGCGTTGCGCTCGCCTTAGAGAAGCATGTGCTTGCGTAACGGGTATATATGCAAAATCAAAAAAAAAGCAAGCCAGCGCACGCCGGACTTGCTCTAAGCAAGGCGGACCCTAATGTAAGTTCAATTGGGAACTCAGTAACCTGCTTTGAGGATGATAACAAGTAAGACGTAAAGAACCAGAGCCAAGGCTGCAGCTGCTCCGTACCCGCCAACTACACCGGACATGCATACTCCTCCTTCATGAACATAATGTGTTGGGATGCCGGGCTCAGGTCCCTGATCGGGATGTCTTTCGCCTCGGTCTACACTTATTTTATGAAGAAGGACGGTCGTAGATTGGACATTTACCCCATGGCATTTGATTTTGGGCAAATACCGCCATCGAACGACAGGAGCTAGCTCGCTCCCTTGAGCTTCGCGAAATCGGTAACGCGGTTCTTACCGTTCGTCTTGCTATGGTACATCGCTTGGTCCGCGTTCTTCATGAGCTGTTCGGCCGTAACCCCGGCTTCGTATAGACGAACGCCAACGCTGACGGTAACGAGGCTTTCCTTCTCCGTTCTTGCGCGAATAGCTTCCGCGGTCTGCATCAAGGCGCTGCTCGGGCCGGCGACGATCGCGACGAGCTCTTCGCCGCCGTAACGTCCGGCGAGGCCGATCCCTTCGGTCTCTTCCGTCAGAATGGCCGCGACTTGCTTCAGCACGATATCCGCTTTGTGATGACCTTGCGTATCGTTAAGGCGTTTGAAGTTGTCGATGTCGCAGAAGATGACGCCATGCGGCCGGCCGGATCTAACCAGCTGTTCGAGCTTGCCCATGAAGTAGCGGCGGTTGTACAAGTTCGTAAGGCCGTCCGTGATCGACGAACGGTAGACGGATTGCAGCAGCTCGACGACGCGCTCGAACAGCAGCAGGAAGAGCAGGCAATAGTAGATCACCGTAAGCAGCCCGCTCAACGTACCGTATCCGCGGGGCTCGGCGAAGCCGTAAGCGCCTACGATGATCGTTAGCTGCGATGCGAACGAAACGAAAAGCGAAGCCAAATATTTGCGAGGCTGGCCGATGTGAGGCGCGAACATGAGCGCGAATAGTGGCGACAGCAGCAGCATGAAGCCGTCCAGGACGGGCGTCGTGCGCACGTTGACCGCCAAGTCGGCTGCGGCTTCCGCGGGAGCGTCCGGCATAAAGTCGGCTATGCCGATGACGAGGGCGACGACGAGCAAGCCGAACAGCCACAGCCGCGTACGGGGGCGTCTGCGGTGATAAAGCTCAAATATCGCGAAATTGATGACGATGAACGCATATACTTGTAATAGCTTGCCGCCGAATACGATCCATGCGCTCGGCTTGGCGGCATTCACCGCGATTGCCAATTGAAGCAGGTTATAGAACAATATAATGACGAGCGAGACGAGCAACGACCGGAACGCTTGCCTGCGGTTGCTCCCTTGAAGCCGGTAAGACATGAATAGCATTAGGCCGACGATGACGACAGTCATCGTGGAAGTGAACAATTGGCCTGAAATGTCGATTGTATGCATGGGCAAGTCCATCAGCGGCTCCTTTATGTACGACCATTTAGCTTGCAGAACATACGTTTCTATAATATCATATTTTAGAGCCGTTCTAAAAGAGTCAGTAGATAGGCTTTTAGGCATAGGAAGAGAGGAGGAATCGGCCTTGAACATTTTGCAGGCGCTATTTTTCCCTCCGGAGCAACCGGGAGGCGTCTCGTCCATGGTGCCCCATATCAGGGAACGGTTCCGTAAACTCGGCTGGGAGATGGAACTTTTCTCGCTACCGAAACGAATCCGCAACAAAGGTCACGAAGAGATAGAGTTCGAGACGTTCGATTGGCGGCAATACGCCGGTAACGCGATTGTAGACAAATATATACAAACCTACAAAGACTATATTTGGTGGGTAAAGCTGCGGCTGGCCCAGCAAAAGTTCGACTTGATCCACGCGCATCATCCGATCGCGGCGCTCGCGATGAAGCATCATTTTACGGATACGCCGATCATGATGACCGTTCACTCCAGCTTCGAGAAGGAGCTTATTCTGAACGGACGGATCGCCGAAGGCGGACCGGAGCATCGATTCCTGACGTCCATCTATAGGGAGCTCGAGCATCGGACCGACCGCATGCTGACCGTATCGAAGTCTTTCGCGCAATATATGGGCGGTTACATGGAACATCCGGAGAAGATCGAAGTCATTCCGAACGGTTACGACGAACGGCGCTTCAAGCCGATTTCGCACGAAAATGCGGTCACGCAGCTCGTCTCCGTCTGCCGGCTCGTTCCGGCCAAGGGCTTGGATATCCTGCTGAAGGCGTGCGCGGAGCTTCGGAAGCGGAATTGCCAGTTCGTGCTTCATATTATCGGGGACGGTCCTGCCCGAGAGGAACTCGAGCAGCTATCGCAGCGGCTCGGTATTTATGACGATACGATTTTCTACGGGTACATGCTTCATCCGGAAGAGATGATTCCGTTCTTCGACGTGTTCGTGTTGCCGTCCCGGGCGGAGTCGTTCGGTTCCGTATTCGCGGAAGCCGCGCTCTGTTTGCTCGCGCTCGTCGGTACGAACGTAGGCGGCATTGCCGAGCAAATCCAAGACGGGGTGAACGGGCTGCTCGTGCCGCCGGAAGATCCGGTTAAGCTGGCCGACGCGCTGGAGACGGTCATCAACGATCCGCACTTTCGGTACGAGATGGCCCGGGCGGGCTGGAACAAAGCGGTTAAGACGTATTCGCTCAATCGCGTCATCGGACAGTTGAAACGCATTTATACTTCATTCGGTCAGGGAACGACGACAGGATAACGAGAAAGGGGCTTGAACGCCGTGGGGGTTCCTTTTACGTTCATGCATGCGGCGGATTTGCACTTGGACAGTCCTTTCAAGAGCTTGGCTAAGGCGCCCGAGGCGGTGCGAAGCCGGCTGCGCGAGGCTACTTTCGCCGCGTTGCGCCGGTTGGTCGATGCCGCGAAGCGGGAAAAAGTCGATTTCGTCGTCCTTTCGGGCGACTTGTACGATGCCGCCGACCGGTCGCTTCGCGCGCAGCTGAGGCTGCAACGCGCCTTGACGGAGTTGACCGAACAGGGCATTGAAGTGTTCGCCGTTCACGGCAACCACGACCCGGAGAGCGGACGCCAGGCGATGCTGGATCCGCCTCCGGGGCTTTTTGTGTTCGGTTCGGACGATGTGGGATGCTTGCCGGCGCACGCGCGCGGGGGAGAAGTCGTCGCGAACGTGTACGGCATTTCCTATCCGAACGCTGCCGTCACCGATAATTTAGCGCTTCGGTTTGTACGGAGCGAAGGTGCCACGTTTCATATTGCCGTACTTCACGCCAACGTCGACGGAGATCCCGCGCACGACAACTACGCGCCCTGCCGGCTCGATGAATTAGTCGCGGCAGGCTTCGATTATTGGGCGCTCGGCCACGTGCATGGCCGGCGCGTTCTGCACGAGTATCCGCACGTCGTCTATCCAGGCAATTTGCAAGGGCGCAGCATTCGCGAGACGGATAGCAAAGGCGCATACATCGTGAAGGTCTCGTCGACCGGCGGCGTCGAGATGAAGTTCGTCGACGTGGCCGACGTGTTGTGGCGGGAGTCGGTGATTTCCATAGCGGGCATCGAACGCGAGCAAGAGCTTAAAGAACGGCTGCTTGCGGCCGTCGAAGAAATGCGTATGTCATCTCAAGGGCGGCCAGTCGTCGCCCGCCTGCGGTTGGAAGGCCGAGGTGCGCTGCACGAGCGGTTGCTAGAGCCGTCGGTCGCCGAAGAATGGCTGGCAGAGCTCAGAGACTGGGTAGGCGCCCCGGACGATGCCGAGGGCGACTGGTTGTGGCCGGAGGCGATCGCCGTGCGGACGAGCAGCCTACTGCGGCTCGAAGCCGCAGCGGAGGAAGAAGGATTCGTCGGCGAAATGCTGCGGATCGGCCTTGAAGCTAGCGACGACGAGGAGCGTTCTTCCGCGTTGTTCAAGGAAGCGCTGGAATCGCTTCGCAAGCAGCCCGCGCTCCGAGGCTGGTTGGATTCGCGAAGCCACGAAGAACGGGCCGAATGGATCCGGCAAGCGATGGAGCTGTCGGTCTCGCTGTTGCGGGAGGAACAGTAAACGAACGATATCGAGTAGGAGGAGGTAACGGGATGTTCATTCGCGAGCTACAGGTAGATGGATACGGCGCGCTGCAAGGCGTAGAGTTGACGTTGGATGCATCCGTTACTGTCCTTTATGGACCTAACGAGGCCGGCAAAAGCACGCTGCTGCGATTTATCCGCAGCATGCTGTACGGGTTTCCGACGCGCAAAGAGATGGTCGAGCGCGGAGAACCCGTACGCGGAGGACGGCATGGCGGGCGGCTTCTCCTGCACGGGCAGGACGGCCGCGAATGGCTCGTGGAGCGGTACGCGGAGCGCGGCTCCGGACTGACCGTCCGGGACGCCGGAGGGCTCGAGCGACAGCTGTCGCAAGCGGAGTGGGAGCGTCTTGCGCTCGGCGGCATTAACGAAAAGCTGTTTCGGCAGCTATTCTCCGTGTCGCTGGACGAGCTTCATCAGCTTCGCTCGCTGCAAGGCGAAGAGATCGGCAACTACTTGTACCACGCCGGGCTAGCCGGCGGGGCCGCGCTTACAGGGGCAAGACGCCGGATCGCCGCGGAGATGGATAAGCTATACCGTCCGAAGGGCGTTACGCAAGAGATGAATAAGCTAATGGCTGCGATCAAGGAAGCGGAGGCGGCCATTAGGCAAAGCAGGGATCATTTGCAACAGTTCTACGATCGCACGGCGGAGCTGCAGGAAACCGTGGGCCGGATTGCCGAGTCGGAACGGGTGCTCCCGAGATTGAGAGAGCTGGCGGCCGAAGCGCAGAGCGCTTTCGAGCTGCGCGAATGGTGGATTAAGTCGCAGTCGCTGCGGCTATCGGACGAAGAGGTTCGCGGCTCGCTGCCCGATCCGACGGCTCCGCTGTTACCGGAGGCGGCGCAATTGCGCTGGACGGAGCTGAAGGCGCGGCGTGGAGAGATTGCCGGCAAGCTGGAGCAGGCTCATGCTGCTCAAGAGGAACTCGCCCGGGCACGCGAGGCGCACGTGTGGTCGGAATCCCTTATGGCTGCTTTGCCGGAGCTTGAGCGGCTGGAGTCGCTTCGCGAAGGGATTGCGGCCAGACGGGAAGAGGAAGCGGAGCTGGAAGCCGAACGTCGCATGCTGGACGAGATGCTGTCCGCTTCGTTGTCGCGCTTGTCCGCGGACTGGGGAGAAGCCGAGCTGCGAGCGTTCGGAGGCGCTTTGTCCGAGCGGGAGCAGCTTCGCCGCCTTATGAGAGACTGGGAAGAGTCGGAGCGCGCGCTTCAGCCGATCCAAGGCGAACTCAAACGTATCGCGCGCATGCAAGATGCGCTGCAAGCGGAAGCGGATGAAGCAAGCGACGACAAGATCGACGGCAACGGGGTGGGTGAACCCGCCTATTCGGGTTCACCTAATGGAAATGGGCATCCTTATACGTTCTTACCGAGCAATCGTACGCATTTACTTCAAGCATGGCATGCGCTTGAAGATGCGATGCGCGCCTATGAACGCGTGTTGCCGATCGACGCAGCGGCGGACTCAGAACCAGCAATCGGCACAGATGCCGCTTACGGCAGAGGCGGGCGTTCGCGTCGATCGCCTAACCAGCAGCCAAGCGCAATCCCTGCGTGGTTGCCAGGCGGCGCGGCCGTCGTGTTTGCAGTCGCGGGGATCGCTCTCCCGTTCGCGTTAAGCGACGGAGGAGCCGTGTCGCCGTTAGTCGCGACCGGAACCGCGGTACTATTGCTCGCGTCGGGCGTACTCGCGACGCTCGCGTACCGTGCCTACAAGGAGGCAACGGCGCGCTCGGTCGCGACGGAACTCCCTTATGCAAATGCTCTTAGCGAGTCGACGCAAGCGAGAATCCGCGCGCAACGCCAGCAGGTCGTCGAGCGGCTGAGCCGCCTGATCGTAAATCCGGAATCGATGGCGGAGAGCCTCACGAATCCGTCTACGAAAGCGGACGATACGTGGAGACGTCTTCGCGAATCGGTACATGCGCGCCTCGACGAGCTGGAACGCCGCGATCGAGCGGCAGCCGGACGCGAACAACGGCAGCAGCGCATGAAGGAGCTGCGGACGGAGTCAGAGGCGATAGAGCGGGATGCGGTTAAAGCCAAGGACCGCATCGAGGAACTGAAATCGCTTTGGCAGCAGTGGCTGCAGCGGCACGGATTGCCTGCGGGGCTTACGCCGGATAGCGTGCCGGAGCTGTTCAACCAAGCGGATCAAGCGCTCGCGACGTTGCGTCAATTGCAGCGCGTATCCGATCGGTTACATACGATCAGGCAAACGGTGGACGAATTCGCGCAAGCGGCTAACGCGGTGATCGAGACGTCAAGCTTGCCTGCGGCACTCGCCTCGGATAGCGTGCTCGGGATACGTTGGCTTTACGTCGAAGCGCTGAAACATCGGCAATCGAGGCACGAAGCGGAAACGATCGATCGCGAGCGGGAAGCTTCGCGAGCCCATGCCGATAAGCTAAGCGAACAGGCTCGGGAAGCGGCGGAAGAGCTCGCGGCGTTTCTCGCGGAATACCGGGTTGCCGACGAAGCGGAGCTGGAGCTTCGGCTTAGGGTCGACGAGAGGAGCAGGGAGCTTCGCCGAGAGCTACGCGACGCGCAGCTTCGTCTGGAGTCCGGACGCTCGGAGGCGGCGCGAGAGAAGCTGTACGCGCGGCTTAACGAGCACGACGAAGCGGCGTTGGCCGTCGCGCTTGCGGAGCAGAACGCGGCGTTAGCGGCGGAAGAGCGGCAGCGAACCGAATGGCTGGACCGGCGGGGTAGATTGATGCAGGAGCTGGAGCGCCTGCGGACGGATGCGGAGCTGGAAGATCGGCGGCAGACGCTCATAGAGCGGGAAAGCCAGCTGGAGTCGCTATTGGAGCGGTACGCGGTATTGGCGTTAAGCGACCGGTTAATGTCCCGCGCGAAAGCCGTGTTTGAGGAAGAGCGCCAGCCGGAGGTGCTTCGGCGTTCCTCGGGTTATTTTCGCCAGATGACCGGCGGAGCGTACGACCGCATCGTAGCTCCCGGCGACCGATCCGCGTTGCTCGCGGTGACGCCGAACCGTCATCTGCTCGACAGCGCGTTTCTAAGCAGAGGGACGCAGGAGCAACTGTACCTCTCCATGCGTTTCGCCTTGTGCGACGCCGCGTCTTCCGAGCATCCATTGCCTCTGCTGCTAGACGACCTGTTCGTTCACTTCGATGAGAAGCGGCTTCGGAATACGCTCCCCGTAATCGGGGAAATGGCCACGAGAAGGCAAATGATTTTGTTCACTTGCCACCGTCACGTAGCCGAAATGCTCGAGAGCGGCATTACAGGCGCGAAGCAGCTAGTTCTTCGGTAACCGGCGGCGTCGGCGGCACTCCCGGCGGTCGCTGGCGGTCTCGCGTAATGAGGAACAGCCAGCCTAGGCTTAGCAGTCCGAATATCGGATAGAGCGTCGAGAGAAGCAGTCCGAAGCCGAACTGTCCGGCTAGGAAGCAGATCGACAGCAACGCCATCGTAATGACGCCTTGCGAGATTTTCATACGTTCATGTAGTTGCAGGGTGAGGCCGTAGATATCCGCGACGAGCGTCGAGAAAATTTCCATGAAAATCAGAAAAATATAAATCCAATGCAGCCATGCCCCAAGCTCGCGCGCGAGAAATCCCATCGGAATATCGAATTGCTTAATGCCGGGCATCCGCGCGGACAAGGCCAGGTGACCGGCGAGCAGCAATATGCCGATCCCGATGCCGCCGATCCATGCCCCTCGTCGCAGAACGCGGGGGTCTCCGATCGCGGATCCGAGCGGTACGAGCACCGCTTGAGACATCGACAGATTAAATCCCGCGTACAGAAAAGGCGACAGCCAGGCAGCCCACGGCGATATTTCGCTTGTCGCGTGAAGCCAATGGCCGGAGTCCGGATGGCGCAATGTCTCGAACATCAAAAATAAAGTAAACCCCATCATGACCGGCACGACGAACGTATTCACGGTAATGATCGCATTCATACCTTTGCGCAGCAGCAAGTAGCAGGCGAACATCGTCACGATTAAGCCGGTTTGATAGCTTAGATTCAGATGCTCGGAGAAGATCGAGCCGGCGCCGGCCAACATGACGGCGTTCACGCCTAGCAGCACGATCAGCATGACATGGCTGACCCATCTGCCCGTTTTCTCGCCGAATAAATGCTTGTTCAAGTCCTCGTACGACTTAGCTTTCAACTCCGCGGAAAGAAGCATGACCTTCGCGCCGATCCAGACGAAAAACAGCGTGGAAACGATGATCAGATAAGGCCCCCATGCGCCGAAGCGAGTGAAAAACTGCATGACCTCCTTGCCGGAAGCAAACCCCGCGCCTACGACGGTTCCGATAAAGGTGAATGCGACTTGTATGCTTAACGCCCAACGTTTCATAAGACGGAACCCCCAAATCCAAACTTGTCCTCCCTTCCTATCAACGTATGTGAAAGTTCGGACGGGCATGACTCCAGGAGATGTCCAACATGGCTTTACCCGTATCGATTGTCGTGTTCGCGGTTACGCTTATTCTGATCCTATGGCGGCCCAAAGGCTTGAACGAAGCCGTCTACGCCGCCCCCGGCGCGCTGTTGCTGCTCTCGCTCGGCACGCTCGCGTGGGCTGACGTCTCTTACATATGGCAAGTCGTATGGAACGCGACGTTATCGCTCATCGGAATTATGGTGTTGACCGGCGTAATGGACGACAACGGCTTTTTTAAATGGGCCGCTTTGCATATCGTTCGCAGGTTCCACCATCGCCGGATCGCATTGATGATCGGGCTTGCCGTATTCGCGAGCTTGATTACGACGTTTTTCAATAACGACGGAACGATCCTAATCATGACACCGATCGTCTTAGAAGCGACCGCCTTGCTCGGCATGGGCTTCAAGGCGCGCATCGCCTTCTTGCTGGCTATAGGATTCATGGCCGATACGGCTAGCGCGACGCTCATGGTAAGCAATCTGACCAACATTCTTACCGCGGACTTCTTCGGCATCTCTTTCGGCGACTTCGCGCGTCATATGGCGTTCCCGGGCATTACCGCGTCGATCGCATCGATCGGCATGCTTCTCTTGTTATTTGGCCGTACGATTCGGGCGGACGAACGGTCCGGCGCCAAAACCTTCGCGTTCCCGGAGCCTGCGTCCGTCATCCGCGACCGTCGCGTGTTCCTGCTCTCTTGGCTCGTATTGACGCTCATTCTAGCGCTCTATTTCTTCTCCGAGCGATTGGGATGGCCCGTATCTGCGATCGCGTGCGGCGGGGCGGCGTTGTTATGGATCGCCGCGATCGTCACGCGAAGCGCGAACTCTGCGCGGCTGTTGCGCAGAACGCCATGGCTCATCGTCGTGTTCGCGCTGTCTATGTACATGATCGTGTACAGCGTACACCTCCACGGCGGGACGGTATGGTTCTCTTCGCTCATGCGGCCGCTCGACGATTCGGGATTATCCGGCATCGTGTTTGGCTCGGGGGCGCTGTTCTCGCTCTTGGCGGCCGGCATCAATAACTTGCCCGCGGTTCTAGTCTCGTCGTTATCGATCTCCGAGTTAGACGGAGGACATGCCGTTTTGCCTTTCTCCAGCTTGATCGGCATGTCGGTAGGCGCGAAGCTGACGCCGATCGGATCGCTCGCTACGCTGCTGTGGCTGCAGCTTCTACGCCGCGACGGCGTAAGCTTAAGCGTGCCGCAGTACATGAAGTACGGGTTTCTGCTCACCGTACCGGTGTTGCTAGTGACTCTGGCCGCCCTGTGGCTGCAAACAATATGGTTTTCATAACAAGTCTGTCGAGATTTGCATAAAGATGGTTGATCGTACGGAAAGTTATTGTAAAATAGACTGAGGACGATTCGCGGACCCGAGGGGGAGGCGATCAAGCCGACGGTTAGGTGCTCTAATCGGCGGAATCGCTTCGGGCAGATTTCAAATTACCCGGCCCGGGAGAGTCGTCCAGCGTTCCGGGCTTCAAAGGAGCTGCTTCATGATTAGCCAAGAAAGACTGCAAGATCATCTTCGCAAGAAACCTTATCTCGTAGATGCCATTGCGGGCAATTCCGCCATGCTGGCGTCGCTCGGCAACACCGGGAGACTGTATCGGCTATGGTGGCCGCACATCGATTTTCCGCAGCACGTGGACGAAATCCGCACGGGACTTCTGTTGGATCGTACGCCGGGGGGCGTTAGCTGGTTCGACGAGGCCGAAGCGGGATGGCAACACAAGGCGGGATACGTGCCGCACACGAACGCATATCGCGTAAGCGCCAGCCGTCCGGAATATCCGGTTAAGGTAGAGCAAACCGATTATGCCGTTCCTGGACAACCGTTGTTCGTACGGGCGTATCGCCTGACCAACGACGGCAACGAGGCGCGGAACATTACGTTTTATTATTACGGCTCATTCCGAATCGCGGAAAACGAACTGTACGCAACGACCGAGTTCCGGGGGGAACAAGACGCGTTGCTGCATCATCGGCACCAATACGCTTTCGCTATCGGCAGCTCGCACGAGTGCGCGGGTTACCAAGCGGGATCGGGCGCATGGCATGCCGCCGCTAACGGAGAGTTAAATGGCAACGAAATCGACATGCAACCGGACGGGGCGATGTTTTGGACGTTCGCTAACGTCGCTCCGGGGCAAACGGTCGAGCTTACGATTTATATCGCGGCCGGTCATGGCCGAAATGAAGCGTTGTCCGCGTTGGCGGAAGCGAAGAGCCGTCCGCAAAGCGCTTGGTACGACGATACGGTATCCTATTGGGCGAACTACTTGGCCGCCGCGGCGCCTTGCCCGAGTAACGATCCGGCAATCGCCGAGCTTTACGAGCGTTCGCTGCTCGCGATGAAGCTGATGGCGGACGAAGAGACGGGGACGATCGTCGCCGCTCCGGAGTTCGACGAGAATTTCAGCCGTTGCGGCGGATATGCGTATAGCTGGGGCCGCGATGCCGCATTTGTCACGACGGCGTTCAACAAAGCGGGTCTCGGGTCGCTGTCCGAGAAGTTCTACGAATGGGCGTTGAGCGCGCAAGATCCTGACGGCTCTTGGCAGCAACGTCATTATCACGACGGAAGGCTCGCTCCGCATTGGGGACTTCAAATCGACGAAGGTTCTTCGTTGTTATGGGGAATGTGGGATTATTACGTCTATTCGGGAGAGCAACAGTCTTTCCTGGATCGCGTATGGCCAGCGGTCGAGAAGGGCGCGGCGTTCCTCGTCTCGTACATCGACCAGGAGACGGGATTGCCTAAGCCGAGCAGGGACTTGTGGGAAGAGCGGGAAGCGGAGCATACGTATTCCGCGGCCGCGGTGTTCGGAGGCTTGCAAGCCGCAGCATCATTCGCTCGCCGTCAAGGACGCGAAGACCTTGCGACGGAGTGGGAACAAGTCGCGCGGAAGATCGCCGAGTCGATCGAAGAGCTATGCTGGAACGACGAGCGTTCTTCGTATTACCGCGGCGTGAAGCTGACCGTCTCCAAGGGAGAATACGAGGCAGCGATCGAACGCGGTGAAGCGGGTCACGTGTTCCAACGTAACAAAGGCTATTGGAAGCACGTGCTCGAAGTGGATCCGATCGTCGATATCAGCTTGCTCGGACTTAGCGTGCCGTTCGGCGTCGTAGCAGTGGATTCGCCGCGGATGGTTCAGACGGCGGACGCGATCGAGCGCTTGCTGACTTCTCCGAAAGTCGGAGGTATTAAGCGTTACGAGAACGATAATTATATCGGCGGCAATCCGTGGATTTTAACGACGTTGTGGCTCAGCCATTACCGGACGCTCCAAGGTCGTTACGAAGACGCTCGCAAGCTGCTCGATTATGCGGTTAAGCACGTGACGCCTTCCGGTTTACTTCCGGAGCAGGTTGATCAGAACACCGGCGAGACCGCTTGGGTCGTACCGCTGACTTGGTCGCACGCGATGTATATCCTGGCCGTTCATCTCCTTGCGGAGAAGGGTCAGCTATAACAATTGCACAGGAAGCCGCAAAGCCATCCACCGACGGGAAATCCGGTCGGCGGATGGCTTTTTTGCGCGAGAATGCAAGAAATCCCCCTCGCTCAGGGAGGGGGGACAACCTGAGCGAAGGGGATTTCGATAGGAAGGGAGGAGTACGCAACGAAAGGTTATTGCGATCCGATCAGCTTGATAGACAATACTTCGTGCGTGTCGGGATCGAGGTCCAGCTTCAGCCAGCCGCCCGTGACTTCCATCGTGAGCACATGCGTTTGCGGGTGATCAAGAATTTGCAACAGATCGGCGGCTTCCGAGCCGGTAATGCCGGTTGTCAATCCCAAGACGCCGGAAGTTACGTCGCTGGACGAAATCTCGATAAAGACGACTAAGCCGTCCGAGTTAAATCCGACCGAAAATCCCGGATAATCCCACATGTCGATTGTAGTAGAATCGCCTGGCAGTGCGTACTTCGCGGATGACGTGCCGAATCGACTTTCGATCGAAGCATCGGTTTCCATCAGCGCGATGCCGTGAAGCATCGGATGGCCTCCGTCGAATGGCTTGTCCGCGATAACAGGAGACCCAACGGTCGGCGAATCGTCCGAAGGCTGCGCGTTGGACACGCCTACGCCGTTATCTTGATCATCGTCCGATGAGTCGGCCGTGTTTGCGGCCTCGGGCTCCGAAAGTGGCGAAGATATAGGCTCGAAGCTCGGCGAATCGGGCGAAGAAGCGGCGAAACTCTGGATAGGAGAAGCGGATGAGCTCGGTTCGGAAGCGGCGTTAGGGCGCTCGTTAGCGTTGCAAGACGTTAAAACGGCGCTTAAAGCGATAACCGATAACAAGGCTAGCAATCGATTCGCGTGACCCAACATGTCCCATCTTCTCCCTTCCGCAATAGCTATATCTAGTATGACACATTGTACCAGGCAAAAGTTGCGTCCAACATGAAAAACTTGGCAAAACAGTTCTTTTGTCGCATAATGTCGCTTCGAAACAGGACTTGCGGATAATGTAAAATGGATAAAAACGGGGGTGACGGGCTAAGCATTTAGCCCCTTAATTCAGCTTGTTTACTGGTTGCGCGAGCGAAAAGGATATGATAAGTTAAACGGAAAAGAAACGGGCGGTGGAGGAAACATGGACATTCTTAAGGAGAGAATTTTGAAGGAAGCGAGCGTTATTAATTCGGACGTCTTGAAGCTTGACTCGCTGCTGAATCATGGCGTCGACCCGCAACTGACGATGGAGATGGGGAAGGAATTCGCCAAACGGTTCGCCGAAACGCCGATCACGAAGGTCATCACGGTCGAATCGTCAGGTATACCGGTGGCGTTCGCGACTGCGTTGCATCTAGGCGTACCGCTCGTGTTCGCGCGCAGGAAGAAGACGCTGCTTGGGGAGCCGGATGCTTATTGCGAACGCGTGCCGTCGTTCACCAAAGGGATCGTCACCGATCTGATCGTGTCGCGCCATCTGCTTAGTCCGGACGATTCGGTGCTCTTCATAGACGATATTATCGCCAACGGCGACGCGGCAAGAGGACTAATCAAAATTATCGAGCAATCGGGCGCTAATCTCGCGGGCATCGGCATCGTGCTCGAGAAGTCGTTCCAGGCCGGAGGCCGCACGCTGCGCGAGCTTGGATTCAAGGTCGAGACGCTCGTCAAAATCCAATCGCTCGAGGACAATACGATCACGTTCGGCGAGTAACCGGACGCGGAATTGGAGCAATTACCTTCTTTCCCAATTGAATTACTTTATCGTATAATAGGAGTAACTTGCAGGGGGAGGCGAGCAGCAAATGGGGAATCTTGAACTGTCAGGTGAGTTTTTTCTAGCTAAGCTTGAAGCGGCCAAAATCCACTTCGAGCGCGCGCTCGACTGCAAACATACGGAATTCGACGACTTGTATCCGTATATGATCGAGCATCCGCAATTTTTCTGGTATAAAAGATATGTCGCATGGTCGGAGCTATTAACGATCGTCAGACTATCCGAAGAGCTTGGCATCGCATGGACGGAACGGTTCACCGAGAAGCAAGCCGAATATGTCAACAAACGGGTCATGTCGAGCAAAGTGCTGGATTGCTGGTATGAAACGAACGATACGAGAGAGCACGTAGGGTGAGCGCCCGGCGGGCGCGCTTGAAACAACCCGCGAGGATTCCATCCATGCGGGTTGTTTTTGTATCTATATGAAGGAGCGATAACGATGAACGACGATCAACTGGATCAATTACGCGTGGATAGCACAAAGGTACGAATAGTCAGAGACGCGCTCGAGCAGAACGACGTGGTCGGCATCGTCGTCGCTTGGGACGACGAATACGTACTGATGCGCAGACCGAATCGGAAAGTCATTAAAGTGAAGCGCGGCTACCCGATGCAATTGGCTTCGGAACCGCGCGAATGGGTGGAATGATTTACCCTTCATTGTGGCAAAGTAGACGACAAGATCCATTCATCACGTACGGTTAAACGCCGGGGGGTGTAATCATGTCGTTAATGGAACAAAAATTGGCTAAGTATAACGAGGGTGAAGCGGGGACGTCCATTATGCTGCCGCAGGTCGAGGACGCTTATGATCAATTCGCGAGCCAATGTCTCGCGGACGGCGAGTTGGACGCGCTCACGAAGCAATTGATCGCGCTAGGCGTATCGCTATACGCCAATAACGAGATTTCGATGCAGTATCACGTGCAAGAGGCGCTTGCGCAAGGCGCCAGCGATCGGCAGATCATGGAAGCCGTAGCGGTCGTAGCCGCAACGGCGGGCGGGCACGCGCTATCGCAAGGCGTGATGCAGGTAGGCGGCGCGCTTCATGCGGCCGGAGGCAACGGAACGCTGTTCCATGGAATCGAACCGGACAAGCTTCGCAGCAGCCACTTGCAAGACTATTTGCAGGACACGGAGTTCGCTTCGGACGAAGGTTGGGAAGGGATGGCGATTCCCGGCGGTACCGCGGTGTCGCCTTCGTATTGATAGACCATTAACTGAAAATTAGAACTTCCTCGCCTGGCTTGACTTCGCTTCAAGCCACGTGCTATTATAAGATACGTGCTCGAGACAAGGTTGGTTAGTAATGCGGTAATGCGATGAAGACAAACCCTCGAATACACTTTATAGCATGCGGTCATGGCGGAATTGGCAGACGCGCTAGATTCAGGTTCTAGTGTCAGCAATGACGTGGAGGTTCGAGTCCTCTTGACCGCACCACCTATACAATCGCAAGAAGCTCCGGTCTCCCGGAGCTTCTTTTTTATGAATAGAACAATTTGGAGGCAGAGCCAACATTGAATCGATACCCTTTTGAATATGACCATGCCAGGCCTTTTCTTCAACAGGTAGGCGAATGGGTCGCGGACGTGTTCTACGATATATTGCCCGAAGCCGGGTTCGAGGTGCGCGACGAGCAAATTTATATGGCTTACCAAATGGAAAGAGCGTTCGCCGAGAAGCAGACTCTGTTCGCGGAAGCCGGGGTAGGAACGGGCAAAACGCTCGTCTATTTGTTGTACGCGATCTGTTACTCGCGCTACATGCGCAAGCCGGCGGTTATCGCCTGCGCCGACGAATCGTTAATCGAACAGTTGGCGAAGCCGGAAGGAGATCTGGCCAAGCTGACCCGGCATTTGAGCCTTGCGATCGACGCGAGATTGGCTAAGTCGCCGGATCGTTACCTTTGTTTGGTCAAGTTGGATCAGGCGCAAGCAGGCTTCGAGGATTTGGATTTGTATAAAACGGTGCACTATGAATTGCCCGGATTCGTCCATAAGCATGAAGCGCTGCAAACGTTCCATGCCTACGGAGACCGCAAGCAATACCCGCACTTGAACGATCATCAGTGGGACAAGATCAGCTGGGACTCGTTTCAGGATTGCTTTACTTGCCCGCAAAGACATCGTTGCGGACAGACGTTATCCCGCGAGCACTACCGGAAATCCGGCGATTTGATCATCTGCTCGCATGATTTCTATATGGAACACGTATGGACGTACGAGGGACGCAAAAGGGAAGGTCAACTGCCGTTGCTGCCGGATCATTGCGCCGTCGTATTCGACGAAGGGCATCTGCTGGAATCGGCCGCCCAGAAGGCGTTGACGTACCGTTTGAAGCATTCGGTATTCGTAGAGTTGATCAGCCGATTGTTGCAAAATGAAATTCGCGAAACGTTAGCCTTGCGTATCGACGAAGCGATCGATCGGAGCGAAGCGCTGTTCGAGACGCTTTCGCGGCAGAGCGAGGATATCGCGGGTTCGGATCGCAAGCGGATTAAGCTGAGCGAACGACTGCTTGAAGAGGTGCGCCAGTTCTGCCAAGTGATCGAAGCGATCGAAGAAGAATTAGTATTCGAAAGCGAGCTTTACACCTTGAACGATTACCAGCTTCGCATCGTCGAAGAGCATCTGGAGACGATACAGAAAGCTTTAAGTTTGTTCCAGCGTTCCGATAAGCCGATCAGCTGGGCAACGGAAAGCGATGACGGACTCACCTTGGTCATTATGCCGAGAGCCGTTAAGGAAGTGCTTCGCGAACGGGTATTCGGCCTCCAAATGCCGGTCATTTTCTCATCCGCTACGTTATCCGTCAAAGGTTCTTTCGTATATACCGCAGACAGCCTAGGGATCGAGCGATATTTGTCGTTCAGCGTGAAGTCCCCTTACGAATATATCAATCAGATGGAAGTACTGGCCCCGGAATGGCCCCGCGGCGCTTCGTTCAACGAGAAGCTGAAGGCTGCCGCCGGACTGTTGACCCGAACGGATGGCAGGGCGTTGATCTTGTTCAACGATAAAAAGGATCTGCTCCGCTTCAAAGAGTCGATCCCTTCTATTCCGGCGTGCGCGGACATGCGGTTCTGGTTCGAAGGGGACGCGGAAATCAGCCATCTCATCTCCGCTTTCCAACAGGATGAGCAAAGCGTTCTGTGCGCGGTAAGTCTATGGGAGGGATTAGACATACCCGGTCCGTCTCTATCGAATGTCATCATGTGGTCGTTGCCTTTCCCTCCGGAAGAGCCGGTCATTTTAGCGAAGCGTGAAGCGTCGGTATCGCCTTACGAAGAAGTCGATCTGCCTTATATGTTGCTTCGCCTTCAGCAAGGGATGGGACGATTGATCCGCTCTCGCGAAGATCGCGGCATTGTGGCCATCTTGAGCGAGGAACTTCATAATGACCCGAAACTCCGGCAGATCATCGAGGAATTATTGCCGGAGGGCGTTCAGTTGACAAAAAAATGAACATCCGAATGCCCAGATTTTGAATTGTGCGATAGGGATCGGTACGATATAATTCGTCAAACGCCTCTGGGCGCACCGATTCCATGGTCCATAAGGGACCGAAGCGAGGAATAGGCATGACGGACTGGATACAGACTGATAGAGAAGGCTTTAAGGCATGGACATATAACACTTCGCAGGTGTCAGTAACCATCGTACCAGCGCTCGGCGCTAAAGTCGTATCTCTGCTGAACCGAAGGACGGGGAGGGAATGGCTCTGGCACAGCGGAAAACCGCTCGGTAACCTGGGCTATGGCTCCGTGTTCTCGCACGGGGATGAAAGCGGTTGGGACGAGATGTTCCCGGGCATTAACGTCTGCGCCTATCCGGACGAGCCGTGGCGCGAGCGAATCATTCCGGATCATGGCGAAGTTTGGTCGCTAGAATGGAACGCCGAAGCTACCGGGCAACAATTACGGTGCAGCGTTGACGGCAGGCAATTTCAATATACACTGGATAAGGTCGTCTCCTTCACATCGGAGGACACTCTCCGCATCGATTACGAGTTGACGAACCGGTCCAACTCGCCTTTCTCTTTCCTATGGGCGGCGCATCCGCTTTTTAAGGCGAGCGAAGGCATGCGGCTGCGCGTACCTGAAGAACTTACTCAGATCGAGGTGTCCTATTCGGCACAGGGGCGACTGGGCGAATTCGGAACATTGCAGCCATGGCCGAAAATTCCTAATACCTCGATCGATCTTAGCGTCATTGAACCGCCGAAAGGCCGTTTCGCGGAAAAATATTATTTTAAAGACAAGTTGAAGCGCGGTTGGGCGGAATTGAGCGATCCGGCTACGGGCGAAACGGTCGAATTCGGGTTTCCGGCCGAACAGGTACCCTACTTGGCTGTCTGGGCCAACTACGGCGGATACGGAGGACATTACCATATTGCCATCGAGCCCGCCACGGGAACAATGGACGACCTCGCCTATGCCATGAGCCGCGGGGAAGCGGCTATCGTTGCGGGCGGCGGGCAATACCGATGGTATTTGGAGCTGTCCGTACGTTAAGAGGGGTGTCGGGAACATGAATATGATCAAATGGCTGTTCATCAACCGAAGCATCCGGACGAAAATCGTATGGAGCAGCACGATCATCTCGTTGATTCCGATGCTCGTGCTGTCGTTCATGTTCTACCGATCGAGCACCCATTCGCTGGAGCGAACGATCTATCGGAGCTCGGATCAGAACGCTCAATACGTATCCGGATACTTGAATCAATATTTTCGCGATATTTCTTCCTCCGCGTTGCAAATATACGGGTTCGAACGCGTGCTCGAGCTGATGGAGCACGGCGGAAACGTCTCCGACGAGAACTTTTTCAATTTGCGGGAGTCGTTGAAAAATTACTATTATCTCGTCACCAACAAGAACAAAGACGCCATCATCAAGATTATGATATTCGGCAAGGATAATAAACTGCGGGATTATTGGTCGAGAGCGACCAGCTACGACTCCATTCCCTTCGATCAGAGCATTCCCCACTTCGGGGACATGCTCGATTTGCCGTTCCAACAATCGCTGTCGTTCACTTACGCCGATCCAGTGGTGAAGCAGGATTTGTTCGTATACGCGATTACGATTTACAACCCTTTTTACCATCGGAAAATCGGTTCGCTCGTATTTTATATCCAGCAAAAAGAGCTCAAGAAAGTCATTGAGGCAAACAATCTTTCCCCTAACGTCATCGTGATACGGAATGCTAGGGGTGAAACGATATACGAGACGAACGGCCAGTATAGCGATCTGATCTCGAAGACAAGCCAGCCCGATGCGAAAACGAAAAACAATCCGAAGGCCGTCCGGTTCGACAAAAACAAAGATCTGCTCATCGCGACGTCCTCTCTCGACAACGGAAACCTCGTGCAATCGATCGTTTATCCGAATGAAGAGCTGGCCAGGCATCGCAAGAACACGCTCCTTATTACGATCGGCGCGTTCATCTTCGTCATGCTCTGCATTTCCTTGCTGTCGATGCTCGCGCAGCAGTATATTACGAGACCGATCAAGCTGCTCGGCAAGGCAATGAAGACGGTTCGTCACGGAAACTTCCACGTCACGATCAACCAGCCGAACCGTTACCGCGACGACATTTCCGAGCTGACGAGAAATTTTAATTACATGACGGAAAAAATACGCGAGTTGATCGAGCAACGCTATCAGATGCAGCTGCGGAACAAGGAAGCGCAGTTGCTTGCGTTGCAGATGCAGATCAATCCGCATTTTTTGTACAATACGCTTCAGACGATCGGCGGGAAAGCCGTTCTCATAGGGGACTACGACATTCCCGAGATGTGTCGGTCGCTCGGCGACTTATTCCGCTACAGCTTCTATGAGGGAAATACGGAATCCACGATCGGCCAAGAGCTCGCCCATGCAGGCAATTATTTGTATATCCAGCAGTTTCGGTTCGAGGATGCTCTACAGATGGAGTTCAACATTCCCGCGGAGCTGATGGACGTCTATATTATCCGGTTCATCATGCAGCCGATTATCGAGAACGCCGTCGTCCATGGACTGGGCGGACCTGACGACCGTCAGTTGCTTATTCGAGTGGGAGCGACGAGGCAAGCCGATACGGTACTGCTCTCCGTGCACGATAACGGTCCCGGCATCGAACCAGCAAAACTCGCGGCCCTTCGGAGCGGGCTCGATACGAAGTCGCTGGAAGTGTTCTCGGGCATCTCGATCGGATTGAAAAACGTCCATGAGCGGATTCGGCTCGTATACGGCGAGGCTTATGGATTAAACATCGATAGCACGCCGGGTGAAGGCACGGAAATTCACATCCGGATTCCATACAGAAAGCGGGGTGAGACGATTGTATAAAGTGATGGTTGTCGACGATGAACCCTGGGGACGGAAGTCGGTAAGCAAGATGATCGGCGAGCTGGCATTGGACGTCGAGGTAGTCGCGGAGGCGCGTAACGGCGCCGAGGCGCTTGAGCTTATCCCGATTAGCAGGCCGCAGATCGTCGTCACGGACATGAACATGCCGGTCATGAACGGGCAGCAGTTTCTCGAGACTTTATATCATCGGCATAACCCTATTAAAGTGATCGTCATTAGCGGCCATTCGCAATTCGAATATATGAAGGCGGCCGTCACTTATCAAGCCTGCGAATATGTCCTGAAGCCAGTATCGCTGGCGGATTTGAGGAGCGCGATGATCAAGGCGATGGAGGCGAGCCGCAATCATCTGAGCATCGAACAGCGACAGCAGTTCACGAGCGAGATGCGGAAGCTTCGGACGGAGGCTTTTTTACAAAACGTGACGGGTCGGCGCATCGCGAACGCGGCCGATATCGAGGCGCAGTCAGCGAAGCTGGTCGCCTCGCCCGTACTCAGCCGTTATCGGCTGGCTGTTTGCATGCTAAGACAGTTCCGCGAGCTGTCGGAGACAAAGTTTAACGGGAACGCCGACCTGCTCATGTATAGCGTGGAAAATATTTTGTACGAAGTAATACAGGACGATGTACCTTACATTTATAAGTCGGACGATAAAATGCGGCTATGCCTGTTGCTGCCCGAATCGGGATATGACGGAGCACGGGTGCAGCAACTGCTGCAGCCCTTTCACGATGCCGTGAGCCAAATGTATCAAATGGCCGTTGTCGTCGGTCTGAGCGCAACGCGCAATCGGCTGGATCAATTGCCTGAGGCGTTCGAGGAAGCGAACGAGCTGCTGCGCGGCAATCCGATGCAGGGCACGGACTTCTCCATGAACACGGCCGATGCCCCGCGCGTGACGGCGACTGCTTCGGAAGTGCTGAGTGGCTTCGAAGCGAAGCTGCTGCAGCAGGCTATGGCTGCCGCCCAAGCTTCTAGCGTGCGCAGGATGTTCGGGGAATTCCTGCGGAAAGCGGAAGCGGCGCGGGGACTTACGATCAGCGACGGCCAGAAGGAGCTGCGCAAGCTCGTCGATCTCGCGAGCAGCGAATGGGCCGGCATCGTGAATGCGCGTCCGGCAGTATTCGAGCTGCGGACGATTGACGGAATTATAGGCGTATCCGCGATGCGTTCGTATGTCGAGGCGCTAACGGATGCGATCGAAGCGCACATGGAGAGCAGGGCGGTTCCGGAATCGGCCAATCCGATGCACGAAATCGCGGCGTACTTAGACGAGCATTATTTCGAGGACCTCAGCCTGATCGACGTCGCAACCCGTTATCACCTTGACCCGAGCTACTTGAGCAAGCAATTCAAAGCGGTGACGGGGGAAAATTTCATCGAGTACGTCACCCGTAAACGAATGGAGAAGGCGTGCGAGCTGCTCCGTTCTTCCGACCGGAAAATCAACGACATCTCCGAGCTGGTCGGCTACGAAAACCAGCGGTATTTCAGCCAAGTGTTCAAGAAATTTACCGGGCAGACGCCATCGGAATATCGGGAAACGCCTGCCAATACCCCGCACGCAAAAAATTGAACATCGCGTCCCCAATTTATTTTATTCCTCGAGTCTAAGGCGAATCGTAACATAGAGATCAGGACGGGGACGCTCGTTCGCCACGAAACAAGACAAAGGGGATATGGATATGAACAAAAAGCTAGGTCTCGGTCTTAGCATCGCGCTGCTAACAGGCGTATTGACAGCATGTGGCACCAACAACAACAACAACGAACCAGCAGCCAGCCCGGCGGCTTCCGAGTCGAACAGCCCGGCTACGGAAACTGCAAGCGCTCCCGCTTCAGAAAATACAGAGCCGGTTACGATCTCGTTCATGCACTTTAAGAGCGACGTCACCGACGGCATCGCCAAAATCGTAGAACAATTCGAAGCTGAGAATCCGAACATCAAGGTCGACGTACAACCGGTTAAATACGATGATTACTATACGCTTCTGAAAACGAAGATGGCGGGCGGAGATATCGTCGACGTGTTCACGCTAAACGCAGGCAGCAATACGAAATTGTTTAATGACGGCGGCTACCTTGAGGATTTGACAGCTCAGCCGTTTATGTCGAACTTCGAGCCGAGCGTGCTGCAAGAACAAGCGACGGACGGCAAAAACTATATCATGCCGCTGAATGCTGGTCCAATCGCAGTATTCTACAATAAGAAAATTTTCAGCGACCTGGGAATCGAAATTCCAAGAACATACGATGCGCTGATGGCAGCTGCGCAAAAAATCAAGGATGCAGGCAAAACGCCGTTCGCGCTTGGTTGGAAAGACGGATGGCCGCTAGGCATGTGGCTTAGCCGCGACTTCCCAAGCAACGCGGTCCTGGTCGACAAACAAACGGACTTCTTCGACAAGCTCGAGAAGGGCGAAGCGAAGTTCGCGGATAACCCTGCAACGAAGACTGTAATCGCTCACGCTCAAGACATGTTTAAGTATGGTAACAAGGACCAGCTAGGCGTCGACTATAACGGCGCGGTAGATTTGTTCGCTAAAGAAGAGGCTGCCATGATGTATATGGGCGTATGGCCGCTTGCCGACATCCAGAAGAAAAATCCGGCATTGTACGAAACCGGCATGGGCTACTTCCCGTATCCGTTCACGAACGACGAAAGCCTCAACAAGCTGGAGTTCAACCCAGACGCTTCGCTCGCCGTTAACAGCAAATCGGAGCACAAAGATGCCGCGATGAAATTCCTGGCGTTCTTGTCCAGCAAAGAAGGCGGAGACGCTTGGGTTAAAAACACGAACACGCTTAGCTACGCGAAAGGTTCGATTACCGATATCGCTCCGGCCGTAAGCGAACTGAAGCCTTACTTCGACAACGGTCAGCTCTATAATTCCCAAGCTTTCATCACGACGACGATCGATTGGAACTCGCAATTCACGCAATTCGTGCAAAAGGTGTTTTTCGACAAAGCAACGCCTGATCAAATCATCGCAGACCTGGATGATTGGGTTGCCAAAAACCACAAATAATAGAACAGCATAATGACCATGAACGGCATAGGCCACGCCTATGCCGTTCATAGTCAAGGAGGGGGTCGACTATGGGAACGCTTAAACGCGCGCTGCAACGCGAAATCTGGTACATTCTCTTTCTGATTCCGGGCATCCTCTTGTTCACGATGGCCGTCATTGTTCCTTTGGTCGTTGGGGGACGTTATTCCTTCTCGAACTGGGACGGCATATCTCAGAAGTTGACTTACATTGGCTGGGAGAACTACGTGCATGCGGTGCAGGATGCCGATTTGTGGTCATCGCTTGGGAACACGTTCAAATACGCAATCATTCTTACCTTGCTCGTTAACGTCTTGGCGCTTTTTTTCGCGCTTATGCTAGATAGCTATTTGCCGTTACGCAACTTGTTCCGTACGGTGTTCTTCTTGCCTAGCGTCATCTCGGTCGTACTCACGGGCTATATCTGGAGCTACAATTACAGCCAAGGCTTTCCGAAGCTGCTCGCGTACTTCGGTCTTGACGTCACAAGTCCGCTGGGTAATCCCGACCACGCGTTATTCGGGTTGATCGTCGTCGCGGTGTGGCAAGGAATCGGTCCTCCGATGATCATCTATATAGCCGGGCTTCAAGGCATTCCCGGCGAGTTGCTGGAGAGCGCGCGCATTGACGGAGCCGGCGCGTTCCGCGCGTTCCGAAGCGTTACGCTCCCGCTTCTCGCTCCATCCATCACGATCAACATGCTCCTCACGTTGACCGGATCGCTCAAGGTGTTCGACCTTGTGTATGTCACGACTAATGGCGGACCTGCCTTTTCGACGGAAGTTATCTCGACTTACATTTATAAGTCCGCTTTCTCTTCCTTTAAGGCCGGTTACGGTATGGCGCTATCGATGATCTTCTTCGTCGTGCTCGTGTTGGTTACGATCATTCAAGTATCCTTCTTTAGAAGACGGGAGGTAGACATGTAATGAAGCCAACCAAATATCTCGTCTTTGGGGTAGTTACGCTGCTCGCAATCGTGTTCTTGTTCCCGCTTTACGTTGCCCTATTAATGTCTCTCAAATCGGCTAAGGAGACGTTCGATTCTTTCTACGGGCTGCCCTCGAGCCTTAATTTCTCGAATTTCGCCCACGCCTGGGATGTCTCGAAATATCCGACGGCCCTTACGAACAGCTTGATCGTCACTCTGTTATCCGTCGCGCTCATTATTATCGTCTCTGCCTTGAGCGGATACGCCATCGCGCGAGGCAAGAAGCCGTTCTACAATTTCATGTATTTACTGTTCCTCTCCGGCATGATGGTGCCGTTCCAAGTGACGATGCTACCTCTCTACAAGCTCGGCAAAACGCTAGATCTATTAAATAGCCATTGGGGTATTATGCTCATTTACGGAGGATTCGGCGTACAATCGGGCGTACTGTTCTACACGGGCTTCGTCCGCGGCATTTCGAAGGAGATCGAAGAAGCTGCGAGGATCGACGGCTGTTCGACGCCGGGTATTTTCATACGTATCGTATTGCCATTGCTGAAGCCGGTAACGGCCACGGTGCTCGTCCTTAACGCGCTGTACATTTGGAACGACTTTCTGCTTCCGTTGCTCTATTTGCAAGAAAAAGCTTACCGCACGATTCCGCTCCAGCAATACTTCTTCTTCGGACAGTATAGCAGCGACTTGAACCTGGCGTTCGCCTATGCAGTGATGGGGATGATTCCGATTATCGTCTTCTTCCTGTTCATGCAAAGGTTCATCATTAAAGGAATCGCAGCAGGGGCAATCAAGGGCTAACATAGGATCTAAGGGGTGGCGGCATGACTATCGCATATTTGGAGCAGCATAGGATTTTCGAATTGAGCACCCGACGGACCTCGTACGTGTTCGGCATCAACGAAAAGGGCACGCTTCAGCATCTGTATTGGGGAGAGCCCGTCGATGCGTCGGAGCTCGGTTTCTTGCTTCGGGGACGCTCTCATAGCTCGTTCGATGCGGACATCGATCGGGAGACGGAGGAATTCGGCGGCTGGGGCGGCAGCCATTACGCAGAGCCCGGCCTTAAAATTCGCTTCGGCGACGGTGTTCGGGATGTAAAGCTTGATTATTCGGGCTATGCTTTGACGAATGATGACGAGCTCACGATTCAACTGGTTGATCGCCATTATGCTATCCGCGTTGACGTTATCTACCAAACATTTGCCGAGTACGATCTCATCGAGCGGCACGTTCGCGTTCATAATGGCGAAGCGCTTCCGATTACGATCGAGCAAGTAATGGCCGCCGTCTGGAACGTGCTGGCGCTTCCGGAATACCGACTCACGCACGTAGCGGGCCGATGGGCGGGAGAGTATCAACTACGCAGAACCGTGCTGACCGAAGGCCAGAAACGGCTGGAGTCTAGACGGGGCTTCACCGGTCCCCACGCCAACCCCTGGTTCGCGATCGACGACGGAAGCGCGGACGAGAACGCTGGCCATGTCTGGTTCGGCGCGCTAGGCTGGAGCGGCAACTGGAAAATCGTCGCGGAGAAATCGACGTTCGGTCATGTTCGCGTCGTCGGCGGGGTGAACGATTTTGACGGCGCCTTCACGCTTGCGCCGGGAGAGACGTACGCGTCGCCCGTCTTCACCGGCGGATTCACCGCAGGCGGCTTCGGTTCGATGAGCCGCCTGCTGCACCGGTATGAGCGCGAGTGTATCTCTCCAACCCGTAGACCAAGGAAGGTGCTGTACAATTCTTGGGAAGCAACCGAGTTTGCTGTGAACGCGAAGGAACAAATTAAGCTCGCCCGTAAAGCCGCCAGCCTCGGCGTCGAACGGTTTGTCGTCGACGACGGCTGGTTCGGCGCGCGTAACAGCGACCGCGCTGGTTTAGGCGATTGGTACGTCAATCCGGATAAATTCCCGAACGGCTTGGAAGAGCTCGTTCGCGAGGTTCAAGGACTAGGCATGGAGTTCGGTCTGTGGGTCGAGCCGGAATCGGTCAATCCTGACAGCGATCTGTACCGTCAGCATCCGGAATGGATTTATCGGTTCGATACGCGCGAAGGCACGCAGCTGCGCAACCAGTACTTGTTGAATCTCGGCTTGCCGGAAGTGAAGGCGTTCGTTCTCGGGTTCATGACGGAGCTGCTCTCGAAGTACGAAATCAAGTTCATCAAGTGGGATATGAACCGAACCGTCACGGAGCCGGGAGCGAAGGATGCGGGACAACCGATCTGGTTAAATCACGTGCGCAATCTATATGAGATTTGGGCAGAGCTTAGGAAGAGGTTCCCGGACGTAGAGTTCGAGACTTGCGCCGGAGGCGGCGCCAGAATCGACCTTGGGATTTTGCGGTATGCGGATCAAGCCTGGATAAGCGACAACACCGACGCGCGCGACCGGCTGGCGATACAAGAAGGCTTCACGTATGCCTATAGCCCATCCGTAATGATGTGCTGGGTTACCGAATCTCCGAGTGGCTTCAACGGTCGAAGCCTGCCGTTGTCTTACCGATTCCATAGCGCGATGATGGGCGGACTCGGCATCGGCGCGAACATCGGCAAGTGGTCGGAGGAAGAGACGGAAGAGGCGGGGCGGTTCGTCCAGCTGTATAAGAGCATTCGTCACATCGTGCTTGCGGGCAACCACTATCGCTTGGAACCGCTTGGACGCTCCAATCTGGCTGCATACGCTTATGTGAGCGGGGACGGACAAGAAGCTGTCGCGTTCGCCTTCTTGCAATCGCAGCATTTCGGCTCGGAGGAGAGAAGGCTACGTCTGCGGGGGCTCGATGCGGATGCATCGTACGAGGTTAGCTTGGACGGCGGGGAGCCGATCGTCCGCCGCGGATCGACGCTCATGAATGTCGGGTACCCGCTGACGCTGCGGGGAGATTACGGCAGTTCGCTGTTGCGGCTTAAACGTCTGTAGGAGCCGTTAACCTTTCGGCGCGCTGCGGTATTCCGTCGGCGGCGCTCCCATCCGCTTTTTGAATAGGCGGGAGAAGTAGTAGGGATCGGGAATGCCGACCGACGCGGCGATCTCCTTCACGGTAAGGCCGGTTAAGCTGAGAAGCTGGCCGGCCTTTTGCATTTTCATGCGCAAAAAATATTCGATCGGCGGGAAGCCCGTCTCCTGATTGAACAAGTAGATGAGATGCTGCTTGGATAAGCCGGTATGCGCCGCCAATTCGATAAGCGAAACGGTGTCCGTCAGCCGGTCGTTCAAGTATCGGATGGCCCGCTCAAGATCGAGCTCGCGTTTCCGATCGCGCGACGAACCTCCCGCGCCGAGGCCGATGCGGCCGAGCAGCTGCCCGATCGTCTGCGAGACATGTACTTGTACCGGCATCGAATAGGGCTTGTCCGCGAGCAAGGAATAGCACCGCTCGAAGCTATCCGTCCATTCGGCTTGAACGGCGGCGGGCAGTTGAATCGGACCTGCGTCCAATCCGTACAATCGTATTAATGCGGCGACCTGCGCTCCTTTCAAGTGGAACCAATAAATGCTCCATGGTTCTCGAGGCGAAGCTCCGTATCTGTGAGGTTCTCCGGCGGGAACGACGACAAGCGTACGTTCTCGCACGACATGGGACCGTCCCGCGAGCTCGATCCATCCTTCGCCAGCGATGCAATAGATCGCGATGTGACTGTCACAGCCGGCCGGCCGTTCGCGATAGTGATATTGAGCCCGAGGAAAAAATCCAATATCGCTGACAAACAGTCCTTTCGTCAATTCATGACGCGACAGTTCCTCGACGCTGTATTCAGGCAGAACGAAAAGCTTTTCCTCGGGAAACCCTTCCGGCTTGCGAACCTCGTCCATCTACACGCACCCCGTTTGGTTAATGGAATAAGAAAAAAGTTCATTATTCTTATGGAAGTTGATTAATTATAGGGACTATTCGTTATCTAAAATCAGAATATAGTCCATTATAAACCGAATTTCGTCGATTGGCTCGCGCGATTTTCCGGCGTACAGTAGAAGTATCCGAAAATTCCATTCAAGGGGGAATTACATTGGCAAAGGCACAACGACAGGAGCTTCCGGCCGTGCGCATTTGGGAAGAGAACGTGTCTATCCCGACCTACGGCATCGGCGAGCCCGACCGCAATCCGATGTTTTTGGAGAAACGCGTCTATCAAGGCAGCTCCGGCAAAGTGTATCCGCATCCGGTCGTCGATAAAATTATGGACGACAAGCATCCGCAAACGTATCGCATGACCATTCTGGAAAACGAATACGTGCGCATCGAGATGATGCCGGAGTTGGGCGGACGGATTTATCGGGCGCTCGATAAAACGAACGATTACGATTTCGTCTATTATAATCGCGTTATTAAGCCCGCGTTAGTCGGCTTGGCAGGTCCTTGGATCTCGGGCGGTATCGAATTTAACTGGCCGCAGCACCATCGTCCGAACACTTACGGTCCCGTGGAGTACCGTCTAGCCGAGAACGAGGATGGTAGCGCGACGGTATGGATCAGCGAAATCGACCGTATGTACGGCACGAAGGTAACCGCTGGATTTACGCTCTATCCGGGCAAAGCTTACTTGGAAATTTCCGCGCAGCTTTACAACCGCACCCCGGTGTCGCAGACGTTCCTATGGTGGGCGAATCCCGCGGTAGCCGTCAACGATCATACGCAATCCGTTTTTCCGCCGGACGTAACCGCCGTATTCGACCATGGCAAGCGGGACGTATCCCGTTTCCCGATCGCAACGGGCACTTATTATAAGCAGGACTACTCGGCCGGCGTAGACATTTCCCGGTATCGCAACATTCCGGTTCCGACTTCGTACATGGCCTACAAATCAGACTATAACTTTGTCGGCGGTTACGATCACGGCGTTCAAGCCGGGCTGCTCCACGTAGCGAACCATCATGTTTCGCCGGGCAAGAAGCAATGGACCTGGGGGAACGGCGAGTTCGGCCAGGCGTGGGACCGCAATTTGACCGACGAGGACGGACCGTACATCGAGCTGATGACCGGCGTCTACACGGACAACCAGCCGGATTTCACTTGGTTGCAGCCGTATGAGGAGAAGTCGTTCAAGCAGTATTTCATGCCGTATAAAGATATCGGCGTCGTCAAAAACGCATCGATCGATGCGGCCGTCAATTTGGAGTTCGACGAAACGACGCGTCAGGCGATCGTTATGGCATACGCGACGTCCGTCTTCCAAGACGCCGTCGTCGAGCTGCGCGGGAAGAAGCGCGTATACGTACAGACGACGCACGAGCTCTCGCCGACTTCGACGTTCAAATCGATCGTACCGATCGACGAAACGGATTTAGCGCACGACTTGATTGTCGTCGTCCGCGATAGACACGGCAAGACGCTGATCGACTATCGTCCGGCAAAGCCGTCCATCGAGCAAGTGCCGGACGCCGCGAAGCCGCTGCCCGAGCCGTCCGAACTACGGACGACAGAGCAGCTATACTTGGCCGGCTTGCATCTGGAGCAATACCGTCATGCGACTTTCGAGCCGGAAACTTATTATTTGGAGGGCTTGAAGCGCGATCCGTCCGACATTCGGATCAACGTCGCGTACGGCACGCTGCTGCTGCGCCGGGGGTTGTTTGCCAGCGCGGAAGGGCATTTCCGCACGGCGGTGAAATCGCTCACTTGGCGCAACCCGAATCCGTATGACAGCGAAGCGCTGTACCAGCTCGGCGTTGTGTTGAAGCTGCAAAATCGGTTAGATGAGGCATTTACGGCTTTCTATAAATCGGTTTGGTCAGTTGCGTGGCAGGATGCCGGCTACTTCTCGCTCGCGCGTATCGCGTGCGCAAAAGGGGAGTATGCGGAAGCGTTGGAATTGGTCGACCGCGCATTAATCCGCAATTCGCGTAACTACAAAGCGCGTCATCTACGCGCAGCGCTGCTGCGGAAGCTTAACCGGCTGACGGAAGCTGCCGTTTATGCGGAAGAGACGCTAAAACTCGATCCGGCGGATTTCGGATCAGCGTGGGAGCTTGGGCTGACGTTCGCCGAACAAGGGACGCGGGAGCGCGCGAATAAAGCTTCGGAGGAACTCGCGCGACTTATGCGAGGCGATCCGCACAACTACTTGAATTTAGCTGCCGACTATTCGGAGGGCGGGTTATATGAGGAAGCGATCTCCGTGTTGGCCAAGCTCGCGCCGGCTGCGCGGACGGAAGCTTATCCGATGGTGCATTACGCGCTAGGTTACTTGCTCGAGCAAGCCGGGCATCCGGAACTGGCTGCGGAATATCGCCTTGCGGGCAGAAAAGCTAAGCCGGACTATTGCTTCCCGAACACGCTGTTTGATCTCATTGTCCTCGAAAGCGCAATTAGAGCCGACACGAACGACGGCATGGCGCACTATTATGTGGGCAACTGGCAATACGATAAAAAGCGCCATCTGGAAGCGATCGCTCACTGGGAGTCTTCTCTCGAGACTAACGCCGGCTTCGCCACCGTACATCGGAATTTGGCGCTCGCCTACTTCAACAAGCTCGGCGATGCCGAAGCGGCACAGCGTTCACTGGAGACGGCGTTCGCTTGCCGGCAAGATGACGCGCGCGTATTGTACGAGCTAGATCAGTTGTATAAGAAGCTCGGATACACGGCGTCCAGACGCTTCGAGACGTTGGAGAAGCATCGGCCGCTCGTCGAGAAACGCGATGACTTGTATTTGGAGCATGTGGCGCTGTTGAACGCCCTGGGTCGGCATGAGGAAGCCGCGCAAGCACTAGCTTCCCGTAAGTTCCACCCATGGGAAGGCGGAGAAGGAAAGACGACCGGCCAGCATGTGCTGACTTGCGTCGAACGCGCGAAACAAGAGATGGAAGAGGGCCGTTTCGAGCAGGCCATCGGATTGCTGCACGAGGCGCTTGCGTATCCAGACAATTTGGGAGAGGGCAAGCTGGCCGGGGCGCAGGAGAACAATGTCTACTACTACCTAGGGTGCGCCTACCTCGGCATGAATAAGCCAGAGGAAGCGGAACGGCATTTCGTCACCGCCTCCCAAGGTCTCGAAGAACCGACGAGCGCGATGTATTACAACGACCAACCGCCGGATATGATTTTCTACCAAGGCATGGCGTGGCAGAAGCTAGGCAACGCTACGGAAGCGAAGCGCCGCTTCAACAAGCTGATCGACTATGGGGAGAAGCATTTGAACGACGACGTCAAGTTCGATTACTTCGCCGTGTCGCTGCCCGATTTCCTCGTCTTCGAGGACGACATGAACAAGCGCAACGAGATCCATTGCCGCTATATGATCGGGCTCGGTATGATCGGCCTCAGCAAGTACGAGCAAGCTAAATTGCAGCTAGACGCCGCGCTTGCCATTGAAGCCAACCATCAAGGGGCAGCCATCCATCGCCGGATGTGCGAATAAGCGTAGGAGCTGTATCCAAGCGAAAGGCTTGAGATACGGCTCCTTTTCCTTGTGCACCACGGATGACGATTGGACATCTCATCACCGGACGATTCGTCAATTCCATGAACCGGTTGCCAAATACGAGCCGATGCCTCCCGTGCTACGATCGTGGTGAACAGATCACGAACGGGGGCATCGGCGATGCGAATAGACGCTCATCAGCATTTTTGGAACTTGGATCGGGTTCGGTATCCTTGGCTCGTTTCAGCGTACGGACCGATCTATCGGACGTTCGAGCCGCTGGAGCTGGAGCCTCTTCTTATGAAGGCGGGCATCGACAAGACGGTGCTCGTGCAGGCGATGGACTCCGACGAGGATACTGAATACATGTTGGAAACGGCAGCGCGGTTCGATTGGATCGGGGGCGTCGTCGGTTGGGTACCTCTGGACAGGCCGGATGATGCGGTTCGCAAACTCGGCGCGTATGCGGGCAATTCGGTCGGCGCGGATTGGCATGGCGATTACCATATGAACTACAATGCGCAGCAACCGTTCTGGGTCGCTTTCTCGAGCAACCATGCCGACAAGCATCTCGCCTACGCCAATATGGTAGATCACGTGTTGCCGGTCAGCCGTCAATGGGCGCGGGATTATTATGGCATGCGAGGGGCTTATTTTCCGCATTCGGCGTATCCGGTGAAGATGACGATGATGCCGTACCCCGTCCCGCACTGGGGCTGGGAAATATGCGAGACGCCTTGGACGGTCCAGAGCCTATGGTGGCATTACCTATACACGATGGACAAGGTGTTCCTGTCGGATCGCGCGTTCGGACCGATGAAGGACGCCGCATTGTTCATGGTCGATTATATGAAGAGGCCGGACGCGAGCGGCGACGGTTGGGATGACGACTTCTTTTTTTGCATATTGAACAAAATGGATTCGGCGGGTACGATGGTTTTAGAGGTGACGCAGTTGGGAATCATTAATCGCAGATTAGACGAACTATTCGCCGAATGGAGAAGGCGGTATCCTTCCGGAGTGTTTATCGAAGACGGATTATTGGACGAAGAAGCTTGGACAAGTCGTCCTGGGCTTAAAATCGTCGTACTGCTTAAAGAACCGACCGAGGATCGCAACCATCCGACTACCGAGGAATGGAAATATCAGACGTTCATCGCGGAACGAGGCTATTTGAAAGAGCGAGGAACCACCTGGCCCAATTTGATCCGGTGGACATATGGAATTCTACATGGGTTTCCTGACTATCGATATGTCAAAGAGAAAGAGGAGTACATTCGGCGCAATGCCAACGATTTTCTGGGCTCGGTATGCTTTGTGAACGTGAAGAAGACGGTAGGTTCTACGCAATCCGATGATAGACAGGTGTATCAGACCGGGCTTGATGCAGCGGATCTATTGCTGGAACAGATCAAGATTCTATCGCCTAATATTGTTTTATGCTGCGGACAAACCGTATTTAATATCGTAAGAGATTCATTGGCGAAGGAAAACGTTTATTTCGAAAATAGCTCGACAAGCGGAGGACTCGAGAAGTTGTGGTGGAATGAACTGCGAACCAACATTATTAACTATAATCATCCGATGGCTTATTTTCCTTCCGCGATGACGTATACCTATTTAATGACGGAACTGCAAAAGATCCTTTAGGAGCCGACACCCGACCATGGAACTTACATCTCTGCAATTAACGCTTACGATCGTCGGCGCGCTGCTCGTCGGCTTCTCCAAGACGGGCGTCCCGACGCTGGGCATTTTCGTCGCCGCGATGCTGGCCTCTGTCTTCCCTGCCAGCGAATCGGTCGGTTTATTGACGCCTATATTGATTACCGGCGATATTATCGCCATCGTCTACTACCGCCGAGCCGTGGAGTGGAAGCATCTGTTCAAGCTGTTGCCTTGGGTGCTCGCGGGCATGGCCGCCGGATTCTTCGTACTCGAATATATAGACAACCAGGATTTGGCGCTACTGATCGGGACGCTCGTTCTGTTGCTCATCGCGGTGCATGTCGGCAGAGAAAAGCTGGAGCGCGCATTGAACATCGCGTTCACCAAGTCCCCGGCTTTCAACGGCCTGCTCGGCGTGCTCGCCGGGTTCACGACGATGGTCGGCAACGCGGCAGGCAGCATCATGTCGATCTACTTATTGTCTAAGGGGATGAACAAAACATCCTTTATTGGAACGAACGCGTTTTTCTTCTTTATGGTGAACGTAATTAAAGTACCTTTTACCGCCTATCTGGGACTCATTACGCCGGAATCGTTGACCGTTAACGCTTGGGTCGTGCCGGTCGTCGCGGTCGGGGCGTTCATCGGATTCAAGACGCTTCCTCGTATTCCGCAGCGGCTCTTTCAGACTTTGATTCTCTCGTTGGCGACGCTTGGCGGATTTTATCTGATCTTGACGGCCGTCCTCTAATTCCAAAACCGCGAAGCAGGTGCGACGACGCATCCGTTTCGCGGTTTTTTTGCTTTCGCGGATGGAAAGGTGCGTCAACGACAGTAATGTACACAATTGACAGTCCTGACGGAATTGACGATTACTTTGTACAGTATGCCGCGTCGCGCCAATCTAGCAAAATGGAGATGTGTATGCTGAACAGCGAAGGAGCGATGGCCCTCTTGAAGATCAAGCTGAAGGAACTCACCGTAAGAGAGAAAATAGGCCAGACTGTCGTCGTTCTCTCTAACCGCGCGCAGGAAAGAGACAAGTATGGCAGCCTATCGGCCATGATGGAACGATATCCAGTCGGCGGCTTCTTCGTAGGCGCGGAAATGATCAAGGACGTCATGACAGGTAACACGAGGGAGCAAGTGAGGGAAGCGACGAGGCAATATAGCGAGGCGACTCGGATTCCGCTGCTGTTCGCGTCGGACTTCGAGAACGGGTGCGGCAACATGATCGCCGGAACGACGAAGCTGCCGCAGCCGATGGCGCTGGGAGCGACGCGCTCCGAGCAGCTTGCCTACGATTACGGCAAGGCTACCGCTATGGAGGCGCAACAGGTCGGCGTTAATTGGACGTTCTCGCCGGTCGCGGATCTCAACATGAACCGTATGAACCCGATTACGAATATACGGGCATTGTCGGATAAGCCGGATTGGGCGATCCCGCTGCTGCGCGCGTTCGTGCGCGGGATGCAGGAGCACAGGCTTGCTGCGACGGCAAAGCATTTTCCCGGGGATGGAGTCGATTACCGCGACCAACACATTATGACGACGCGCAACTCGCTCCCTTGGGAGGAGTGGCTGACCAACCATGGCGCGATGTTCCAAGCGCTGATTGACGACGGCGTAGGGTCGATCATGACCGGGCACATCGCGTTGCCTGCCTATCAACTCCGAACGGAACAAGGCGGACGGCATTTGCCGGCGACGCTCGCCGAGGAACTGACATTGAAGTTGTTGAAACACGAAATGGGTTTCCGTGGTGTCGTCGTCTCCGATGCGCTTGTCATGGGTGGGTACTTGAAGTGGTTCCCGCAAGACGAAGCGTACGTGAAGAGCATGCAAGCGGGTACCGACATGATGCTGTGGCCGGAGTTCAGCTACTTCGAGCGAATGGAGCGGGCGTTAGAGTCCGGCGAGCTGTCGATGGAGCGGCTGGAGGACGCCGTCTTAAGAATCCTGCAACTCAAGCAACGGCTCGGCTTAGTCGAGCTGGCTGACGACGATCAAGCAACCGACTATAGCATGGTCGAAGCTCCAGAAGTGTCTGCCGAGGAAGCTGGCCTCTTCGCAATAAGCACCGCGAAGGCGGTAGCCGAACGCAGCCTTACGCTGCTGAATGACGAGAACGGACTGTTACCGCTATCCACCCGATTGATAAAGAACGTGTTGATCGTTGCGATCTGTCCGGCGGACGCCGACTTCGAAGAGATGGACTCTCTCCAAGCGGCGTTCGAGCGCCGAGGCGTGAATGCCGAGCTCAAACGAAACATATGGTACGAGGAGCTCCAACAGCGTGAAGCCGAATTCGATCTGATCGTATTCGCGCCGGCCGTCCGGCCGCATCGGCCGATGGGGCCGCTCGGATTATCCAAAGACGAAGCGTCCGCCGCATGGAGCGCGCTGACCGCCGGACGCGACAAAACGATCGTTGCGTCCTTCGGATCTCCGTACGTCATGAACGATTATTTCGATATGGCGCCGGTTCGCGTGAACGCTTACGGCAACGCTCCCGCCTCGCACGAAGCTTTCGTCTCCGCGATTTTCGGAGAGATCCCGTTCGCGGGACAATCCCCGGTATCGAATTTGTAGCTCGGATTATGCTATGGCTAATCAATGTAAAAACGGGTAGAAATCGGTCACGGGTTTAGTATTGCCTACCTCCACCGGACAGAGTCTGGCATTTGCTACCGCTGTCTTTCTCCCATTGAATTTACGTTCAATAATAAGAAGTTCAGGACATCCCAGAACAACCCCGACCAGCTGTCCTGGTCGGGGTTGTTCTTACTTACATCGCCTTAGATTAATAGCCGGCTTTAAGGATGATGACCAAGAGAACGAACAATACGAGTGCGAAAGCAGCTGCGCCCATTCCGCCACCACATCCAACGCCTTCACCTGCTACAGGGTAACCCATGTGTATCACCACCGCATTTTATTGTGATGAATCATCACGATGTCAGTTTATGCGATGGTAATGGCACAGGGATGGGACAGCAACCTATTTCTTCGAGGTTCCGCTTCTGTACGAATTGTCATAATCGGCCCATTTTATTGCAAATACAAATCTTTAAGTACGTCCTCGATGTTGAGCTTCCTGTTCTTGATCTCCCTAAGCAGCATCTGGATGAACTCGTCATCCGGAGAGAACGGAGCTACTTTATTGAACTGAGTAATGAGAAGCTCGTCGTCCATGTGATGTACCGTTTCGGACATTTTGCGCATACGACCCACCGCCTTTCCTGTGTCTTATTGCCTAAAGTATAGGCTAAAAGTTTTAGCAAAGTTGGTTTACAAATATTAGAATACTGTTAGCTTATTGGCGCTGGATGGCGCGGATGATTAACGTACGAGCCGGAGAAATTAGAGGTGAAATCAAAACGAACTTCAAGGAGGCTGCAAATTGAAAAAGCTTTTGCTGAGTTCGATGCTGGTGGGTAGTATGTCGGTCGCCGCTGTCGCTCCGGTCATGGCTACTCCGATGCCGACGGAAATGACGATCAAGCAGGTAACTACCGGACACGGTACCGATTACCGCGCGACGCCGTATAGCGGCACCGTGAACGTCCAAAACACGGATGCCTACCGGTACGGCAACGGCAACGTGACGAATTTCGGCACGACTGGAACGACTGGAACTTACGGCACTTACGGCACTTACGGCACGACCGGAACCGGAACTTACGGCACGACCGGAACCGGAACTCACGGCACGACCGGAACCGGAACTTACGGCACGACCGGAACGCACGGTCCGAATGGAACTTACGGCATGAGATCGTATGACGTTACCGACCGGAACCACGTGAACACGTATCGCGGCATGGGCGTTACGAACAACAATTTGCGAACGAACGCTTACCGCGCGACGGCAACGACGACGAACAGAGCCTCTAACTGGGGTTGGTTAGGCTTGCTTGGACTGTTCGGACTAGCCGGCATGCGTAGCCGAAGCCGCGTTGACTAATAATGCCGTTTTGGCGAAATCGTAATTGATCGATCGTGAAGTCCCTGCTTTGTCGCTGTTTTCAAGCGGTGAAGTGGGGATTTTTACGTAGATTATGTTATTTTGTTAGCATAAAATTATGTTACACTACTATCGAGAGAAGGGGGAAGTTCGGATGAGGCTTTGGCAACGGATTTGGAAGCGGCTCGTTTCGCCCATTAACAGAATGGAAGGCAAGCTGTTTATTGTCTTTTTGTTTTTGATTATTTTGCCAATTGGGGCTTTAAGCTATATATCCGCCGCTCGTTATAGCGATTCGATCGAACGCAATACTGTTACATACGTATCCCAAATCTCGGACAAGATGATCAGCAAGCTTGACGATTATATGGAAGATATGAAGAAAATTTCGATCATTCCTTCGTATTTGGACGAAATCAAGGAAGGGCTCAAAATTTCCAACCGCTATTACGAAAGCCTGCCGTTGCAGGAGAACGATCCGACTGCGCGGGGAAGCGACACGAAGGTCGGATTAACCGGCGAAGAGTTGCAGATGTTGCGGAGAATCGAGGCCAGCATCTATTTCCTGAACAATATCAAAAGTACCGGCTCCAATTCCGTATACTTGTTCGATCGGTACGGACACTATTATTTCACGACGAAGAGCGGCGGAATCCGTTCAGACTTGAAGGCGGTGTACGAAGATTGGAAGTCGCTCGCTTATTCGCAACACGGAACGCCCGTGCTCGTAAGCACACAGGAAGTGAGCGGACGGGCGGGCAACCAGTACGTGTTCTCGGTCGTGCGCGAAATTATCGATACGAACTTCGAATCGCTCGGCTTGATCGCCGTGGACGCGAACATCGACGTCATCGAGAACATCGTCAAGGACTTGGATAACGCGACGCACGGGACGACGCTTATCGTGGACAACGCGGGCAGAGTCGTGTTCGACAGCGAGAAAAAATATTTGGCGCGGAATTTGCAATCGAGCGATTTGCTGGAGCTAGCGTCGGGTACCGGAGGCAGCTTTCATACCGAAATCGACGGCGTGCCCGTGTTATCCATTTACCGCGAATCGCAAAACACAGGCTGGAAAATATTCGTGGCGATACCCCAGAAAGAGCTTATGGGCGACGCGCTGCGCATTCGGAACGTAACAGTGGCTTCGGCGATTGCGATCGTCGGATTCGCGCTATTGATCTCGATGATTTTTACGTTCACGCTAACGAAGCCGCTTCGGTCGCTCGTGCGTCTAATGAAGACGGTTCAGACGGGCAATCTGGAAGTTACGTTCCCGGTTCGCGGCCACGACGAGATCGGACTTGTTGGCAGCGCGTTTAACCGGATGATCGTAAGGGTCAAGTCGCTCATCGACGACGTATACTTAGCCGGGCAACGCAAAAACGAGGCCGAGCTCGAAGCGCTGCAAAACCAGATCAATCCGCACTTCATCTATAATACGCTGGAATCCATTCGGATGACGGCCGTCATTAACGACGATACGGAAGTAAGCGATATGACGCAGCTTCTGGGCAAGCTGCTGCGTTACGGAATCGGATCGGGAACCGAGACGGTGCCGCTCGCCAAGGAGCTGGAGCATTTGGAAATTTATCTCCAGTTGCTCAATTATAGATACGGCAGCAACCGGTTCGTACTGACGCTACCTGAAGTGAGTATGGACATGCAAATGCCGGTCATGAAGCTTCTGTTCCAGCCGATCGTGGAAAACGCGGTGTATCATGGCATGGACGAGACGAAGCCGAATATGACGATTAGGTTGAAATACGAGGAAAGGGGAACGGATCGCTTATATACGATTTCGGACGATGGCGTCGGGATGGATCAGTCTACGTTAAGGCGGCTTCGCGGTACATTGAACGACCCGCAGCGCAGACAGTCCGAAGGCGGCAGGGGAATCGGGCTTAGGAACGTTCATGAACGCTTAAAGCTTAGATTCGGAGAAGGATACGGTATCAGCATAGATAGCGAGCCTGGCATCGGGACGAACGTTACCGTGCGCATTCCGATCGAGCAGGCGAATGGAGGCAAACACAATGGTTAACATCGTCGTGGTGGATGATGAGGAACGCATACGGCAAGGGTTGGCGAAATTGATCGCGCAGGCCGGCGAACAATACAAGATTATCGGCATCTTCGCGAGCGGAATGGAGCTTCTGACGCAAATAGACGAGCTGGCGGTCGATCTTGTCATAACGGATATAAAGATGCCTATGATGAACGGTCTCGAGCTGATCGAGCGATTGAAGGAACGTTCGCCTAACCTAAAAGTCGCGATTGTGAGCGGCTTCGACGATTTCACCTTCGCGCGTCAAGCGTTGCGGTTCGGTGTGGAGGAATATTTGTTGAAACCGGTGGACAAAGCGGAACTAGACTACCTGCTCCGCAAAGTTAGCGATAGCTTAGCGGAGGAGAGGGAGAAGAAACACGCGTTGCAGGAAGACCAGATGGGCTTGCTGCTCTTCAATGAAGCGGAGCTGTTGCCTAAGCATCTTCGACTGGAAGCGGGGAAAGCGCTAGAGCTGACTCCTCTATTCAGCGAACCGTATGCGGTATACGTCATCAGAGGAACGTTGCCGTCGCCGGACGCGATGATGGAAGCGGCGACTTCGGGTTGGTTGTCTAATTGGAAGCTGCTTAAGGGCGACGATTCGCTCGCCTTGATCGTCGGAATGAACAGTACGGACCATGCCGAGCGCGTACATGAAATCGGGCAGACGCTGGCGCATCGGTTGCCGCCCTCATTCGATGGTAGAATCGGCGGAAGCGACGTGTTTAGAGGATCGTCCTGGTTGCGCGAAGCTTATCGGCAAGCGGAGCATGCTATGCAATTTGCTTGGTATGAGTCCGGAAGACGAAGCTTCGTCGACTATTCGCATCTGACCAAGAAGCAGCCATCCGGATCGCATATGATCGTCTTGCTCGACCGCGAGTTCCAAGAGGCGATGACGATGTCGGACTTCGCGCGCGCCCAGGAGTCGATAGCCAAATGGTTCAGAACATGCAAGGAAGATAAGCCGCAGTGGTCGGAGCTGCGCGAAAGCTGCGAGACCGTGCTGGCGTTCATTCATCGTTCTGGCGCGGCCAAAGTCGGGGACGCGGGGGTATCGAAGCAAGCCGTTACGGTATGCGATCCGCACCGTTACCTGGACTTCGAAGCGTTCTCGAAGTTTTTCCTCGGGGAAGTCGAGGGGCTGTTCCGTATCTTGCAAGAGGTCCGGCAAGAGAATCGCGTCATCGAGACGGTAAAAACTTATATCATTCAGCATTTCACCGAAGAGTTGGAGCTCAATCGCTTGGCGGAAGAAGTGTACTTGACGCCTAGTTATCTAAGCAAGCTATTCAAAACGGAGACGGGCGAGACGATAACGGATTTCCTGATTTCCGTTAGGATCGACCGCGCCAAAGAGCTGCTGCGCGATCGTATCGCTCTCAAAACTTACGAGATCGGGGAGAAAGTCGGCTATGCCGATCCGGCGTATTTCAACAAGGTGTTCAAGAAGGTCGTCGGCTGCACGCCGAAAGAGTACCGAGATCGTGTTAGGTGAATATTATCTAAATTGAGGACAATGAAAACAAACACAGCCCATTAAATTCGATAACAATAGAACGTATAATAATGATGAAAGCGTTTCCTGTAACAGACTACCTACAGAAGTGACTGAAAGGCAGGGGAATTTCATTGAATTTTAGCTACAAAACGCAGAGATACATGATTCTGTTCGGATTCCTAACGATTCCGTTGGCTCTGCTGTGCGCCTTCTCGCTGTATCCCGCGGCGGCGTTATTTTATTTTAGCTTGACGAACTGGGACGGACTCGGGTTCGACCAGCAATGGGTCGGCCTTGAAAACTATAAGGAATTATTCGTCAGACCTGAAATTTTCGGCGCATTCAAAAACAACCTCTATTATTTCGTCGGCGGGTTAATCCAAACCGCGATCGCTCTGTATTTCGCCGTCATTCTGAACGGCAAGCTCAAGGGCAGATACGCGTTCCGCGTCTTGCTGTTTTTACCGTACGTGCTACACAGCGTCGCGACGGTCATCATGTTCAAGAACATGTATCATGCCGAGTACGGCTCTTTGAACGTCTTCCTTGGCGCGCTGGGTCTGGAATCTTGGCAACAAATGTGGTTGGGCAATCCGCATTTGGTCAACTTCTCGCTAGCTTTCATCTCGATGTGGAAATATTTCGGACTAAGCATGGTTATTTTCATCGGCGCATTGCAATCGATCCCTGACGACCTGTACGAAGCCGCTAAAATCGACGGCGCGAACAGCTGGCAGACATTCCGGTTCATCACTCTTCCTAGCTTGCGCAAAGTGATCGAGCTGATGCTCATCCTTACGCTCACCGGCGCGCTTGAAGCGTTCGATATTCCGTTCGTTATGATGCTCGGCGCTAACGGCACTTCGACTTTCGTCATCCAAACGGTCGATATGGCGTTCAAATTCGAGAACTTCGGGCTTGCTTCCGCGATGGCGGTCGTCCTGCTGTTCATAGTCCTGTTCTTCATCGTCATCCAGCGTAAAGTGCTGTTCAGGGAGGGCAAATAACATGATAGGCAGATCTAACTCCGTAACCGCGCTCAAATACTTTACGCTGCTTATCGGCGTGTTCATTGTGTTCTTCCCGATCTATTCCGTGTTCGTCGGCGCGTTCAAGACGAAGGTAGAGTTCTATCAATCGGGTCTAAGTTTACCGCACGACTTCTTCAACTTCGACAATTTCAAGCGCGTATTCAAAGTAGGTAAGCTCGGCCTCGGCTTCAAAAATATCGCGATCATCATCGTCGTCGCGCTAGCGGGCAACATCGCCATCGGTACGATGGTAGCTTATGCGCTCGGCCGCTTCGAATTCAAGCTTAGAGCTCCGATCATGGGCTTGTACTTGGTCGCGCAAGTTATTCCGCTCGTTACGACGCAAGTCGCTACGTTCAGCGTAATCAAATGGCTTGGCGTCTACAATACGATCAAAGCTCCGATGCTGCTCTATATGGGCGCGGACGTGTTGCAAATCGTTATTTACTTGCAGTTCATCAATAACATCCCGCGAGACTTGGACGAAAGCGCGATGATCGAGGGCGCGTCGCTCTTCAAGATTTACCGGTCGATTATTTTCCCGCTGCTCGGTCCGGCGACGGCTACGCTCGTCATTTTGAAGACGATCTCGATCTACAACGACTTCTACGTGCCGTTCCTCTACATGCCTTCGCAAAAGCTGAAGGTCGTATCGACGGCCATCTACAGCTTCGTTGGTCCGAACGCCGCGCAGATGAACGTTATTTCCGCCGGGATTCTCATCATCTTTATCCCAACGATCCTCATCTTCTTGTTGCTGCAACGGTTCATCTTCGCCGGCGTAACTAACGGTGCGGTTAAGTAAAGCTTCGCATAGCAACGTAGAGTATCGCTAACGCTCGGGATGTGTTATGATAACAATTATTATTTTGTTATCATCTGTTCCGGGCGTTTTTTCTTTTATGAGCGGAGTGTGTTAACGAGCCATGTCCAAGAAAATTACGATGCAACAGATCGCCGATCAAGTCGGCGTATCCAAATTCGCCGTATCCAAGGCATTGTCCGGCAAGTCGGGCGTTAGTCCGGATACGCGGGAGAAGATTATACAAACCGCCACGCAGCTCGGCTATTTCGTGCAAAAGCGCGTTCGGCCTACGGTAAGCCGTTCGTCGCAGCAGGGCAAGTCTTCGCAAGCTGACCGGAATACGATTATCGTGCTTATTCCTAACGTGCGCGAGCAGACGCGGCAGTCGACGTTCTGGGGACGTATCATCGACGGGATAACGAACGGGCTGGAAGAAAATCACCTAGGCATGATGATCGTGACCGAACATATTACCGATAACTTCACGAAGCTGATCAATCCGGATGCGGTGTTAGGCTTGCTCGGCGTAGGCCATATATCCAACCAGCTGTTGCTGGAAATCCGCAATCTAGGCATCCCGTTCGTCTTAGTCGATCACGAGGATCCGCTAATTCCTTCGGACGTGCTATTCATGAACAATTACGAATGCGTCAGAAGAACGGCCAATTACTTGCTTGGCAGCGGTCATCGCGATTTGCAATTCGTAGGCAACATTCGTTATTCCCGTAGCTTCTACGATCGCTGGCTCGGCTTCCGGTCGATGCTAGAGGAGCAGGGCGTCCAGCTAGATCAGCGTCCCGAGCTTATCGAGTTCGAAGGGAATAACCGTTCGGAGATGACCGAGAACCTCGAAGCGATCGTGCGCAAGCTGCAAGCCGAACATAAACTCCCGACCGCTTTCGTGTGCGCGAACGACTCGATCGCGATTTGCATGATCACGGTGTTAATGAAGCTAGGCATCGACGTTCCGAGCCAATGCTCGGTTACCGGCTTCGACAATATCGAGGATGCCGCGTTAGCTAGTCCGAAGCTTAGCACCGTGCACGTCAACAAGGAAGCGCTCGGCCAACGCGCCGTCGATACGCTTCTATGGCGGGTTGAGCATCCGGACGGACCGAAAGAAAAAATATTGCTGGCCGGAGAGCTACTGATTCGGGAATCGACGGCAGGCGCACCTTACGCGCAATAATAGGATGTGTAATGAAAACCTGCCTACCTGGCGGGTTTTTTCGCGTGCGCGATGACATCCTAATCAAGAAGTTAAAGAGGAAAAACGCGCGTTTTTCGGTTGACAACTAAGCGTACGGTGATACAATTTGTTTGAGTCTTGTTATTGTTATTTGCAAACAAAACAATAACAACAAACAGGTAATAGAGAAACAAAGCAGGAACAGGAGGTTGTCGGCATGAAAACATGGACGGAACAGTAAACGGGATGACCTGGGGATGGACCGGAGTACGCGGTACATGGGGCGGCTCGGAAGCGGAAGATTCGATGCGCAAAATGAGCGCGGTAGGCGTGAATTGGGTAGCTATCGCGCTCGGAGCGCTGCAAGAAACGGCGCAATCGACGAAGATCGCTTACGGCGACGAGCCGACGGTAACCGACGACGAAGTAAGATGGGCGATCCGCCAAGCGAAATCGCTCGGGATGAAGGTGTGCATGAAGCCGGTAGTCAACTGCGCGAACGGCACGTGGCGAGCGCATATCGTCTTCTTCCAACAGGACGTGCCCGGGGAGCCGAGCTGGGCGGAGTGGTTCGCTTCGTATACCGAGTTCATCGTTCATTACGCTCGCATCGCCGAGGAAGAAGGATGCGAGATGCTGTGCGTCGGTTGCGAGATGGTTCAGGCCGATAGCAGGGGGAACGAATGGCGCGCATTGATCGCGGAAGTGCGGAAAGTATATAGCGGCCTCATTACTTACAACTGCGACAAATATCAAGAAGACCGGCTCACATGGTGGGATGCAGTCGATATTATTTCCTCCAGCGGCTATTATCCGATCGGGGAGTGGGAAGCGCATCTCGATCGGATCGAGGGCGTGTTGAAGAAGTGGGAAATGCCTTTCTTCTTCATGGAAGGCGGATGCCCAAGCCGCGAAGGCTCCGCGCAAAGACCGAACGACTGGTCATTGCCGGGCGGTCCTTCGGAGGAAGAACAAGCGAACTATTACCGCGTTATGTTCGAGGCTTGTTCCAAGCGCGAATGGATGCGTGGTTACATGTTATGGGACTGGCCCGCTCGGTTGTATTCTGCGGAGCAAGCTTCCCAGAACGACGATTACTGCATGTATGGAAAGCAGGCCGAGGCTATCGTCCGAGACTACTACACGTCTAGCGTACATCAAGGCAAGGAGGCGCACGCGAGCCAATGAACGAAGCATTAACGACCGCCCGGTGGCGAAGCGAATTGGAAGACGAACTTAAGCAGACGATACTCGGCTTCTGGATGCGTCATACGATCGACGAGAAGCACGGCGGATTTATCGGAGAAATTAAGCACGACATGACTATCGTCGAAGACGCGGACAAAGGACTCGTGCTCAACGCGCGCATCCTTTGGACTTTTTCTAGCGCCTACCGGACTTACAGAGAGGAAGCCTACTTAAAAATCGCCGAGCGAGCTTACGAGGAACTCGATAGCATTTTCCGCGATCAAGCGAACGGCGGCTTGTATTGGATGGTCGACGTTGCCGGCAACCCCGTGCAAGACAAGAAGCAAGTGTACGGGCAAGCGTTCGCGATCTATGCGTTAACGGAATTTTATCGCGCGGCGGGAACGGAAGAGGCGCTGAACTGGGCGAAGGAGCTGTACCTGCTGATCGAGAAGCACGCGTACGATCCTGCGCACCGGGGTTATATCGAAGCGCTGTCCGCCGATTGGACGCCGACGAGCGATCTGAGCCTTAGCGGCAAAGATTTGAACGAGCGCAAATCGATGAACACGCATCTTCACGTGCTAGAAGCGTATACGAATCTATATCGCGTATGGCAACCGGAAGGACTGCGCATGAAGCTTGCCGACTTGATCGACATTCATCTGGACAAAATCGTCAACCCGGCGAACCATCATTTCTTGTTGTTTTTCGACGATGAATGGGCATCCAAGTCCGAGCACGTCTCCTACGGTCACGACATCGAAGGAAGCTGGCTGCTCTGCGAAGCGGCGGAAGTGTTAGGCGACGAAGCGCGAATCGAGCGCGTAAGAGCGGAAGCAATCGCGATGGCGGACGTTACGATAGCCGAAGGCATCGACGCGAACGGCGGCGTGTTCAACGAAGCCGACGGCGAAGGCCATCTGGACGATACGAAAGATTGGTGGCCGCAAGCGGAAGCGATGGTAGGATTTTTGAATGCTTATCAGCTGACTGGGGAAGCAAAGTATTTGCAAGCCGCCCGCAATAGCTGGGCGTTCACTAAGAAATATATTAGCGATGCGGAGCATGGCGAGTGGCATTGGCAAGTTACGCGGGAAGGCGTGCCGGTCACGACGCATCCGAAGGTCGATCCTTGGAAATGCCCTTATCATAACGGCAGAGCTTGCTTGGAAGGTTTGGAAAGACTGGCGCATATCGAAGCGCAACATTGAGACGGTGGAGGAGAAACGAACGATGAGCGATTTCATGAACAAATTGATCTGTTTGAAAGCAGAGCACGACGAATTGGTGAACCGACCTAACAAACCGGCGGCAAAAGGCAACGGCATTTACGATCGATACGAAAACCCGTTGCTGACGAACGAGCATGCGCCGATCCATTGGCGTTACGATTTGAATCCGGAGACAAATCCGTTCCTTATGGAGCGTATCGGCGTGAACGCCGCATTCAACCCCGGTGCGATCGAGCTGAACGGGAAATACTATCTAATGGTCAGAGCGGAAGGCGTCGACCGGAAATCGTTCTTCGCAGTGGCGGAAAGCGATAGTCCGACGGAAGGCTTCAAATTCTGGGACTACCCGGTTCGCCTGCCGGAAACCGAGGATCCGGACATTAACGTATACGATATGCGTCTTGTCAAGCATGAAGACGGCTGGATTTACGGTTTATTCTGCTCGGAGCGCAAAGACCCGAACGCGCCGGCGGGCGATTTGTCCAGCGCCGTCGCGCAAGGCGGTATAGCGCGCACGAAGGATTTGGTCAACTGGGAGCGTCTGCCGGATTTGAAGACGCCTTCGGCGCAGCAACGCAACGTCGTGCTTCACCCGGAATTCGTCGACGGCAAATACGCTTTCTATACGCGTCCGCAAGACGGCTTCATCGATACGGGGTCCGGCGGCGGCATCGGCTGGGGACTGTCCGGAAGCATGAACCCGGCGATCGTCGATAAGGAATTCATCGTAGACGAGCGCAAGTACCACACGATCAAGGAAGTGAAGAACGGCCAAGGTCCGGCTCCTATCAAGACAGACAAAGGCTGGTTGCACATCGCGCACGGCGTTCGGAATACGGCAGCCGGGTTGCGTTACGTCGTCTACATGTTCATGACGGATCTGAACGAGCCGCACAAGCTGACATACGCGCCGGGCGGTCATCTGATCGCTCCGGAAGGCATCGAGCGCGTCGGCGACGTATCCAACGTTATTTTCTGCAACGGCTTGATCGCGAAAGAGAACGGCGAAGTGTACATTTACTACGCTTCTTCCGATACGCGCATTCATGTAGCGGCGACGACGGTTGAGAAATTAGTCGACGCCTGCATCAACACGCCGGAAGATCCGCTTCGTTCCGCCGCTTGCGTGGATCAACGTTGCGAGCTGATCGCGCGCAATCTCGAGCTCATGAACAAGCCCGAGTACGCGTTCTTGAGAGACTGATTTCGATTAGCTATTCAAGTTGAACCGATTCGTGGGAGCGGGAGCACACGATTACGCGCATCAATAGGAGTGACATCATGAGAAAATCGTCGATATTGTGTATCGGTCTCGCGCTGTCGTTAGCTACTCTCACAGGTTGCGGCAACAACAATAACGGTGCTTCGCCGTCACCGACCCAGTCGGGCGCGCCTGGCGCATCGCAGCCTGCCGGCAACGCGATCGGAGGCAAAATCACGGTTTTGACTAACCGTACCGATTTGGTCGACGACGGCACGATGGCGAAGTACGCCGACAAGTTCAAGGAGAAATACCCGGACGCCGAAGTCGAATTCGAAGGTTTGACGAACTACGCGACGGACGTTCAGGTCCGGTTGACGACGGGAGAAGCGGGCGACGTGTTGCTTATTCCAGGCAGCGTTCCCGATAGCGAGCTTAGCCAGTACTTCGAGCCGCTGCCGGACACGTTGTTCGACAATGTGTATTTCGCCGATCTTATGAAATATGACGGCAAGCATTACGGGCTGGCGACCGGCGTGAATACGCAGGGCATCGTCTATAACAAGCAGGCGTTCATTAAAGCCGGCATCGATAAAATCCCGTCGACGCTCGATGAATTTTACGCGGATGCAGACAAGCTGAAGAACGCAGGCATCACGCCGCTGTACATGAATTTCGGCGCGCAATGGCCAATGAAGTCTTGGGGCGAGGAAAGCGTATGGTTCACGAGCGGCGATCCGCAATATTTATCGAAGATGGTACAGCAGGATGCGCCTTGGCAACTGAACAATGAATGGGGTAAAATGCTGACGATCGCGCGGACGCTCGTTCAAAAAGGATACGTCGAGAAAGATTTGTCGACGAATAACTGGGAGTTGTCCAAAGGCGACGTCGCGAGCGGCAAAGCTGCGATGTATTATCTCGGCAACTGGGTCATCCCGCAAATCATCGGCGCGGGCGGAAAGTCCGAAGATATCGGGTTCTTCCCGCTACCCTATGATAACAGCGGCAAGCTGAACGCCCCTCTTGGCCAAGACTGGATGATCGGCGTCAGCAAGTCGAGCAGTAACAAAGAGCTCGCTACGAAGTGGGTCGAGTTCTTCGTTAAAGATTCCGGGTATGTCGAATCGTCGGGCTTCATTCCGGTCGACAAGTCGAAGGAACCGACGTTGCCTCAGCTTGCGGAATTCAAGTCGTTCGCTCCGAATTATATCGAGAGCCAGTCGACCGATCCGAAATTCGCGGAAATCGGCAACAAAGCGGAGATCGGTTTCTATACGGGAGACTACATCCAGACGCTTGTAACCGCGAAAGATTTGCAAAAGGCTTTCGACGATTTGAACGCGAAGTGGAAAAAAGGCAAAGCAGCGGTAGGTACGTAATCTGGTGTATAATAAAGCGGTTAGGTAGATGTTAGTCTACCTAACCGTTTTTTTGCGTCTAATTGTACTTATACAACGTCGGTTTAAGCTAACAATTGCCCAACCCAGCATTTGTAAACTAAAATTATTTATTTGTTATCATAATAAGAGACAATAAAAACAAAATAAAAGCATTTTCATTGGAAACCAAAAATTTATAATTAGTAATGTAAGCGATGTCAAACAACTTGATTTACTGGGTCTGACTCGCTCAAAAAAATCAAGTATGGGGGTAATACAGAATGAAAAAAGCACTAGCTCTTGCATCCGTTCTGACTTTGTCCGCTGGCATGCTTGCCGCATGCGGCAGCAACAACAACGAAGAGAACGCATCGCCATCCGCATCGCCAGCTGCTTCTACGGCTGCTGCGGAGAGCCCGAGCGCATCCGAATCCGCAAGCCCGGCTGCCGAACTGACCGGCAAAATCACGGTTCTGACGCACCGCACGGACCTCGTAGACGACGGCACGATGGACAAATACGCAGAAGCTTTCAAAGCGAAATACGCTCCGAACGCGGAAATCGAATTCGAAGCCATGACGAACTACGCAAACGATATCAAAGTTCGCCTGACGACCGGCGAAGCCGGCGACGTAAACATGATGGACTCCAGCTTGCCGAACAGCGAGCTCGCGAACTATTATGAGCCGCTTCCGGACGCGATGAAAGAAAACGTATGGTTCGCGGACTACAGAGCGCAAGACGGCAAAAGCTACGGCTTGCCGACCGGCGTAAACACGCAAGGTATCGTATACAACAAGCAAGCGTTCGCTAAAGCCGGCATCGACAAAGTGCCAACGACGCTTGACGAGTTCTACGCTGCGGCGCAAAAGCTCGAAGAAGCTGGCATCATTCCTTTGTACATGAACTACGGCGCGCAATGGCCGATCGGCAACTGGGCTGAAGGCTCCGTTAAATACGTAGCCGGCGACATGAAATACACGGATCAATTCGTTACATCCGATACGGTATGGGCAACGGACAACGCGTGGGGCACGTTGATGAACATCGCTCGCAAGTTCGTTCAAGAAGGTTGGGTAGAAAAAGACCTTGCTACGAACAACTGGGAAATGTCCAAAGGCGAAATCGCTTCCGGTAAAGCGGCAATGTACTTCCTCGGTAACTGGGTAATCCCGCAAGTTATCGGCGCAGGCGCTAAATCCGAAGATATCGGCTTCTTCCCGCTCCCTTACGACAACAGCGGCAAGCTGAACGCTCCGCTCGGACCGGACTATTTCATCGGCGTAAGCAAAAACAGCAAAAACAAAGAGCTTGCATTCAAATGGGTAGACTTCTTCGTTAAAGAATCCGGTTACGTTGACGCTCAAGGCTTCATGCCGGTCGACAAAACGCAACAAGCTAAAGTACCTCAATTGGCTGAATTCCAATCGTACAATCCGACCTTCCTAGAAGACGTAGCTGCGGATCCTAAGTTCAACGAAATCGCTAACAAAGCCGAAATCGACTTGTTCGTAGGCAAATACACGCAAGATGCTATCGTTGCGAAAGATCTTCAAAAGTTCTATGACGAACTGAACGCGAAATGGAAAAAAGCAAGAGAAGCGCTCGGTTACTAAAATATCGACCGTAAACACAAAACCCTCGCGGCTGCTGCCGCGAGGGTTTTGTGTGTTGAGTTGCGAAGTGGTTTTTCCGTCTTATTTATTTGCCTGAAGCCATTGAGCCAGCATCTTAGCCGCTTCGCCTCTTGTCGTGAAGGCGGTCGAATCGAAGCGATTGCCGTGTTTGCCGGTGACGATACCTGCATGGTGTAACGCTGTCACTGCTGCTTGAGCGTAGGCGGCAATATCGCTTTCGTCCGCGAAAGGCGCTGCAGAAGCTGCTCGGCTTAGCGCGCCAGATGCGAATTTATCGGCGAATCTGACGAGCATGACCGCAAGATCTTGGCGCGTGATGTTCGCACTCGGATTGAACATGCCATTGTCTCCTTGAGCGATGCCATTCTCGTAAGCCCATTGCACCGAGTCGCCGTACCAAGCGGTTGCAGCCACGTCTTTGAATGCGGAACCTTGCGATGCCCCAAGATCGGCGCCGGACAGATTAGCAAGCAGCTGAACGAATTCCGCTCTCGTGATGGGATTATTCGGAGCAAATAGGCGGTCTCCGATGCCGTGAACGAGGTTGCGCGCGGCTAGGAATTGAACAAAGTCGGTTGACCAATCCGTGACATCCGCGAAGGCGATTTTGTTGTAGCCGATGGAATAACGGGAGAAGTGCGTCGTCGTGAACGTTACCGTACCGGTAGCCGGTTGATAGATACCGTTCGTAATAACTTGGAAAGTACCGTCCGCCTTAACATAGTAGACGATGATCGCATTCGGATCTTCATTCGCCGCGGGCGCATACGGTATAGCGACCGTGACTTGACCGCCGAAGGAAGCAATCGCGGTTCCGCCGCTTGTCACCGAGAATTCGTATACCGGGCGACCGTTCAAAGGATCGGCTTTAGCAACGGTGACTTGTACGTCGCCGGAACCGCTCGCGATCGAAGCTATCGCATGTTGATCGAACGTCAGCGTTGCGATCGGCGACGATATGGTCAGCGCTTCGACATTGGATTTGGCGATCGCATCTATGGCCGTGTCAGATAGGCTAAGCTCGACCGAATGCGATTCTTTCGGAGCTTCGACCGCGATGCCGACGGCCGTGCCAGGTACTGCCGCAGCTTTGTCGATGGAGCGAATGATTTGCTCCGTTGATACGGAAGCCTTCGCTTTCCCGTTCGCATCGACCGTCGCGTTAGTCGTCGAAGACGCATTATCTTGAACGACTGGCGGTACGTAGGTAGAACCGGAAGGACCGGAAGGCGGGACGACCGGCGGCGCGTCTCCGAACCTCACATTGTCCATGTACATGCGTCCCGCAAAATCGCTTTTCACATCGGCAACTACGACGGTAATGTCTCGAAGCACCGTATCCGCGTCGATGACTTTGTTGTCGTTGATCTTTGTCAGGTCAAAGCCGACTTCATAATGGTAAAGACCGTCCATCGTCTTCGATTTCGAAGCCAACGTCGCCAACGGAATATCGAAGTTGTTCGTTGCTTGCGCCCAATAGCCTAAGCTCGGTGGCGCGAGGGCCAAGTTGATCGACAAGGCGCCCTGCGTCGCGCGCACGGGATCGAGATACAAGTCGAACAGCAAGTAATCATGTTCACCGCGCGTTGCGTTAATGCCGCCAAGTACGATTCTAGGCGCGGACGCCCAACCGTCGGAAGGTTTCACGTCAGGGTACGCGACTTCCCAAGAAACGGCTTTGGAGCTGTTCGCTTCTTCGATCGTAATGGCGTTCTTCACGCCGGAGCCGCCATCCCAGCTCCAGCCTTGCCGCGTGTCGTCCTCAAAGTCGGACGGAAGTGTAGGCGTTCCGATCGGGGCGTGGACGATCGGTTGTTCGACGACTTCGCGGGTACCGGAGAACGTGATGTTGTCGAGCGATACGACGTCGGAAGCTGATGAGCCGACGAATAGAATGATGTTACTTAGGACGCTATGATCCGGATCTTCCGCGATCGATTTGAGATTCGGAGCGTCGGCTTTGGAGATCGTAAGCGTCTCCGTATACTTACCGTCATGCAGATCGGCTGCGTCGAGCACGACTTGAATCGCGCGCGTCGGATTAGTCCAACTATAAGCTCCGTTTTGCGGGATAGCCGCGATCGAGACGGTAGTCGGCGTCTCCGAGATGACATCCATCGTCAGCGCGTTCGCGCCCAAAATGTCCGGATGAGCGCTCGTACCGTCAGCGGACAGGCGAACATTAGCCCAATAGTTGCCTGCGGAAATATCCGTGCTGTGGCTAAGACCAGAAATTTGCAATTCGTTGTTCTCGTTCGTTAACGCGATCCCTTCCTTGACGGGGCTGTCCCCGTTCACGCCGAATCCTTGCGTCGTTCCGTCGTCGAAGTTCCAGACGGTCGTCGAGAAATCTTCGCGAGGGGTACGATCGATCGGCTCGTACGCGATCCCTTTGATTCGGGCGCGTACATATTCGCCGGACACGCTGAGCTCCGGAATGCTCCATGTTTGGTCGCTACCCGGATCTAGGTTCGTAGCGTCCGACTTGCCGAGCTCGAACGGCGTAAAGGCAGCCGAAGTCTCGTTTTTATTCGTCAACGACCAGTTCGCCCAGCTAATGTTGTTCGAATTGAGGAATTCCAGCCATTGATCCGCTTCTTCGAGGAACGGACCGTTATTGCCGCTCGCTTCGCTTGTTCCCCATTCGGTAGCGAAGACGGCGACGCCGTGTTCGAGCGCGTAGCGCGCGTTGCTCATTACGTTCTCTCTGTCCGTGCTATCGGGAGCAGGCCTATGCGTCCCGGTGTAGAAGTGCACCGTATACATCGTATTGCCTTTGGAGTCGACGACCGGATTATCGGCTGCCAAGTCGGCGCGTTGGCTCCAGTTCGGACTGCCGACGATAACGATATTGTCGTTGCCGCCGTCGCGCAGCATCTTGATGATCGGCTCCGCGTAGTTTTTGACTTTTAACCAACCCGCGGCATCGTTAGTGACCCCGGGCGCATTGCTATTCGGCTCGTTCGCTAATTCGTAAAGAATATGCGGATCGTTGGGATAGCGAGTAGAGATGTCTTGGAAAAAGGCTTGAGCGCCTGAGTAAGTAGCGTCATTCGGGTCGCCCGGCGCATGCACGTGCCAGTCGACGATGACGTACATGTCGTTGGCGATCGCGTAGTTAATGCCTTCGATGACCTTATCCTTCAGGGCCGGATTCGTCGCATAGCCGGTCTCCCCGACATACATGGCCAGACGAATGACGTTAGCGCCCCAGTCGCCCGACAGCGCGGCGAAAGCGTTGTCGTTGACGATACCCGGGAACCATTGCAGCCCGTGCGTGCTCATGCCGCGTAATTGAATCGGTTCGCCGTTCTGGTCGCAAAGCGTCATGACGCCGTTTTTCATTAAAAGCTGCAGCGCTCCGCCTACGGACGGTTTCTTGACGGCATCAGTGGTGCCGACGAGATGCGTTGGGGGAGATAGAGGTTCATCGGCTGCGTTAACGGTCAGAGCCAAGTAAGATGCGATCATTCCTAAGAGGAGTACTATTGCTACAATTCGTTTCTTCATAGGGGTGCCTCCCTTTTCGGTACAAGCTAGGAAATAACTTGTCAATCTCGCGTTCGTTTACGTATAATAAGAAATACAGAAAACGTTTTCTACACCGAGCAAAAAAAAACGACATCCATGCGATATCATTTTACAAAATGGTATTCGACCTCCTCCCACTTATGATCGCCCGTCTACACCTGTTGTCGCCAATAGCATTAAGCGCTTACACGAATTGGTGCGTTAGCCTAACCAGTTGATGCAAGACAGATCATAGCACCATAATTTCAAAAAATCAACAAATAAGTAAAAAATTATTTTTTTGAAGTTGCGGGTTTATTTTTATCCGCATTCATAATTTCTTCCAACATCAGGAATCCTTATGAGGATAGCGAAGACTGATTCCTAAGACGAGGAAGGATGTTGAATACCCTTATGAAGTTTAACCGCCCGAATTTTCTATTTCGAATGACCGTAATTTGTTCAGCCTTATTGCTGATATGGAGTAGCGTCGTCAGCGCGCAACCCGAGCAGAATCACTCTTCGCAAGCCGCGAAACAGATCGCGATCGTCATCGACGATTTCGGCAACGGGATGAAGGGCACGGAGCAAATGCTCCAACTGCCGATCAAGATCACGGTAGCGGTCATGCCGTTCCTGCCGACGACTAAGCAAGACGCTGAAGCGGCATATAACAAAGGGCATGACGTAATCGTTCATCTTCCGATGGAGCCGATGCACGGGAAGCGCAGCTGGCTCGGACCCGGCGCGATAACGACCGATTTGTCGGACGCCGAAATTCGCAAGCGGGTAGAAGCCGCGATCGACGACGTTCCTCATGCGATCGGCATGAACAACCATATGGGCTCGAAGGCGACCAAGGACGAGCGGGTAATGAGAGTCGTGCTCCAAGTGTGCAAGGACAGAGGACTGTTCTTCCTTGACAGCCGGACGTCCTACCGGACGGTCGTTCCGAAGGTCGCCGCCGAAGTCGGCGTGCCGACGGTACACAATAACGTGTTTTTGGACGACGTGTACACGCAGCATCACGTGCTCCGGCAAATCGTAGAAGTCAGGAAGTACTTAAAGGACCACGAACGCTGCATCGTCATCGGTCATGTCGGCGCTCCTGGCATGATTACGTCGGGTGCGTTACGGGATGCGATTCCCGGTCTCAAAAGCGAAGCGACGTTCATTCCGATTTCCAAAATGATCGCCACGCCTCCGACGCCGGTTCACGGGGATAAGGACAAATAAGCGAGAATGCCGTTAGCGATCGCGGCGGCGACCCGGGTTTGTCCGAGGGACGACGTCAGCATGGCGCGGTCTCCCGGATCGCTTAGGAAGGCGGTCTCGACGATAACGCTCGGCGCTTTCACGCGGTTTAGCAGGTAAAATTTATTAGCGACTTCCGGCAACCGATGCCTGCTTTGTTGCAAATTCAGACTGTTCTGTATGAAGCCGGCCAGCAACGCGCTGCGGCCTTCGGATTGATGAATGACGAGCGGCCCGCGCTTGTTGCGTTTGGGCGCCCAATTTACGTGCACGCTGACGAACAAATCCGCCATAATTTCGTCGGACAGCCCTCGCCGCTGAGACAAATCGCGGCGATGTCTCGAGCGAGATAGATGCCACCTGTTGTCGTCGCTTAGCGCGTAGTCGCCGGTTCGGTTCAATATGACGACTAACCCTTTGCTGCGCAGAAGCAAATACAGCTTGCGCGTAATGGCGAGATTAATGTCCTTCTCCAAAATGTCGCCCCAATGGGTTCCGCTGTCGATGCCGCCGTGACCGGCGTCGATCAGAACGTCGGCCGTAGGCAACGCCCGCAAAATGTTCGGAGGATCGGCTTGCGTCGATTGTCCGGGAACGGTACCGCCGTCGCTAAAGCCTTCGGGCGTACGCCAGCCGACGAGAATGCATAAGGCGCACCCTGCAATAAGGGCTCGAATTAATGGGTTCATCGAATATCGACTCCGATCGAATGAAAGTTCACCCTCCTATCGTGGCTTAGATTAGCGGTGCTCATGCACGTTAAGCGGCGATGTCACCGGTAAAATGCGGGACGCGCCGAAAATGTTTGGCGTCGGCGAGAAGCGGGCATGCTATGGCAAGAGGAGTTGATTCCATATGGGCGATAACGCTGATTATTTGAAGTTCATGACGGAGAAAGTCGTTAGCTATTTGGACAAGTCGCCGGAAGCGGCACAGACTAGGCAAGAACGCAAGCAGCTGCGCGAGCCTTGGGTGACGAGATGGTTCGGCGTCGTACCGCTCGGAGTAAGCATGTGGTGGGGCAAGCTCGAGTTACGCAAAAACAAAGACCGCGCCGAAGCGCAGTCCGTTCAACCGCCGCAATAACTTGCCGTTTTAACGATAGAAAAGTCCGTTTTTTTGCAACGTGCTAAGCGGGATAAACCGCTGGCCGTCCATGTCGAGCACTACATCGACCCGTCCGCTGGCCCAGCGCTGATAGCCGATTACGGATAGCGCGTATAGCATCGTGTTGCCCAGCGGTTCCGTTACATATCGCAAGTGCTGCTTCTTATCGAGGCGGGACTGAAGCTTGGAGACCTCTTTCGTCGGGAAAGGGGTCTCTTTCATGAGCCATGGAATTCGTTCGTATACGTCGAAGGTGGGATTGAGCTTAAGGCGGCTTGCTTTGTCCGCGCGGGCGATCGATACGAGCGACTTATATTCGGTAGGAAACAGCTTCGGAAAAGTCTGTTCGTCGAGCGGAAGCAGCTCGGCGGTTTTGGCATCGAGCCAATACGTATCCGCACCGATTTTCACTTCCCAGGCCGCCGCGAACGGATGAACGTAAAGCTTCGTTACCGCCGCCGGCATCGGATCTTCGGAAGAGAGGAGACCGCCGTTAACGAGCGACTGTTTAAGCAACTCGTAAGAGAAGAGCGGGTAAGGGCCGAGCCCGTATTCGCCAAGCTTGAACGAGCCGTCCGTTACCGCGTTCACGACCATGTACCCGATGTTTTTGCCTTCCTTGGAAAATAACACGAGCCAGCTATGGGTTCCCGGACCAAGCGCTTCGATCTGGGGATCGGCTCCTTGCAACGCCGAGAACGGCTTTTGTTTCGAGAGCGCGTCAACCCATGTCGCGACTTGACGCTCCAGCTTCGTCGGCGATTTTACGGCATTCGGCGAGTGGCCGGTGTCGGTCGGAGCCGCGGAATAGACAGTGGACGGAATCATCATTATTAGAAGCGTGACGACGAGCAATAAGGTTCGTATTCGCATGAGAGAACGCACCTGCTTTACGGATAGTGGCTTTATTGTAGCGGACAAGCCGCGCCGAAGGTGTTGAAACGTGTCAGCGCGGCGTTATGCCGAAGGTTCTATTTTTATGCGCGGACGATAGGGCTTTCAGTCAATGCCCGGCAAGTGGAAAATGCCGCAGTTGATCGTCGTTAGCGTCACGCGCGGGCGATATTGCCAGTCGATTTCGGCTTTGCGTTGTTCGAAGCGTTCGGAGAACAGCTGCCGTTGCGCGTCGTCTTCGGCTTGCTTGAGCAGCGGCTCGTAATAGTGCCCGATTCGCGCAAGCTCGTCTTGACGCCGCTGCTCGGCTTCCACAGCCCAGCCGAAATCGGCGTTTTTGAGCTTGCGCTCGATCGTAGACTCCAGCTGGGACATGCCTTTGCGAAGCGATAAGCCGTTGCGGAGCAAATGAACGTTAGCCGGCAAGCGGGGCGTCAGTCTGCGGCCCTTCAGACGGTCCATGAATTTATCGTCGATGACCCCAGTTGCCAGCGAGATGCCATAGCTATGCAGTTCTTCGCGTCTCATATCGCAGGCGAAGCTTACTTTGAAGTTGGCGCCTAGCCAAGCGGTATAGGGCTGGGAGCTGAACGGATCTCCGGTGCCGCGCTGCGGTTCTTCGAACAGCGTAACGCAGCGACCGCCCTGGTGAACGACGTCGAATAGCTGCTGCAGGCGCCGGGAGCCGTAATAGACGCCTTCCTGAACGACTCTTCCGGCCGGCGTCATCAAATACGACAGCGGAGAAGACTGACCGTCCTGCGCGGAAGGAGGATCGAACGACCAAGCGTAGGTCAGCGTCTCCGGCGGCGTTCCGGTCCGGTCGACGAAGCTCCAATAGTAGGGTCGGTTCGTCAGCGCCCGATCCGCGTCCGGAGACAGCTTGACGGTAACGCGGGCGGGGCTCTTCTCCACGAGATGGCAGCCGGTGGAATCGAGATAGGAAAGCACGAATTTTTGAACTTGCTTCGTATTCATCGCGGCTTCTCCTGCTTTGCTTTCGGCTTGGCTGCAAGCAACGCGTCGCCGAACCCGTCGATCCGTTTGCGCAGTTCTTCGCCGTCCGCGGATTCGAGCACGATTTGGGCGATCCGGCGCTCCAATGGCTCTTCTTTTTCCAATTGTTGAATGATCTCGTCGAGCTCCCCGATTACCAATTCGAACATATTGATTTTTTCGTGGAGCAGGTGTACGATATGTTCTTCGATCGTGCCCAGCGTACACAGATTAAAGATGTGGACATCCTCGGATTGGCCAAGCCGATGGACACGGCCGATCCGTTGCTCGACCCTCATCGGGTTCCATGGCAAGTCGAAGTTAATGATGTGGTGGCAGAACTGCAGGTTGATGCCCTCGCCTCCGGCTTCGGTCGCGACCAGCACTTGCGCGCGCCTGCGGAACAAGTCCATCATCCAGTCTTTTTTCCCGCGGTTCATGCCGCCCCGGTAAGGAACGGCGGACAAGCCGTGCTCTTTGAAAAACTTCAGTAAATACTCTTGCGTGGCGCGGTATTCCGTGAAGACGATCACTTTGTCGTCGATGCCCTGTATGAGCTCCATCGTCTTTTCAGCTTTCGTATTCGATTTGATGCTCTTAATAAGCGCGACGATCTCCCAAATTCGCGCGCGGAGCGGAGAGTCCTCGCTCGTCTTCTTGAATAGATTTATAAGCGTCAGGAAGACGGCGTCGCGGCTAGAGCATACTTCGCGTTGAAGTGTGACGAGGGACAGCATGCTCGTCAGATCCATTCCGGTTTCCCCGCGCGCGTGCTTGCGGACGTAGTCCGTCACGCCCTCGTACAACGCCATCTCCTCGGGGGACAGGCGAAGCGGGACGTTCGTAACGTGGCGTTCGGTAAAATGCACGCCCCCGTCGCTGCGGCGGTTGCGGATCATGACTTGGCTTAAGGCGGCTTGCAGCTGCTCTTCATTCTTAGGGACGCGCCGGTCATGAACAAAGTTGGAGGCGAAGTCGCCTTCTCCGCCGAGCTGTCCCGGCTTGAGCAGCGTAATGAGGTTGTAGAGCTCGGTTAAGTCGTTTTGCACGGGAGTGGCGGTTAATAGAAGGCAATATTTTTTGCGTAGCTCGTTAACGAACTGATAGTTGGTCGTCTTCTTGTTCTTGAGCTTATGCGCTTCGTCCACGATGAGCAGGTCGAATTCCGCGTCCACGAGCATCGCCCGGTTCGGCTCGCGCTTAGCGGTGTCCATAGAGGCGACGACGATGTCGTTGTTCCAGGAGTAATCCTTCTTCTGGGCGACGGCCGGAATATCGAACTTGCCGTTAAGCTCGCGAACCCATTGCAACACCAAAGAAGCGGGAACGAGGATCAACGCGCGTTTGACCAGCCCGCGAATCAAGTATTCTTTAAGAATCAATCCGGCTTCGATCGTCTTGCCTAGACCGACTTCGTCGGCTAGAATTGCCCGGCCGCGCATCTCGTGGAGCACTTTGCGCGCGGTTTCGACTTGGTGGGGCAGCGGCTCGAAGCGAGGAAGCAGCTTCGTGCACTGAAGCGCGTGGAAATCGGTGACCAAAGCCGATTCCTCGGCTTCGAGCGCCATCTGATACAACGTCCAATCGTCCCAGGGTCCGTTCCGTTGCACGCGCCGGTCCAATTCCTCGAAGGAACCCCGGTCGATATGCAGCTCGACTAGCGGATGCAGCTTGCGAGGGTTCGGGTCGACATAGGATGAAGCGGCGCCGAGCGGCACAGCGTGAGCCGTTTCAGCTGTCTCTTGCGCTTGCGGGGGGAGCGGACCTTGTTCGATCGCCTCCTCGGCGAAATTAGCTTCCATGGCAGACTCGGTCGATTGCAAGGAACATTCCTCCTAGGTTGCCGCGAATTGAAGGGGATAGCATTCGGACTTAGTATGGTCTTTCGCCCCGCATTCAAAACAAAAAAGGTTTAAAATCGCGAAAACCCGCTATAATACGGGAGTTTTCGACCTTGTTCCACAAAAGTCGATGATCTATGATAAATGACCTATAGCTGTACCATATGTGGTATAGTATAATGGTAATCGCACACAATATATTGTACAATTTACATACATGAAAAGTGCTGCGAGCCTTGTAATCAAGCCATTTTACCAACATTCGGGAGGGTACCGGATTGAAAACGATGCAGGCTAAGAAACGTTTGGAAGGTTTAAGCGAGAAGATTTTTTTGGATCGGTATGCTTGGAAAAATGCCGACACTAGCAACACGAAAGTTGGCGACGTCGTCCTCGTGCTTACGAAGGACGATCCGAAGTTCCCTGCGAAAGACGTCGGGGAAGTCGTTAGTCGCGACGGGCAGAATGTAACCGTTAAGCTGCGCAACGGTAAATTGGTTCAATCCACCGTAGAAAAGCTGACGTTAACGATTGAGAAGACGCCGGAAGAAATGTGGAATCGCCTTGCGAACGCCATGTCGCGGACGGAGTCGACTCCGGAGAAACAAAAGGAATGGGCGGATAAATTCCGCTGGCTGCTCGACGATTGGAAGCTCGTACCGGGCGGACGGATCGCGGCGGGAGCAGGCGCAAGCGAAGAGCTGACGTTGTTCAACTGCTACGTAATCCCGTCTCCGCACGATAGCCGCGGCGGTATTATGGAGACGTTGTCCGAGATGACCGAGATTATGGCTCGCGGGGGCGGCGTAGGTATCAACCTTAGCTCCTTGCGTCCTCGCCGGTCCGTCGTCAAAGGCGTTAACGGTTCGTCCAGCGGTGCCGTGTCGTGGGGCGGATTGTTCAGCTACACGACAGGCTTGATCGAGCAAGGCGGTAGCCGTCGCGGAGCGCTTATGCTTATGATCAACGACTGGCATCCGGACGTCGTCGACTTCATCACCGTCAAGCAGACGATGGGTCAAGTCACGAACGCGAACTTATCCGTATGCGTCAGCAACGCCTTCATGAAAGCCGTTAAGGAAGACTTGGATTGGGAGCTCGTGTTCCCGGATGCCAAGGATCCGGAATACAACGAGCTATGGGACGGCGATCTCGAGAAGTGGAAGAAGCTCGGCAAGAACGTCGTTCACTACCGCACCGTCCGTGCGCGCGACGTATGGAAGACGATCATCGAGTGCGCTTGGAAATCGGCAGAGCCCGGCGTCGTCTTCATGGAATATTACAACCAAATGTCCAACAGCTGGTACTTCAACCCGATCATCTGTACGAACCCGTGCGGCGAGCAAGGTCTTCCGGCTTGGGGCGTCTGCAACCTGTCGGCGATCAACTTGTCCAAGTTCTACGACACGGAGAAGAACGACGTCGCTTGGGATGAGTTGTCCAAAGTCGTTCGTTATTCCACGCGGTTCTTGGATAACGTCATCGACACGACGCCTTACCACTTCCCTGAGAACGAGCGCAACCAAAAGAAAGAACGTCGCGTAGGTCTCGGAACGATGGGTCTGGCGGAGCTGATGATTCGTCTGGAAATTCGTTACGGCAGTCCGGAAAGCTTGGAGTTCCTCGACAAGCTGTACGGCTTCATGGCTCGGGAAGCTTATTTGGCGTCAACCGAGATCGCGGCGGAGAAGGGTTCCTTCGAAGCGTTCGATCTTGAGCCTTTCCTGCAATCCGGCTTCATGAAGAACATGGTCGAGACGTATCCGGAAGTCGGCGAAGCGGTCAAAAATCGCGGCATGCGTAACGTTACCGTCATCACCCAAGCGCCTACGGGCTCCACGGGTACGATGGTCGGCACTTCGACGGGGATCGAGCCTTACTTCGCGTTCGAATTCTTCCGTCAAAGCCGTCTCGGTTACGACAAGCAACTCGTGCCTATCGCGCAAGAGTGGAAGGATGCGAACCCGGGCGAGACGCTTCCGGAGTGGTTCGTAACCGCGATGGATCTATCCGCCAAGGATCATATCCGCGTGCAAGCGGCGATCCAGCGCTGGGTAGACAGCTCGATCTCGAAGACGGCGAACTGCCCGTCCGACTTCACGGTCGAAGAGACGGCAGAGCTGTACGAGATGGCGTTCGAGCTCGGCTGCAAAGGCGTTACGATCTATCGCGACGGCAGCCGCGACGTGCAAGTGCTTAGCACGGTGAAGGACGAGAAGAAGGAAGAAGCTCCGAAAGCGGCGGTCGAAGTTCCTGCGGCGGCAACGCCTGCGGAAGCGGCATCGGCCTCGACGCTTAGCGAGTCGCTGAACGTCTCCGTCACGCCTGCGCAGAAGCAATCGTTCGATAAGCAATATAAGAGCCGCCCGAAAGTACTTCGCGGCGCGACTTACAAATACAACACGCCGTTCGGCATGGCTTACATCACGGTCAACGATATTGAAGGCACGCCGGGCGAAATTTTCCTGAACGTAGGCAAAGCCGGCTCCGACGTCTTCGCGATGGCGGAAGCGCTCGGACGCGTCTGCTCGCTGTTCCTCCGGTACGGCGACCACGGCGACAAAGTCCAGTTGCTCGTTAAGCATCTGAAAGGCATCGGCGGCTCCGGCGCGGTCGGCTTCGGTCCGAATCGCGTAGAATCGATCGCCGACGCGGTAGCTAAGGCGCTTGAGCAGCACGCCGGCATCTTCGATCACGAGCATGCGGCAGCGGCGGAAACGTCAGCTACTTCCGCTCCGTACAACGTGCTTTCGGACAAACCGAAGACGGCGTACACGTCGAAGGATTTGTGTCCTTCCTGCGGTTCGGCCTCGCTGTTGAACGTAGAGGGATGTAAGACTTGCGGCAATTGCGGATATAGCAAGTGTAACTAAACAAATGCGAAAGACCCCGGCGACGGGGTCTTTCTTTCTTCTTTGTCTGCTGTAATTAGTTTTGTCACCAAACAGAAAATGATATGTCACCAGATTTGAACATGGTTGTCATTGGTCTGAACCATTGATGGTTCAGGCTTTTTTGTTCCAAGGGCATCATTCCCATGCCAGTTTAGCTTTAAACCTTATCGGTAATAACTGAATTCAGACACTTAAATTATTTGAGCGTCAAATGTCACTTTTTTGAGAAGGGGTGTGCATTTTTTGGATTGGCTGAGTAAGAAATCTTGGATGAAGGAGGACGAACTTTATGCTTCAAAAAAAAGTTAGTAACAAAGGAAGTCGGGAATTCAACCCCATCATCGGATCAATTCCGAGTCGGAAAATGGGACGCCATATTCCCTATGAATCGTTTTGGGGTTAATGTTTGTTTTATTACAAGCAAGATATAGTGTTATTACATAGGAGTTATGAAGGGAGTCAATTACTTTGAATGTTGAATTGTTTAAGGATTTGATTAAGGATGATCGAGGCAATTATTACGTAGCAGTCCACAAGGAAGGTAATGAGCTGACTTTGGTTAATGCGATGCTAGAGCGGTCTTACGAAGATTTATTGGAGTTTAATGAGGAATTCAAACAAAAATATGCAGAGTACGAGCACCAGTTCATTGGCAAAATCATCATGGATAAGGTGCGGCACGATGTCGTATTCGCTTCCAAAGAGGACGGTCATGGCCGAATGCATGATTTGGGTAAGGTAATGAGCGAATACAGGGTTACGTATATCGATATGATTGAATTTTACCGAAATCCTCGGACAGGACGCCTATGACAGCGAAACCGATTAAACTTAGTGTTTTGGATTTGGTCCCCGTTTTTGATGAGGTCGATGCAACCTTCGCACTGGGACAAGCTGTAGAGCTGGCTCAAGCAGCCGAAAGACTGGGATATTTCCGTTATTGGGTGGCGGAACATCATGATATGCCAGGGCTGGCATGCACCTCAACGGATGTGCTTCTATCGCATATCGGTGCAAAAACACAGAGCATTCGTATCGGATCCGGGGCATTGCTGTTGCCGCATTATAAGCCTCTTAAAGTTGCAGAATCCTTTCATTTACTCGCTAGCTTGTACCCGGGACGAGTAGATCTTGGTTTAGGAAGGGCGCCCGGTGGTTCTGCTGAAGTCAGCCTCGCTCTCAGTGACAACTTTCTTGAAAATGTCTGGAAAATGCCAGAATTGCTCCGAGGAGTTTCCGAGTTATTGCAGGGGAGCTATGAATACGAAGGACGTCGGATTACCGCCCGCCCAACTCCATCCGTATCGCCAGAACTGTGGCTGTTAGGGACAAATAAGAAGAGCGCGGCTTATGCAGCTGAGTTTGGAACAGGTTATGTTTTTGGCCAGTTTATGAGCGAAGTAGCCGGGGAGGAAGTATTAAGAGCTTACCGCGAAGCGTTTATTCCGTCAGCTCTTTCCCCTGTACCGCGAGCGATCGTTGCCGTTGGTGTCGTTTGCGCGGAAACAGAGGAGGAGGCAGAGAGGCTGGCATCCTCGGGTACAGCTTTGTTTCAACAAGAAGCTTCCGCAGGGGAAAGGGCTCCGCTTTCGGAGCATAAGCTGCTGATAGGCACGCCTGAGAGCCTTAAGAAAAAGCTCGAACAGTTATCTCACTTGTATGGCGTTGATGAATTCATTGTCGTTACGATGATTCCCGACTATCGGAAACGGTTGCGTTCTTTTGAGCTGCTTGCCCATATATGCTCAATGGCTTAATTCGTTTTATTATTAAAGCAGGGAGAATTCTCATGAGTAATTCAGTAATCGTAATAGGAACGATCCTCATCGATTGTAAAGGTTTTGCGTCAACCCCTTATCTACCACGAAGAAATTTGGGCTCCGTTCGGTTTATACACGGTGGTGTGGGGGCGTAACGTGACGGAAAGCCTAGCCTGAATCGGGATCGATGTTGTTATGGCATCAACCGTCAACGCTGACAGTAATGGACAAGCTGTGGTGGAACATCTTCTAAAATGCGGTGCTGGTACGGATTATATCGTGCAAGTTCCAGAGCGAGGGATGGGACTATGGATGGCCATTCTGGATGAGAACGGCCCTAAATATTATGTAACATTTTGGTTGTGGTTTACAAGTATGTAAAGATATATTTAAACCTCCACAAGGGGGCAAAAGCGTTGCGTCCAATGTCCATAAAGTGAGGCCACAGGCTTATTCAAAAAAGGTACGGCCCCTCTTGAGAGGGACCGTACCTTTTTTTGCGTTATTTTGCGAGAACTAGATCATCTTTTTGCGGTAAACGCGCATCTCCTAATAACGCCGTCGCGAATGCCTTCGATGTAATCCAGCCCTTCTCTTGGGCGCCTGACTTTTCCGTGTACATCGTCCCTTTGAGGGCGACAGGATCTTGATAATAATAGACGATCGTTCTCTTGGTGCCGATTACTTCGATTCTATAATGGTTACTAGGCGGGATCGCCTCGTCGAAAGTCGATGGAATTGAAGCGTTCATTGCTGTCAAGATTTTCTCGATTTGCTTCGCATTCTGGATCGCTGTAAGCAATGTGCCCACCTGGTCTTTATTCGGAACCTTATCATCAAGGACATACACTTTAATTGACTGAACATTCATGTCAACTGGGAATTCGGATTTTGCACAGCCTATCAATACAACGATAAATAATCCCAAAAGCAATATCCTCACGCGATTCTCCCCCCGCCCCTCTATCCCATATTTCCATTTAAACATGACTCCGTGAATGACGGCAACAATACATGAGGCTAACCAGAAACCACTACTATTTAACGAGAATAATAATTTTTCAAATTCGTAGTCTGTTTCCAGTAGGACAATATTGCCCTCGAAAAGGAGAAGATTGCCTTATAGGAACTCTTTTTCAACACTCGTATGATAAAACTAGTCCACAACATACAGAGCATCATTCCGGGAATTTATTACAGGGTTAAAAAAGAAGTAAGATTACGTTATTTGCACGTACGCTTATAGCTTTTTGAATCCTGTTTTTTTATATCCCGTGAAAGCGCTAACATTCGGGTTGATTGTGAACGGAGGCGCTTTTACTAGATTGGACATATGGAAAAGTAGAGGTGATGCGGCAGCGAGCATAAAACTTTCTGTGAAAGCGTTAGTAGATTAGGAAGCTAAATAGATGCCTTCATAAGCAAGTCTCGAAACTAAACCTACACACGGGAGGGAATTTAAGAATGATTAAAAAAAGGTTATTAGCATATGTACTTGTGACAGCGATGCTACTTAATTGGTTTTCTCTACCGACGACAGTCAGTGCGGCATGGGGAGATGACGTAAATCTTTTGACCGTAAATGCAGGTTCAGATGGTAATACTGCGACATCAACCAATGCGCCGGATGGACAGACTGCGTGGAGTTTAAATACCGGAACGTCTAAGGGCGGAGGTCCTTGGGATAACCTCTTCACGCCGAGCGTCTCGCCTCTAAGAGATTTATCGGCTTACAAAGACGGCTACTTCGCTTTCGAGGTGTACGTTCCCAATGCGAGCTTTAAAAATATGGTAGGGAATAACTGGCTCGTTATCGTAAGCGACAGTAATCCCTCCGGCGACAAGTTTAACAACGATTCCCGTCTTCAACTTAATATAAGCGGGGTCGCAAATGCAGCGGTGGGCACATGGGCGACGGTTTATACGAAATTATCGTCGACAAGTACCGTAGCCGGGAATTTCAATGACGCCTGGTTAGACAAAGTAACGAGACTGGCCATGCATCTGCAATGGGATCCGAGTGTCCCGAGCACCCCAGTCTTCATAAAAAATCCGCGTTTCCAAAAAAGCACGTTAGGTACTCCGCTCTCACCGTCAACGACTCCCGCACTTGACGTAGCCTCAAGAACAGTAACCGCGAACGCACCGGCTAGCGGGCAAGCCGTGGAATTCGCCATAAGCGAAGATGGGAACGCTCCCGCATCCGGTTGGGTGGATGGAACTAACAATGGCGGAGTGTATTCCTATCAATTCGCCACATTACCTTCAGTAAACACCTACTATGTTTTCGCGCGCACGAAAGCAAATAGCGCCTACAACTTCATCGGCGCATCTACAAGAACGACTGTAACGACAATTGACGAGCAAACATTGGTAGATGCAGCGGCGGCGTCCCTGACATTTAATACGATTAAAGGCAATAACACGCTGGATAGCGATTTAAAATCACCCCTCAGTCTCCCGACAACAATAGGAACAACGAACGTAGCATGGTCCTCGGACAATGCGACAATTAGCAACACCGGAATTGTAAATCGCTTGTTGAATAGAGAAGTAGACAAAACCGTAGTCCTCACGGCGATAATAACTAAAGGTACTGCAAGTGCTACGAAAACTTTTACCGTGACGGTGAAAGCCGCGCCGGCGGCGGTCAATGCTAAGGTTGCGACGAATTTCCCTAATACAAATGAGGGGACAAACACGACAGCGCCGGATGGCAATAATGCGTTCAAGTTGGGCTCCGGAAGAATAGGAGCAGGCGCTGAACGGATTTGGGATGCACGCTTTATTAATAGCAGCGGCAACCAGGATTTATTAGGTTACGCGAATCAATATTTTGTTTTTGATATGTATGTTACGCATACGGACCTCTTGAATTTTAATGGTAATAACTGGATTGCCATTGCTGCTGGCGGTAACAATGTTGACACCAATTCGCGTCTTAACCTTAATGTTAGCGAAATGAGAAATGGACCTGCTAATGGATGGATTACGGTCTATGCGCAATTATCAGCAGCCAATTCTCCTAATGGCTTCAATCCCGTTAATCTCGACAAGGTAGAGGCAGGGAGATTGCAAATGCAATGGTCTGCCTTGCCCCAAGGCGACATCTATATTAAGAACCCGCGCTTCCAGAGCACTGGGGTTTCGCCGAAGCCGATTCCCGCAGCTGTTGAGACAACCAACACTGTAACGTTATCGTCGGCAGCGCCGGCGAACGGTCAGGCGGTGCAGTTCGCGATCAACACGACCGGTAACGCTCCTGCTGAGGGCGATTGGACGACGGGTACGCTCAATACAGGCGTATATTCTGCGACAATTGCAAAACCAGCAGGCAATACCTATTATACATTCGCACGCACGGCTCAAAATACGCAGTATCCTTTCGCAGGTACGCATACAAGAGTTAAGGTGGAACATCTTGACGACAGTCAATCCATTGCGGATGCAGCGGCTCATTTGACATGGGACACGATCAAGAATGCGAATGCGATTCAATCCGAAGTCAGAACGGCGTTGACTCTTCCGACAACGGGTGCGAACGATACGGCTATCGCATGGTCGGCTGTACCGGCAGGTATTATTAATACCGCAACGGGCGGCGTAACTCGCGACCCTAATGTAGACAAAGCCGTAACCCTTACGGCGACAATAACCAAAGGCAGTGGAACGCCTGTTAACGTGCCTTTCAGTTTGACTGTTGCCAGTACGGCTAACGAACTTGCTGAAGTGTTCATTGACTTCAACAATGCAGCCACGTTTACTCCATCCGGCGACAATCAAAAACTTATAGGCAACGGCATAACTGTTAGTCTAAACGGAGACGGCAGCCCAGTGACGCGCGTAACGCAAAGCGGTGTAGGCGCAGTCACGGTTGGCGACTTCATGTACGTCATTGTTAATGACCCTAGGCTTGCGCAAGTCAATAAAGTCTCATTAGCAGTAAAATACTGGAGACCTAGCGCAACCGGCGGCATCTCGTTGCACTATAACACCATCTATCCCGGCAATTTCAATGGGTATGATGCTTATAGATCAGCGAGCATTCCGGCAACGGGAAGCGGCGCCACTTGGGTAACTTCATCCGTTGTGCTTAACGGCGCTAATTTTGCGATCGGTGCACAAAATCAAGGCGCACACTTCCGTATCGCTACAGGAGGAGCAATTATTCAGAGCTTACGAATAACCGAAATTCCGCCAACGGATGCAGAATCGGTACAGCTTGCTTCGGACGCGCTGACTTGGGACGCGATCAAGGGCACGAATACGAGACAAGATCTGGTTGAAACAGGGTTGACGCTCCCTCACGCAGGTTCGGCGAGAACGAACATTGTGTGGACATCGACCAATAACACGGTAATCAACAGCGACACCGGCGCAGTAGCTCGTCAAGAAGTCAATGCAGCAATAACCCTCACGGCGACAATAAGCAAAGGTACGGCTACACCGGTTGTTAAAACCTTTAATATCGTCGTTCGCGGAACGGGTACTGGAACCGACGCGGATGCAGTGAATTTTATGATAAACAAACTAACATGGGATTCAATCAAAGGCGTGAATGCTTCTCAGGCTAATGTGACGACGAACCTCGTTCTTCCGTCGATGGGTGACAATATGACGGATATTACATGGACGACATCCAACGCGGCCTTCATAACCGCTGCAGGCGTAATCCCGACAAACCGTCCGGACGGCGGCGGTGCTGTAACGCTCACGGCGACGGTTAAGAGAGGTCCGGTAGCCGCTCCTGTAACCCAGACTAAACAATTTGCGTTGACGGTTCCGAACAGATACGACTTCGAAAGCTACATGAGAACGGCAATCGCTCAGGTCAACGACGCGAAAGATTGGGCGATCTCCGACTTTAACGTACTCGCCTTCGGCGCGAAAACAGAAGCGATGGCAGCTGCGCAAGGCTTAGTCGATTTCGATAACAGAGAGGCTTTCCAAGCGGCGATTGACGCAGCTTATAATGACGGCGGCGGCGTAGTCTATATTCCTGCGGGAACCTATGCATTCCGTACGGAAACAACAGGCACAATCAGCGTTAAAAGCACAACAGGTAATCAAACCTACGAATATAAACAAGTTTTAAGCTTGCATGCCGGCGTGCAGCTCCGCGGCGAATGGGATAATCCGGATGCGGTCGGGTATGACGGTCAAATCGACGGCACGATTCTCGCGGTCTATGCGGGTAAAGGTACCGCCAATTATGACACCTATGTGGACTCCGACGAGCGTGAAAATCAGACTGGCGGCAAAAAAGTAGCTAACGTGTCCGATAGATTTATCGACATGGAGCAAGGCACAGGCGTAACGAACCTTTCGGTCTGGTATCCCGAGCAGGATCTTAATGCCCAAACCGTTGTTGAAGTAAGGGGCGAAGACGGTCAGAAGACAGGGGAATTCGAGACCATTCATGGCATTCCGTATCCGTGGACGTTCTATCAGAGAACCGGCAACAGCGTAACGCTGGACAACGTGACTCTTGTCAACGCTTGGGGAGGATTCATCTCCCTGCCGAGCGAGATGCATTATGTGCTGAACAGCAAGTTGACGGCGCTCTACAAGGGTATCGTGGTCCACACCTGTACAGACATCGGACGGATTGAGAATGTGAACATCGACCCGAAATACTGGGCGAATTCAGGACTTGACGGCGCTCCGGCTCTTGCAGATGTGAGAGCATACACAAGGGCGAATGCTACCGGATTCATGATGCACCGCTCAGACTGGGAATACGTATCAGGATTGAACATTTCCGGGTATATGACGGGCATGTGGATCGGAAGAGAACCTGGCGGAGACGAATCTCCGAACGCGCAGTTCTACGGATTAAAGATCGAAGACAGTCAAACGGGCCTCTATATTGATAATGCTAACGGTTTCGGTCTGCTGATCTCGAATTCGGAATTCGGAGGCGACACTGCTGCCTACTTCAACGAACGTTTCGAAACTTCCGTTCAATTCAACGGCGTTGATTTCAAAGGCCCGATCGTAAGCAACGCCAGAGGCGGAGTCATATCGTTCGAGGATAGTACGTTCGACGATTATGATGATTACGCGCTAAACTTCCTCAATCGAGGCAATGCATTAGTCAGCCAGAGCAACTTCAAACAGGCAAACAAACACGTAAATCTCGGAACAAACTTCGGTTCGTTCAAATCGGTAAATTCCGGGTATAACCTTAACATCGAGAGCGCTAACCTTGCCTCGCACATCGATAATCTTAATCTTGACGTTGATGGCGGAGGTACTAACACCAAAGTACAGATCGTTAATGACGTGGAATATTTGTTCGAACCTATTCCGAAGGACGTAAAAACAGATATTGACGTACACCCTAGACCGGCATCGGACGCAGTGCTCAGACTTGACTTCCCGCGCTCGTTAACAGGCAACGCGCCGACCGTGGACATTTCTGCTGAATTGCAGGATGCTCTGAACTATATTAAAGCTCATCACGGCGGCGGCACTGTATACTTGCCGGGGGGAAGATATAGGCTGGATAATCCAGTAATCGTTCCTGAAGGCGTTGAACTCAGAGGAACATGGGACGTACAGCACCATACGCAAGGCGGCGGCACGGCGATCTTTACAACTTACACCGGCGGCGCCCAGGGCGAAAATGGAGCTTCTCTCATTCAGCTTAAGGCTAACGCGGGTCTCAGAGGACTTAACGTTACGCAAGCGAATATAACCAGCGTCAACCTCACCAATCCCGATCTAACGATTAAAACTCCGTTTTTGGTACAGGGACAAGGCGCAGGCGTATATGCGATCAACTTAACGATCCCGATCGGGGATAAAGGCATCGACCTTGCTTCCTATAAAACCGACGGTCACTATGTCGATTACTTAGGCGGCACGCTCTTGAGAGCAGGCATCTGGGTAGGAGGAGGCGCGGAAGGCGGATTTATTAGAAATATGCAACTCAATCCGCATTACGCTTTGAGACTTCCGGGAGGCCAAGGCTATTCGGCGCCTTCAGGCGACGTGTACGGATTCGTACAAAGATACCTCAGCGCGCTTAAATTCTCCGACGTGGAAGACGAGACGATCTTCAACAATTTCGTATACGGTTCGGTATACGGCGTACACTTCCTGAAGAGAGACTTGGGCAACGGCCAATTCGCATATCCTGGTAAATTGACGATGATCGGTCACGGCTCGGACGGATGCGCGTACTCCTTGTTTGTAGAAGACGCGGACGAACATACCAAAATCATCGCGATCAACTCGGAGTTGGTTAATACGAACATCGCGACGGAGCCGGACAGAGCGTATGTCAGAATGGGCGATACGGCGAATACCGCCAAAATTCACCCCGACGCTGAGCTTGTCCTGTACAACAGCGCGTTCTGGGGAAGCCCAAGTGTAGCGGGAGCGATCGTAAATAACGGTATCGTTCGGATCCAGCAAGGCAACTTCACGCAATTGCCTGGCAACAATCCGGGTATTGACGTCTACGGCGGAACGGCGCATGTATACTCTTCTTACTTCCAGCCGTCTAAGAACGGTCAGAACAACAATGTGTATGCCAAGTTGCGCGATGGCGGCACATCGATCGAACTTAGCAACAATTTCTACGCATCCGGTTTGAAGAACAGCGCGCCGGCGAGCAACCCGTATGGCATTTACGGTTCGGATCTATTGGCGGAACCGTTCGTATTTACCCTCACTAAAAACGGAGCGAATCAACAATTAAACTTCAAGTATAATGTCGGAGGAAGATCCTCTGCGCCTGGGACAGTGAGCATTGTTTCCCCAGCGGCTTATGCGGATGATTTCACTCCAATCCATTTCAACTCGCTTGCGGCAGGCGAATCCGTAACCGTAAATTTACCGTATTATGTTGCCGGTCTGATCACATTCGAGCTTCGACTCGAAGACGGCAAATCATACAAATATACGGCCAAATTCGATGCGGCTTACGCCGAGAAGGTAAGCTCCGCCGGCACGGAAAATCCGGCGAAGACTGCCGTAACCCCGGCCTATGTCATGGACACCAAAGATTATGTGACTTTGGGAAATTGGAGTGGTCCGCAAGACCTCAGCGCGCAATCGCATTTCGCTTGGGATGACAGCAATTTATATGCATACATCGTTGTTACGGACGACGTGAACTTCAGCAGCCAGTCTGGTGGCGATATATGGAAAGAGGATGGTTTGCAGTTAGGCATTGATTTACGTAATCCTGCAACCGACAGTACGACGCGGAATGAATTAGGATTTACGCTGGGCAATGATGGCCAAGTGATCAAATGGGCTTGGACTCGTCCTACGGGCGCCAATGCACCGACTGCTCCGATCACGGATATCGTGGCTCAGATTACGAGAGATGAAGGTACGAAACAGACGATTTACAGTCTTAAAATTCCGTTTAATACCGTTCTTAATAATCCTGCATCGGTGCTGGCGAACGGAAGAATCGGAGTATCCGTCATGCTCAATGAATCTGACGCCGCGAACGAATCCGACGGCACCAGAGCAACATTCGAGGTTGTAAGCGGACACTTGAAGAATTCAACTTTATTTACAGATCTATATCTGCTAAATGAAGGCGAATACAAGGAGAGGATTGAAGCATCGGCTAGCGCTGCCGTAGCTATCGCTGTCGCGTCGGGAGCAGCTTCCGATATCGCCGCGGCTCGCAACTTTATCGCGATTTTGGCAGACGGCGAAGTTAAGACACAGTTACTGAAGTTAATTGATCCTCCTGCCACGGTGGTCGAAGCGACGCCAACGGCTTATGTAGAAAAACTCAAAGGTAATAAAAACAACTTGATTATCACGGTTCGGGAAACATATTCCGACGGCTCGATTGTTGACATCAGAAAAACATTCTCTATCGCAAATAACTCGAAAGGTACGTATGATGTAGGCGAATATAAAGTCTATGTCGACACAAAAGGAAACACGCAAATCCGTGAAATCTATATTGTGTCTCCAGCCCGGACCTGAGTTAAATAGCGGGATGAAGAGCTCGAATGCAGTTGACATCAGGAAGAAATCGGAATACTATCTACATGTACCAGATGAATGCGCTTTCTAAAATTTAAGGGCAATGTATAATAGACTCGGATTTTCCGGGTTTAGGATCAACCCCGATTTCTCGAACGATGAGAAGTCGGGGTTTTTGTTGTGTAAAGACGATAACAATAGACAACGAAGAAGAGGAAGGTGGATCGTCATGTCAAACGCGATGAACCGCATTATTAACTTTGGTAAAGGGCCTTTTGGGCGTCTAGCCGACCTGAAAATCACGCATCGGATGATTCTATTTCTGCTTTTTATCACATTGGTGAATGTAGGGGCAGGCAGCGTTGTTTTGTACGAAAATCACGCGGTCAACGGCCAAATCAAGAAAAGCCAAGAGATAGATACGATCAAAGCGCAATACAATTCGGTCTCGGATACGTTGAAAGGCACTACGCTCATGTACATCTCTCTCCTTGATTCTTATACCAAGGATAAGAAGGAGACCGTCGATGCCAATCTGACGAGGGTGGCAAACGACCTGCCCGCGTTGGAGACGAGCCTTAAACAATTAGACGAGGCGTATCCGGTTGCCGATTTCAGGAATTCTTTCGCTTCGCTCGCCGTCACGATGAATTTGGGCTTTAAAGCGATCAAAAAGGAAACCGACGCCCACGAGTTGATCATGCCGGACGACGTCAAAACCACGATGAGAACGAAAGTAGTGGAAGCGTATTGGACCGTGCTCAGGAAAACGGATGACCTTGCGGAGGCTAAATTCAACGAAGCAGAACAATCCCGGCTCTCCCGACTCGATCGGAACGTTTCCAATTCGAATATTACGGTCATCATTAACATCATCCTGATAGCGGTATTGCCTTCGCTGGTCATGCTTCGGCTCATTCGCACGATCGGCAGAAGCTTGGCCGGGATTACCGCGCATATCGACGCGTATAAAAGAAATGATTTTACTTACGAGAAGACGACTAACTCGCGGGACGAGTTCGGTATGATCGGACGAATGCTAAGCGAGATGGGGGCAGGACTTCGCGGCATGCTGTCCGCGACGAAGGCTGTCAGCGGCCAAGTGCTCGATGCCTCGGATAAAATGATCGTTCTGATGAAGGAAAATCAAGCGGCCAGCGGGACGATCAGGAACGAGGTGGGAGTAAGCAAGCAGTTCGTTTCCTCCCAGAACGAGTTCAACATGTCGATAAGCGCTGTTACGGAGGAAGTGTCGGCCAGTTCACAGCAGATTGCTTCATCAAGCGAATCGATGAATGACGATATGCGGTCGATGCGTCGTTCCTCGCTCGAAGGAACCGCCAAGATGAAGGAAATCCATGATATCGTGGGCGATACTTCGGTTAAATTCAATGAATTATCGTCCGTGCTAGGGCGGATGTCCGGGCGTTATTCCGATATCGTCAAGCGGCTTGACGGAATTAACGAGATTACGAACCAAACCAATCTGTTGTCGTTGAATGCATCGATCGAAGCGGCCAGAGCCGGCGAGCAGGGAAGAGGCTTTTCGGTGGTGGCCAACGAGATTCGGAACCTGTCCAGCCAAGCCGGGGGATTGTCGCATGCCATCGCGGGAGATTTAAAGCACATCAACGAAGATCTCCGCCAAAGCGAACAGAGCTTGGCATCGTTCGCGAAGCTGCTTAACGACACCAGAACGATTTCCGAAACGTCGATGAGCACGTTTAACGAACTGGAGAGCAGAAGCCGGACGTTGTCCGGGCAAATCGAAGAAATAACGACGGCTATCGGAGAGATCGCGACAGGAATGTCCGACATCGTGACTTCCGTCGACCAATTGAGCCTGACCTCTTCGGAAGCGGGGGAGCGCATGGATGAAATCCATCGGCTCTCGAACGAGCAGTACGGCGCTGCAGACAGCCTCATGGAAATGGCGGAGGTGCTGAAAGAAGTTTCCAGACAACTAAGCGAGAAAACGACGGCATTCAAGGTTTGATTGTATAGCGAGCCTTAAGGTTCTAAGTAACTATTCCGATAAGCCCTAGGCGTCATCCCCGTCAGCTTCTTGAACGTCAAGTAAAAATGGGGCAGCGATTGAAAACCGCATTCTAATGCTATGGCTTCGACGTTGTCGTCCGAAGCGAGCAACAACGACTTGACGCGAACGATTCGCTTCACGGTAACGTAATCGATCAGATTCATTCCTGTAAATTGCTTGAATACGCGCGAGAAGTGCGGGGCGGTTACGCCGGCTTTTGCCGAAAGCTCGGCGAGTCCGCCCGCCTGCACGGGATCGCGATCGATCTCCCGCATCGCGTCCAGCATCCAATGAGGACCGATGCGGGTATTTGCGTTCGAATCGGGATCGCGCGCTGCGGGAATCCGGTTCACCCAGAGCAGCAATCGCTGCAGCTGCATGCGCACGGCATGGCGATAGCCGACTTCCTTGCTTTTCGTTTCGCGATCGATGTCGCTCAGTACCGATTGAAAGCGTTGCTGAAGCTCGTCCGGCAAGCTTAGCTTATAGCGACCTTTATGGCGGGCGATATCGAAGCCTTTCAAGGGGGCATAGCCATCGTCCACCCATTCGGAGCGGATGAATGCAGGAGCGAAGAAAACCGCGGTCGATACGACCGGCTCGGCGGCGTTTGAAAAGGCGCGGTGAATCGTATTGCCGGGAATGAGAAACAAGTCTCCTGGCTTTTGCTCGTACAGGGCGTTATCGATGAAAATCGTGCCATTGCCCCGGTGGATGTAGACCAACTCATAGAGATCGTGAAGGTGGTCGGGAAGCTCGTTGCGCGTCGTTCGCAGCTGTTCGAACACGATTTCGAACGGAAAAATCGGATCGAGACGGAACGGTTTTCGCATAGGCTTCATCAGCAGTCCTCCAGTTCAACCTTCTTGGATCTATCGATATCAATATACCGTATAAAAGATCAATAATCTGCTATTTTATAATGTAAATTTGTCGGTAAAATGAGAGAAAGAGAATGGATTCGAGAGGAGCTTTACGATGCGCGTGGATGCTCACCAGCATTATTGGAAAATCGATCGCGGAGATTACGGGTGGATTACGCCGGCGCTCCCGAAGCTATATCGCGACTTTATGCCGGCGGATCTCGCCGAGTATCTGACAAAGCACGGCATCGAAGGGACGATAGCGGTGCAGGCCGCACCTACGATTGAAGAAACGGACTATTTGCTGGAGCTGGCGGACAGGTCGGAGTCTATACTAGGCGTCGTCGGCTGGTTGGATTTGTTCGATCCGTCGCATCGACGTCAGTATGAGCGGTTTAAGCAACATCCTAAATTCGTCGGCTTTCGGATGATGATACAGGAATTGCCGGATGCCTCGAGGATCCTCGAACCCGCATTCGTGGAAGCGCTTCGCGGCTATGCGCGGGACGACGTTCCGGTCGATCTTCTCTTGAAGTCGGATCAACTGGACACGCTTAATCGGTTGCTGAACGAGGTGCCGGGCTTGCGAGGTGTCATCGATCATATCGCCAAGCCGCCGATCGCGTCCGGCCTCCAGTTCGAGGCATGGGCAGAGCAAATGAAACGCGCGGCATCGCACCCGAACATCCGCTGCAAGCTTTCGGGCATGGTGACGGAGGCCGACCATAAGTCGTGGAAGCCGGAGCAGTTCGTCCGATACATCCGGCATGTGCTCGATTTGTTCGGTCCCGATCGCGTCCTATTCGGCTCCGACTGGCCGGTTTGTTTGCTCGCCGCCGAGTACGACGAAGTCGTGAACGTACTGGAGCAAGCGATCCCGCAGGCTTGGGGCGTGCAAGAGCGCGCGGCCTTATTCGGAAATAACGCCAGATCTTTCTATAAATTAAGCGAGTAATCAAGGATGGAGTGAGCTTACGATGAAATACCGCGCATTAGGAAAGACGGGCATGAACGTTTCGACGCTTAGCTTCGGCGCCTCGTCGCTAGGCTCCGTTTTCCGCCAAACCGATGACAACGAAGCGATCCGGACCGTGCACGCGGCGGTCGATGCGGGCATCAATCTGATCGATGTCTCTCCTTACTATGGAGCGACGAAGGCCGAGACCGTATTAGGCAAAGCCATTCAACAAATATCGCGAGACCGATTTTTTCTCTCTACGAAAGCGGGCCGTTATGGCGCCGACAGGTTCGACTTCACCGCTAAGAGAATCGAAGCCAGCTTGGAAGAGAGCCTGAACAGATTGCATACGGACTACGTCGATCTATTATTCCTGCACGATATCGAGTTCGTGGAGCCCGGGATCATCGCAGAGGAAGCGGTCCCTGCGCTGAAACGGTTGAAGGAGCAAGGCAAAATACGCAGCACCGGCATTTGCGGCTTGCCGCTCGCCCTGTTCGAGCAACTGCTTCCGCAGGTCGAAGTCGACGCGATTATTTCGTACTGCCACTATTCGCTGAACGACACGTCGCTCCTTAAATTGCTTCCGCTGTTGGATGCCCGGGGTGTCGGTTTAGTGAACGCTTCGCCACTTTCGATGGGGCTGCTTAGCACGCGCGGTACGCCGGAATGGCACCCTGCCAGCAACGAAATCAAAGAAGCGTGTTTGAAAGCGGCACGGCTGTGCGCGGAGCGGGGAGAGGACATCGCGAAGCTGGCGGTGCAATATTCGACTAGCGAAGAACGCATTCCGACGACGCTTGTAAGCACGGCGAACCCTGACAATATCGTGAAAAACGCCGGTTGGGCCGACGAGCCGATAGACCGCGAATTATTAGCGGACGTCCTTGAAATATTGACGCCGATTCGCGATCGTACCTGGGTCAGCGGTATACCGCAATATAACGCCAATATTTCACTTTAAGAGAGCAGGCGAAGGAATGAAAGGAATCGTATGCGACAAGATAGATTCGTTCCGCATTTCGGACGATCTGCCAGAGCCGATACTTACGCCCGGCAATGCCATCGTCCGCATCAAGCGGGTCGGCATATGCGGGACGGATTATCATGCTTTTAAAGGCAACCAGCCCTTTTTTACGTATCCGCGCATTCTGGGGCACGAACTGTCCGGCATCATCGAGCAAGTAGGGGATAACGCCGAAGGACTCGTGCCAGGCGATCAAGTTTCGATTATTCCATATATGCATTGCGGTACGTGTCTAGCTTGCCGGCGGGGAAAGACGAATTGCTGCAAGGAAATGCGAGTGTTAGGCGTACATATCGACGGCGGGATGCGGGAGCTAATTTCCGTTCCGACGACGCACTTGCTTCGGGCAGACGGTTTATCGCTGGACGAGGCCGCAATCGTGGAACCGCTCGCGATCGGCGCCCACGCCGTGCGCCGCGCGGAACTTTCGGCAACGGATACCGTTCTCGTCATCGGGTCGGGACCGATCGGGTTAGGCGTCATGGCGCTAGCCAAGCATGCCGGCGCGACGGTTATCGCGATGGACATTAACGAGGAACGGCTTGCGTTCTGCCGATCTTGGGCGAAGGTCGACTATACGATTAACGCACAAGGTACGGACGCCAAGCAGCGACTTGCCGAGTTAACGAACGGAGATTATCCGGCGGCCGTGTTCGATGCTACGGGGAATGCGGCTTCGATGACGAACGCGTTCGATTTGGTCGCGCACGGCGGCAAGCTCGTCTACGTTGGGCTAGTGAAGGGCGAGATTACGTTCTCGGATCCGGAATTTCATAAGCGCGAATTGACGTTAATGGGAAGCCGCAACGCCACGAAAGCCGATTTTAGGCACGTTCTGGACGTTATCGGGACCGGATCCATCGCTATTGACCGCTATATTACGCACCGTTCCTCTTTCGAAGGGATGATAGATTCTTTTGACGGGTGGTTAAAACCCGAAGCTCGTGTTATAAAAGCAATAGTAGAGTTATAAGCTCTGCTCGCGAGCCTGCGCATAGTCGGAAGGAGATCATCGAACATGTTGGATCAAATCGCAATCCGTCAGCTCCAAGAAACGCTTAGAGCCGGCATCGATAACCATGAAGTCGCCGGAGGCAATTTGCTGGTGATCAAGGATGGCAGCGAAATTTTTTATCATGAGGACGGTTTGGCGGATCGGGAAGCAGGGAATCCGGTTACGAGAAACTCTATTTTCCGTTTATATTCGTTTACGAAGCCGATAACGGCAACCGCCGCGATGCTGTTGGTGGAACGCGGGAAGATCGACTTATTCGATCCCGTAAGCAAGTTTTTGCCCGGCTTCAAAAATCAGAAAGTCGAGCAAGACGGCCGATTGGTGCCGGTAGCACGCGAAGTCAACCTGCATGACTTGCTTTCCATGACTTCGGGCTTGACCTATGGAGGAACCGACAAGGCCGGGCAAGAAACGGATGCCTTGTTCCGGGAAATCGATCGTAGATTGCTGGGCGAATCGCCGATGAGCACGCTCGAAGCGATGAACCGTTTGGGCGAAATTCCGCTTTCCTTCCAGCCGGGTTCGGCTTGGCAGTACGGTACGTCCGCGGACGTGCTCGGAGCGGTCGTCGAAGTCGTTAGCGGCATGCGATTAGGCGAATTCATGCAACGCGAACTGTTCGAGCCGCTGGGCATGCAGGATACCGCGTTCTGGGTCGCCGATGCGCAGAGAGATCGGCTTGTCTCGACGTACGCGGACGACGGCCAGGGCGGATTGACGTTGTATACGGGCAATAATCTCGGCATCGTTCACCGGATGGACCGCGATCCGGCTTTCGAATCGGGAGGCGCGGGATTGGCTTCGACGATCGACGACGCTTCGAAGTTCACTAGAATGCTGCTAGGCGGCGGAAGTTTGGGCGGCGTTCAAATTTTGCGTCCGCGAACCGTCGATTATTTAACGACTGCCACGTTGACCGCGGCGCAACAAAAAAACTTCGACGGGTGGCATACGTTGCGCGGGCATAGCTACGGCAACTTTATGCGCATCATGACGGACGGTACGAAAGCGGGCATCCTTAGCAGTCCGGGCGAATACGGCTGGGACGGCTGGCTCGGCGCCTATTTCGGCAATTTTCCGAAGGAAGGACTCTCGTTCCTGTTCATGGTCAACAAGAAGGATGCGGGAACGATGCCGCTTACTCGAAAGCTTCGCAATATCGTGCTGAGCTCGATATAAGCTCTTCTCATTCAATGACATTATGAACGAAACAAAAAGAGGTTCGACATCTCCAGGATGCCGAACCTCTTTATTTTCGAAAAGCAGTTGAATGCGCATACATCTACTATACTCTGGAGAACTAAGCGGCTCATAGGGTTGGTTACCAACTTTTTAATAACTTATATCTATCATCCGTATAGCAAATACATATTAAAATCGATAGGTAATAGTGATACACTATATAGAGTTGTTGTTGAACCAGATAAAGAGTGTGATTCAGGTCGCCAGCTTGCTTGCCGTAGCGCCTATGCAGGAGCGCCTATTTAATTAATCAGCAAATCATAATTAAGTTATAAGGACGGATGAAATGAGCAACAATCAAACGAAATCAGACGTAATCTTAATCGGTGCGGGAATTATGAGCGCGACTTTGGGGTCGATGTTAAAAGAATTGGCGCCGGACTGGAAAATTACGGTGTTCGAAAGACGCACGACCGCCGGCGAGGAAAGCTCCAACGAATGGAACAACGCGGGAACGGGACATTCTTCGCTATGCGAACTGAACTATACGACCGAGAAATCGGACGGATCGATAGATATTAGCAAAGCCGTAAAAGTTAACGAAGAGTTTCAAGTTTCGAAGCAGTTCTGGTCGTACCTCGTAGACAGCAATTTGATCCGCAATCCGCGCGACTTTATCGTGCCGGTACCGCATATGAGCTTCGTGCAAGGGGACAAGGACGTCGCCTTTTTGAAAAAACGCCATGAAGCGCTAGCTAACAATCCGTTGTTCCAAGGGATGGAATATTCCGACGACCCGGCGAAGCTGGCGGAATGGATTCCGCTCATGATGAAAGACCGGACGGTGAATCAACCGATCGCGGCCACGCGGATCGAATCCGGCACGGACGTCAACTTCGGCGCATTGACGCGCGGTTTGTTCGCTAACCTAAAGCGTCAAAACGTCGATATAAAATACAACCAACAAGTCAATGATATTAAACGTACGGGCGACGGCTCGTGGCAACTGAAAGTGAAGGACGTCGACAGCGGCGCGGTCGAACGCCATACCGCCAAGTTCGTCTTTATCGGCGGCGGGGGCGGTAGCTTGCATCTGCTGCAAAAATCCGGCATTCCGGAAGGCAAAGGAATCGGCGGATTCCCGGTAAGCGGACTGTTCATGGTGTGCAAAAATCCAGAAATCGTTGCGCAGCATCGTGCCAAAGTATACGGCAAAGCCGCGGTCGGCGCGCCTCCGATGTCCGTGCCGCATTTGGACACCCGCGTCATCGACAAGCAAGAATCGTTGCTGTTCGGACCGTTCGCCGGCTTTACGCCGAAGTTCCTGAAATTCGGTTCGATGTTCGATTTGATCACTTCCATCAAGCCGCATAATCTCCTTACGATGTTGGCGTCAGGCGCGAAGAACATTCCGCTTACGACGTACCTGATCAAGGAAGTCATGCAATCGAAAGAAAAACGGATGGATGCTTTGCGCGAATTTATCCCGAACGCCAAGTCCGAAGACTGGGATTTGCTCGTAGCCGGCCAACGCGTTCAAATTATTAAAGACACGGCCGCGGGCGGCAAAGGAACGTTGCAGTTCGGTACGGAAGTCATCAGCGCCGCCGACGGCTCGATCGCCGCTTTGCTTGGCGCTTCGCCGGGAGCTTCTACAGCCGTATCCGTCATGGTCGAAGTTATCCAGAAGTGCTTCCCGCAGCATATGAAAGCATGGGAACCGAAAATCAAAGAAATGATTCCGTCTTACGGCGTATCGTTGCTCAAAAACCCGGAGCTTTTCCAGGAAATCAATGCTTCGACGACGCAGACGCTTGGCCTAGGCGAACAGTCGCCGCAAAAGGCAGCGCGCCGGACCGTATCTTAAATAACGAAGGCAGCCCGAGCCTGGATGGTTCGGGCTTTTTTGCATTTACGAAGCTCAAACGATTCATGGGCTCTCATTTGGGGCAATGTAAGACGGTGTCCATTTAAACGGACTTAAAAGGAGATGCTCATGCACATAAGCGAAGCAAACAGCGGTCAATCGAATACCGGACGGTTCGATCGGCAAACTTGGCTGTTGCTTGTCGTCAATGGCTTGTTCATTACCGGAAGCGCGCTGTCTGGAACGTTCCTCGGGGTATACTTGTGGAAAGCAAGCCAAAGCTACATCCTGCTCGGCGCGTTTACGCTGTTGACACATATTGTCATGGCGGCGACGTTCTGGCTGGCGGGTAATTGGGTCAAGGAAGGCAATAAAATGATCGTTTTGCGGCTAGGGATCGGAGGCTCCGCCGTCTTTTACGGCACCGTGCTGCTGCTTGGTAAAAGCGCGATTCAGGCGATTTGGTTGCTGGGGTTGCTGAATGGGCTGTCGGTCGGCTTTTTTTGGCTTGCGTACAATGTCGTCTACTTCGAGGCGACCGATGCTTCGAGCCGGGACCGCTTCAACGGGCTTGCGGGCGTAATCGGTTCGGTCGTCGGCATCGCCGTCCCGTGGAGCTCCGGCGTTATTTTATCGCGTATGGCGGGAGAGAGCGGTTATCGGATGATCTTCATGATTTCGCTCGGAATTTTCGTGGCGGGGGTATTGTTCAGCTTCTTGCTGCGCCATCGCCGAACGGACGGCGATTACGAGTGGGCATTGCCGATTCGAGCGCTGAGGCGTTCGGGAACGCCTTGGCGTCCGGTATTCGGCGCGCTAGCCGCGCAAGGGCTTCGCGAGGGCGTCTTCGGCGTCATGATCGGCCTGCTCGTCTACTTGCAATCCGGTAGCGAGCTTCAGCTCGGCAACTTCGTGCTAATCACTTCGGCGGTCGCCGCCGTAAGCTTCTATGCGGTCGGCAAATGGTTGAAGCCGAGATGGCGCAAGTTTGGCATGCTGATCGGCACGATCGTCATGACTGCCGTCATCGTTGCGTTTTTTTTCGGCGTTACTTACGCCACGCTACTTATATTCGGTATCGGCGCCGCGCTGTTCATTCCGCTCTATACGATTCCTATGACCACGGCGGTATTCGACTTGATCGGCCAGGACGAAGAAGGCGCGAACCGTCGCGTCGAGTATGTCGTCATTCGGGAGCTAGGGCTTAACGTCGGCCGAATCGTCGGGATGATCGCGTTCATGATCACGCTAAGCATCAGTACGGCGCCGCTTGTCATTAACTGCATGCTGCTTGCGATCGGCAGCTCGCCAATCATCGGTTGGTGGCTGATCCGAAACAAGTTAAATCCTAAGCCCTCTTAAGCGCACTAAAACTGCCAAGAAAACGGTGTTCCTTCCCCCGCTTTTCCTTTGCCTTCTTCTACGATCTCGACGATTTCCACGGGGCATTCGAATAATAGCTTTTAGAGGGCAAGTCCTTTGACCTGCGAGTCTCTTAATTTATCGCTCGTATCTTTTCTTTTGCATTCGACGAATCGGAGCTCCGAGTAATCCGGCTTATAAATCATCAAGTCGGGCTCCTCTATCCGAACAAACGGGTAGAAGGAGGGGGAATAACCTCGTCCACGTTCAAATCGCTCATCTCCGAAATAGGTGCGAAAGACGGCCTCGGCTTTCGGATACTTCCCGAGCTTGTTGCCGCCGAACAGATTGAAATCATGATGAATCCATTCATATCCGAGCGATTCGTAATGCTTCCCCGCAATATATTCTCCGAAGCCTCTTGTACCTCTTAGCGTCTTGCAATAAGGATCGGTACAATCGTCTCTTTCGCCGTTTTTCCAACGATCGAACTGTTCTTTCGTGAAGGTTAGCGTACGCGTAGGAATTAGAACTTCCAGATGAAACACTCCTCGACTCCCGATGAATGGTTTACTACCGATAACTACAGTTCCCTTTTCCATAATAACAGATCGACGCAAACCGCAAAGTAGCGTTATTTTTTAGCATCTTAATCTCACAATTGTCGCGAAAGGATTGATAGTATTTTTATAAAGCGGTCTTAGTCACTTTAAATACTGTGGCTGCTTCGAATGAGAGTTCTCGTGCCATTGCTTGCGATATTGATGGGGCGTCGACCCGAAATGCGTCTTGAACTGTTTGCAGAAGTGCGAGCAATTCGGCATGCCGACTTCCTCCGCGATACGCGCGACGGAATAATCTCCGGACATTAACAGGATGACGGCGGCTTGCATGCGCTTGGCCGAAACATAATCGGAGATGCTGTTGCCGGAATACTCCTTGAACAAATGGGACAAGTGATGCGGGGATAGATGCAAATCTTTGCCCATCTGCTCCAGCCGCAAAGGCTCCTTGTACCGCACCTCCAGCCACTCCATAATGCGTTCGGCCTGATGAAGCCTGCGCGATTCCTGCTCGCCGGACGGATGAGTGCTTTGCTTCTCCCACAGCGTTTTGAAAGCGCGGAAGAAGGAGATCAAGAAGAGGGAATACGCTTCGTAATCGTCGCGGGACAGCTCGGGGAGACTTTCGTGCAAGCTTAGCAAAATCGTAGAAAGCCGCTCAAGTCCTTGTAAGTCGTACAAACAAGGCGAAACTAGTCTTCCTTTGTGCATATGCTTGAAAAAAGCTCTGAGAGCGGGCCATCTATCGAAATAAGCCTCGTATGTCGGCGGCTCGTAATGAACGATCGAGCGAACGAAAGGCACGCCTTCGCTCAGGTTCACTTGAACGTGATGCAGTTGAAAAGGTTGGAATACGCATATCATTCCGGGCCGGATATCATAGCTTCTCTGATCGACGATCAGCGTGCCCGCGCCTTCGTGCACCATCAATATCTCGACGCCTTGGTGGGCATGGAATATTCCTTCGAACTGCTCCGGGGAGTCGCTTCTCCGTTCGTAGGCGAAATAAAGCGGCAGTTGTCGGAAATCGATATTCATTATGCGGGCCACTTCGAATCGCTCCTTGGTTCGAACGGAATGTACATCTAAAGATAGTGTAAGCGTACGTGTCAAAAAAGCAAGAAAAAGGGGAGCGTAACGTTATGAAAATGGTGTTCCGATGGTACGGCGAAGGCAACGATACGGTGACGCTGGCGCAAATCAAGCAAATTCCGGGCGTGGAAGGCATCGTCTGGGCGCTGCACGACGTGCCGGCCGGCGAAGAGTGGCCGATGGACAAAATCATGGCCTATAAGCGGTTGGCGGATGCGCACGGCTTTCATCTGGATGTCGTAGAAAGCGTAAATATCCACGACGATATTAAGCTCGGGCTACCCTCTAGAGACCTTTATATCGAGAACTATAAGCGGACGATCGCGAAGCTGGCCACGGTAGGCGTGAAGACGATCTGCTATAACTTCATGCCCGTCTTCGATTGGGTAAGAACCGATCTGTACAAGGAGATGGAAGACGGCTCGACCGCGTTGTTCATGGAGAAGGCAAAGATCGCCGACATGGATCCGATGGAATTGGTTCGCAAAATCGCCGGAAACCCGGCCTTTACGATGCCCGGATGGGAACCGGAACGGCTTGGCAAGCTTACCGAGCTGTTCGCCGCTTACCGCGACGTGACGGAAGCCGACCTGCGCAGCCATCTGGCGTACTTCCTAGAGCAAATCGTTCCGGTCGCCGAGCATTACGATATTAAAATGGCGATTCATCCGGACGATCCTCCGTACCCGATTTTCGGCTTGCCGCGCATCGTTAAAAACCGAGACGACATCCGCGCCATTCTGGATCTCGTGGACAGTCCGTCCAACGGCGTAACGTTGTGCAGCGGGTCGCTCGGAGCTAACCCGGACAACGATATTCCGGCGATGGTCAGGGAATTCGCGGGTCGTATTCCGTTCGCCCACATTCGCAACGTGAAAGTGTACGACAACGGAGACTTTATCGAGACTTCCCATCGGACGCAAGACGGAACGGTCGACATTAGCGGAATCGTCATGGCGTATCACGACACGGGATTCAACGGGTACGCTCGGCCGGATCACGGCAGACATATTTGGGATGAAAAATGCAGACCGGGTTACGGCTTGTACGATCGGGCGCTCGGTATTATGTACCTATGGGGAGTATGGGATGCTTGCGAGAGATCCCGTCAAACGACGAAGGAGGCTATTAGCTAATGGCGATTCAACGGGAACATTTGAAGGGGAAAGTCGCCGTCATTACGGGCGGAAGCGGAGTGTTATGTTCCGCGATGGCGCGAGAGCTAGGCAAGCACGGCGTTAAAGTGGCGATTTTGAATCGTACGGCGGAGAAGGGCGAGTCCGTTGCCGAAGAGATTAGGCTGGCAGGCGGAGAGGCGCTCGCCGTTGCGTGCAACGTCTTGGACGCCGAGAGCGTGAAGCTCGCGGAAGAGACGGTGACCCGCGCGTTCGGAGGCTGCGATATTTTGATAAACGGCGCGGGCGGCAACCACCCCGACGGGATTACGAGCAAAGAAATTTTCCAGCTCGAAGATCTTCAGCGTCCGGATGTGAAGACGTTCTTCGACCTTACCGTAGACGGATTCTCGTCCGTCCTGAATTTGAACTTCCTAGGGACTTTGATCCCGACCCAAGCGTTCGGGAAAAGCATGATCAACCGCCCGGGCGCCGTCGTTATCAACATCTCTTCGATGAGCGCTCCGAGTCCGATGACGAAGGTTCCCGCTTACAGCGCGGCCAAGGCGGCCATCGATAACTTCACGCAATGGCTCGCCGTCCATATGGCGGAAGCGGGCATTCGCGTCAATGCGATCGCACCCGGCTTCTTCCTGACGGAACAGAACCGCAGGCTGCTCACGAACGAAGACGGTTCTTTGACGGAACGTTCGCACAAAATCATCACGCATACGCCGATGCGGCGCTTCGGGGATCCGAAGGATTTGCTGGGCACGTTGATGTGGCTCGTGGACAACGAAGCTTCGGGCTTCGTAACGGGAGTCACGGTGCCGGTTGACGGCGGATTCATGGCTTATTCCGGCGTGTAAGCTCTATTATGCTCACCCGTTCCACTTCCGGTAACGCGTCGGATTCGTGCCCGTGATTTTCTTGAACGTCCGGTTAAAATGGGCGAACTGCTCGAAGCCGACTTGCGCGGAGATGTCCGTTACTTTGGCGTCCGTGCGGGCTAATAGCGCCTGAGCTTCCCTTACGCGAGTCAAGTTCTGATAACCGACGACGGTAAAGCCGGTCACTTTCTTGAACGTTCGGCTTAAGTAGAACGGGCTCATATCGAAGCGCTCGGACAGCTCCGGAAGCGGAAGCTTGTCGTCGTAGTTCGCGTTAATGTACTTCACGATTTCGGCGATTCGCCGATGCGTCGGGCTGAGCGGATCGTCGGTTACTGGGGCGTCCGCATGTTTCAGGCGAAGAACGAATAGCAATAGTTGCGTAACGAGCAGACGGATCGATAATTCGAATCCGTCTTCTTGCAATTTGACTTCGTCCGTCAGCTTGCGGAACAACTGCTCGACGAACATTTGCTCTTGGGGCTTCAAGCGGTACAGGTGGTTGTCCCGGGTAAAAATGCGGAGCAGCTCGGGCCGGAACAACGGATGGTCGGTGCCGAGGAACGCATCGCTGAAATTCATGACGACCCGTTCGTGCTGCGGGGGGCCGAGCATCGACGTCTTATGGACGTCGTGCTTGTTAATGAAGACGAGATCGCCGGGAGCGACGGCATAAGCGCTGTCTTTAATGAAGTAATGACGCCTGCCCGACAGCTGGTAATACACTTCATAGGTCCCGTGATAGTGGTTGTTCCGTTCGAAAGGCGAAGCGCGCGCGACGTGATGCAGGTAAAAATCGCTCTCTTCGTTGCCGTAATCTATCGTAGTCGTTTCTTTCGGCTGCATGCGATCACCTCAGAGCAAAAAAGATCATATCTATCGCCATTATAGCAAAAAAGCGCAATTCACGGCACGTATATTGTCCTATCATAGAGTTATACACGAGGATTACAGGAGAGTGGCACAATATGAAGCCTTTTATGGATGAAATGTTTTTGCTCGGCAACGAAACGGCGGCTCGCCTCTATCACGACTATGCGGCGAACATGCCGATCATCGACTATCATTGTCACCTGGATCCCCGGGAAATCGCCGAAAATAAACGGTTCGCGAACCTTACGGAAGCATGGTTGTACGGGGACCACTATAAATGGCGGGCGATGCGCGCTAATGGCATCGAAGAGCGTTACGTGACCGGCGGCGAAGGCGTGACCGACTACGATCGATTCTTGGCTTACGCGCGCACGGTGCCGGCAACGATCGGTAATCCGCTCTATCACTGGTCGCATCTAGAACTGCGCCGCATGTTCGGCGTGGAGGAGATCATTCACGAAGGCAACGCGCGAGCGATCTGGGACAAGACGAAATCCGTATTCGACGGCCAAGGGCTGTCGGTACGCGATTTGATCCGGACGAGCAACGTCACGGTCATCTGCACGACGGACGATCCGGTGGACTCGCTCGAGTACCATGCGGCGATCCGCGACGACGATTGCATCGATACGCAAGTCCTGCCTTCGTTCCGTCCGGACAAAGCGCTTAACATTCGCGCGGCGACGTTCCTGCCTTGGATTAGCAAGCTCGAAGCAGCTATCGGCTCGACGGTCGCCGACTACGACGCGCTGCTCTCCGCGCTTAAAGCCAGAGTGGATTATTTCAACGCGATGGGCTGCCGCGTATCGGACCATGCGCTGGACGAAGTGCCTTTTGCCGCCTGCACGCATGCGGAAGCGGCCGCTATTTTCGCGAAAGCGGTGAAAGGACAATCGGTCAGCAAAGAGGAAGAGAATCAATATAAGACGCATACGCTGCTTCAGCTAGGCAGGTGGTACAGCGAGCTGGATTGGGCAATGCAGCTGCACATACACGCTCATCGCAACAATAACCAGCGCATGCTTGCAAGGCTCGGGCCGGACACCGGTTACGATTCGATCGGAGACGGACGCTTGGCGAACGCGCTCGTCGGCCTAATGGATGCGTGGGACAAGGAAGGCGCGCTTCCGCGCACGATCGTGTACTCGCTCAACCCGAAAGACAACGACGTGCTCGCTTCTATCATCGGCTCATTCCAAGGTGACGGCATTCCAGGCAAAATCCAGCTCGGTTCCGCTTGGTGGTTCAACGATACGAAGGACGGAATGCTCGCGCAGCTGTCGTCTCTGTCGAATATGGGATTGCTCGGTCGGTTCGTCGGCATGCTGACCGATTCGCGCAGCTTCCTCTCGTTCACGCGTCACGAGTATTTCCGCAGAATTTTATGCAACTTGATCGGAGATTGGGTAGAGCGCGGAGAGGCGCCGAACGACCTGAACTGGCTGGGCGGCCTCGTGCAAGACATTAGCTATCGCAATGCCGAGAGCTACTTCCGGTTCGGCAACGCCGTGAACGAAGGGAGCGCTAAGCGACATGTCGGAGCTTGAGCGCATGGCTGAACCGATGCCGTTGATCGGGCTTGAATCGTTGCAACCCGAAGCGCGCAGAGATCGTGAGCTTCCGATCAAAGTGTTGCAGATCGGCGAGGGCAACTTCCTGCGCGGCTTCGCGGATTGGATGTTGCAAGCTTGCAACCGCGCGGGGCTGTTCCAAGGCGGAGTCGCCGTCACCCAGCCGCGTCCTTCCGGCAAGCCGCACATGGATAAGCTGAAGGCGCAGCAAGGCGTATATACGCTTCTCGTGCGCGGGTTAAAAGAAGGCAAGCGGGTAGAAGAGCGCGAGCAAATTTCCGTATTGACCCGCATGATCGATCCTTACGCCGAGTGGGAGGCGTTCCTGTCGCTCGCGGACAGCGCGGATCTCCTATTCGTCGTCTCGAACACGACGGAAGCGGGACTCGCGTATCAACCGTCCGAATGGCGGCCGAACGAGCCCGTGCTGTCTTTCCCCGGCAAGCTCACGGCGTTCTTATACCGAAGATTCGTTAAGTTCGGAGGCGGTTCGGATAAAGGGCTCATCCATCTTCCATGCGAGCTACTCGAACGCAACGGCGAACGACTGCAAGAGACGGTGCTGAAGCATGCGGACGACTGGGGATTGCCGGATGAATTTAAGCGCTGGGTGCGCGAAGCGAATCGGTTCTTGAACACGCTCGTGGATCGGATCGTAACCGGTTATCCGGCGGAAGAAGCCGACGAGCTGTTCGAGAGATGGGGGTACAGAGATCCGCTGCTCACGACCGCGGAACCTTATTACTTTTGGGTGATTCAAGGAGAACGCGACTTGGAAGGGCGGCTTCCGCTCGCCGCGTCCGGACTGAACGTGCAATGGGTCGACGACCTTAAACCGTATCAGCTTCGCAAAGTTCGCATCTTGAACGGATCCCATACTTTAATGGCTATGATCGGACTCGTTAACGGAATCCGCGAAGTGCGCGAGGCGCTCGAGCATCCGGCATGGGGGCCTAAATTCATGCAAGCGCTGTTCGAAGAAATCGTGCCCGGACTTCCGCTTGACCGAAGCGAATTGGCGACCTACGCGAACGAGACGCTTGAACGGTTCCGCAACCCGTTCATAAAGCACAAGCTCGCGGACATAGCGATGAACAGCTTGTCGAAGTGGAAAGTAAGGCTGTTGCCATCCTTGAAGAGGCATATGCAGCGGACGGGGGGAGTGCCGGCGGTGCTGTCCGAATCGCTCGCGTCGCTGCTTCGCCTGTATCGTCCGGCGGATTTGACGGGTGAACCGACGACGCGTTTGCCGGACGGCACGCTATTCGCGGTTCGCGACGATCCGGCGTTGCTGGCGCTCATTCGGGAAGCGTGGAAGACGGCCGCGGATGGCGGCATTATCGAAAGTGCAGATAGCACCGATAGAGCAGTAAGGAAAATTCTCTCGCTGCAAGAGATTTGGGAAGAAGATTTGACGCAATATCCGGGCTTGGCGGACGAAGTCGTTCGCCATATGGCGAAATGGGAGGAAACGGGACGATGAGTGACACGGTCATTTTGCATCCGGACGACGACGTCGCCGTTGCGCTGAGAGATATAGCGGAGGGAGAAGCCGTTACGGTACCCGCTGTTGACGGCGAGCTGATCGTTCAGGCCATAGCCGACGTGCCCAGAGGGCATAAGCTCGCCATTCGTCCGATCGGGATCGGGAGTCACGTTCGCAAGTTCGGTTACTCGATCGGCGTGGCGCAATCGGATATTCCCGCGGGGAGCTGGGTGCATACGCATAACGTGCGCACGGGTCTCGGCGGATTGCTCGACTATCGGTACGAACCGAAGGAGCAGGCTGCGGCGCAGCCGCAGGGACGCTCGTTCCTCGGATACGAACGCGATAACGGTGAAGTAGGCATCCGCAACGAAATTTGGATTTTGAATACGGTAGGCTGCATTAACAAAACGTGCGAGTTGCTGGCCAAAATGGCTACGAACCGCTTCGCGGGGCGCGGCATCGACGGCATCTTCCACTTCGCCCACCCGTTCGGTTGCTCTCAGCTTGGGGACGACCTAAGCTTCACGAAACAGCTGCTGGCCTCGCTCGCCGAGCACGGTAACGCAGCAGGCGTACTGATTGTCGGCTTAGGCTGCGAGAACAATCAGATCGCGGGAATGCGAGAGCTGCTAGGCGACGGCGGCGGTCGCATCCGATTCTTGAAATCGCAGGAAGAAGAGGATGAACTCGAAGCCGGAATGCTGTTGCTAGAGGAGCTCGTGGCTTACGCGGAGCGGTTCGTTCGCAAGCCGATCCCGTTGTCGAAGCTGAAGCTCGGCCTCAAGTGCGGCGGCTCGGACGGCTTCTCCGGCATTACCGCGAATCCGCTCGTCGGACGCATGGCCGACATCGTCACCGCGGAAGGCGGCACCGCGCTGCTGACGGAAGTGCCCGAAATGTTCGGCGCCGAGACGATTCTCATGAATCGCGCGGAGGATGAGGAAGTGTTCGGCAAAGTCGTAAACCTGATCAACGATTTCAAGCAATATTTTATCCGGCATAATCAAGAGATTTATGAGAACCCGTCGCCCGGCAACAAAGCCGGCGGCATAACGACGCTGGAGGAAAAGTCGCTCGGCTGTACGCAGAAGGGCGGCCATGCTCAGGTGACGGACGTGCTGCCGTACGGCGTAAGGGCGAGCAAGCCCGGTCTTAACTTGATCCAAGGGCCGGGCAACGATCTCGTGTCGGTAACGGCTCTCGCGGCGGCGGGCGCGCACATCGTGTTGTTCACGACGGGACGGGGAACGCCGTTCGGCGGTCCCGTGCCTACGGTTAAGCTTTCGACGAACAGCGAGCTGGCGCAGAAGAAGAAGCACTGGATCGATTTCGACGCGGGACGCTTGCTCGGCGGCACAAGCATGGCGCAATTGACCGATGATTTGCTTGCCTACGTCATCGGATTAGCTTCCGGTGACATCAAGACGAACGGCGAGAATAACGGCTTCAGGGAAATCGCGATTTTCAAAGACGGCGTCATCCTATAACGGAATTCATAGAAGTGCATTTCCATAGGCAGGAGTATCTATCCGAGAGTCCGGTTCGCGCCGACGCTCGGGTAGATGCTCCTTTGCCGGTTTAGCCGGACGATAGACGGGTTCGCATACGAGTTGCACAATACGCGCGAGGAATGCGAGATTTACCGGGATGGCCGATTTCTATGCCGATTCCCTGCCGGCGTCCGGATCGTGACCGACAGGGGAGGGAACTTGCGCAGCGTCGTAGGCATGTCCGTAAGGCAGATAGAGGGAGGGCTGATGTACAGTGGCTCGCTCATCGAGGTGCGCGTAGCTGGGAACGAAGTATTGCAGCTCGTAGAAGGAAAGCTAGTGACCCGATCGGCCCCGGGCGTCGTCATGCCGACTTACGAGTAAAGGTTAGTAGGGTTTATATGCTATAATAGATCGAAGCTATCATACGAGAATACTTCTAGGAGGTTGACATATGATCTTTTCTCGCGAGCTATCGATCTTGAACGTCATGGAACCGATCGTCAGCAACATTTTCGAAGACCACTTCGTGAAAGCGGGCATTCTAACATGCGCCTGCGAGAAGTGCCAGATCGACATCGTGCTGTTGGCGCTTAACCATCTGCCACCGCGCTATACGTCCAGCCAGGCTGGCGAAGCTTATATCAAAGCAACCTATCAAGAGCCGCAATTGCAGTCCGACGTGCTTCGGGAGCTCGCGAAAGCGGTCAAAGTCATAGAAGAACGTCCGAATCATTAACAAATCGGCTATCTGCAACAAAGAACAAAGGCTTGCTCCTATACAGGGGCAAGCCTTTTCGGTATGTACGCCCAGCATGGGCGTCATCTCTACGGTGAAAGTCCGGAATGGGGGCTGGCAAGCGCCT